>NZ_MBQA01000013.1:0-197493 GCF_001709235.1 Pseudoalteromonas sp. BMB
GGGTGTGGTTTTCACAAAGCCAATATTCGCGGCATTTAGATGAGCTCTAAAGGCGGCGGCATCAAGAATATCGCCTTCATAAACACACACCGTTTGTCCAGCAAGAAGCGGGCATAAGGTGGTGGTCACCGACAGGTCAAAACAGTAGTTAGAAGAAAAGTCGATATTACGATACTTGTCACCTAACTGGCTGGTTAAGGCGTGAAGATAGTAAAGCACATTGTGCTGCGTGAGCATTACGCCTTTTGGTTGTCCGGTTGTCCCTGAGGTGTAGATGATATAAGCCAAGTTAGCCAACGCGGTTGGACGGGTTAGGTTCTCATGCTCCACTGCAAGTGCACGCGTATTCACACTGAGCGCCTTCACGCCGAGCGCTGTGGCTTTTCCAAGCACAGGGTTAAGTGACGGCAAGTGGCTTTCCTGCGTTAGCACTAAGTCGGTGTTGGTGTCAGTTAAAATAAACTCAACCCGAGCTTCTGGGTAATCCGGTGAAACAGGCACATAGGCACCACCGGCTTTGAGCACGGCCAAAATAGCAATAAGCATCTCGCTACTGCGAGAAAAGTAGAGGGCGATAGGGGTATCGGCAGGCAATAGGCCAGCTTGTACTTTGGGGTGCTGAGCAAGGATTTGCTTTGCAAGGGCATTGGCTTTACCGTTCACTTCGGCATAAGACAGTGCTTCACCACTGCTGGTTAACATGGCCGTCAGCTCAGGGGTGTTAGTGGCGTGCTGCTCTACTAAGCTTGCTAGATCTTTGTCGGTGGCAAACGACTCGGCGTTGTTGTGCCATTGGCTAAGCGTTGTCTGCATTTGGTAATTGACCAAGCTAATGCTTTGATGGCTTTGTGTCAGTCGCTCCCCAAGCTGAACCAAAATAGCTTGTACTTGGTCAAGGATCCACTCTGCCCGTGCGGTGCTCAGCCATTCCCCGTTGTAATGCATCACAAAGTCTAAGCGGTCTTGCTCGCTTTGGGCCACCACAGAAAGCGGATAATCGCCTTTTTCTATTGATTCTCTAAACTTCCAGCTGCCGGTATTTTCTGGAGTCGGGTAGTTTTCAAATACAAAGAGGGTATGGAACAAGCGTTGACCATCACGTTGCAGTTTCGACAAGCTCATGTCGCTGTGGCTATTGAGTGCAGCTACGCCTTTTTGAATGGCTTTGAGAATGTCATTACAACTTGCTTCTGCTTGCCAATTCACCACTAAAGGTAAGGTGTTGATGAACAAACCGACCGCTTGTTCAATCCCATTGACTGGAATTTCACGACCGGAAACTGTGCTACCAACAATCGTTTGGCTATCACCAGAATAGGTTTGCAGTAACTTATGCCAAGCAAATTGCAGTGCCACGTTGAGGGTGACGCCAGCTTGCTGACAAGTATGTTGTAGTGACCTAAATGCCTCACCTTGAAGGCTAAACTGTACCGATTGCACTTGTTCAACAATTCGACTTTGCGACAAGTCATACTGGCCACCAAGCAACAAGTTTATATCGTTTGCGGTATTAAAGTCAGCTTGTTGCTGCTGCCAGTAAGCCTGCGTTTTCTTTGCATTTTTAAGATAATAAGCTTGCGCTTCTAAATAGGTTTGCTGCGTTTGCACCTCAGGCGTGTTGCCATCACAAAGCTGGCGATAATACCCCGCGACAGCTTGCAGCATTAACGGTCCACTCCAGCCATCATTAATGGCATGGTGCTCGGTTTTGATAAGTGTGTAGAGGTTTTCACTGCGCTTAAACAAGGTGAAGCGAATAAGCCCCGGTTGGTTTAGGTTAAACGGAACTTGTCGGTCTGCGGCTTGAGCTTTGCTGGTGGCTTGCTGTTGGCCGTGCTCGTCAAGGGATGATAGATCTACTATGGTGAAGTGACTGTCATCAATACTGGCGTCGCGACACACCACTTGGAGTAGACATTCTTGCCAATCAAAAGCGGTGCGTAGAATAGGGAAGCGAAGCGACGCTAAACGCCAGGCATGAATAAAGTGTTCAACCTCTAGCGCTTGTTCAATATCCATGACCAATTGCACTCGGTAGGCATCATCCGTTGGGAAGTTAACAGCATGATAGATAAAGCCTTGTTGCAAGCTATTAGCCGGGTAAAGTGCTTCGATATTATAGTGCTTGCTCAGCGCTTGATAATGCCCATAAGACAAGTCGCTTAACCCCATATCGCTAGGGGTTTGCTGCGGCGCTTGCGCGGCTAGTTCACAGCTTGCATTAATGACCTGATGAAGCGCCATTTCAAAGTGCTCAACAAATGCCAACGACTGTGATTGGTTCAACCTCGAAACCACATCAAAGTGAAGCTTGTCACCGCGAACTGCGCCATTGATGTTGAGTAGCAGTGCATTGTCAGCCTGAGCGTTTGCCTCTGTCATCACATAGCCTGCTTGAGTATCATCCAGCTGCCAGTCTCGGCTTTGCTGTTGTTGCTGATTCAATTGACCTAGGTAGTTAAAGCTCACCTGAGGGCGAATTACGCTGACTTTGCCAGCTTGTACAAAAGCGCCATAGCCCACGCCTTTATCCGGGATCTGACGCAGCATTTCTTTAGTGTTTGCGATGGTTGCAATCACGTCGTCGTGGTGTTCAAGGCGCACAGGATACATACTGGTAAACCAGCCTATGGTTTGCGACACATCCAAGCGCGGATCTATATTTTCACGACCATGACCTTCAAGTTGAATATGATTAACGGTACTGTCAAAAGTGCTGTGTAGGGCAATATTGAGTGCCGCCAAAAGCAAGTCGTTAATGTCAGTATTCAAACCAAGATTGGCATCTCGTAGCAATTTAGCAGTCGTTTCTTGCGCAAACGTGATGCTGTATTGTGATTGTGCTGAGTAAGTGGGTTGGCTAGTAAAGCCCTTTTGTACCTGCTGCCAATAGTACGCTTGTTCAGGGTGAGCCGAAGGGTAGGTGGCAATGGCATCCACCCACTGACGATAGCTGGTAAGCTTGTCTGTTAGTGCTTCACCACTTAATAGGGTTTGTAAGTCTTGGCTTAACACCCGCCACGATACCACATCAATAATGGCATGATGGAAGGCAAAGAATACCTGACTGCCCTCGGCCGTTTTCACCAACGCTGCCTGCCAAAGGGGGCCATTGAATAAATCAAATTGGCTTTGTAGTTTGGTCAATTCGTTAAATAACGCGTCTTTACTCAGAGCCGTCGCATCAAGTAATGGGACTTCAAGCTCTATTGCCGCTTGGTACGCTTGTTTTACCCCGTTGCTGGTCTGAACAAAGTGACAACGTAGCATGTCATGATGTTCGCTCAGCGCTTGAATAGCTTGCGTCAGCCCCGTGTGTTCAATGTGTTCAGGTAAGTTAAGGGTAAATGCTTGGTTCCAATGGTGTGGATTTGGTAGCCCTAAATCGAAAAACCACTGTTGGATAGGCAGTAGTGCAAACTCACCACTTAACCTACCTTGCTCCGTGATAAGTTCGATGGTTTCAGTGCTAACGTGTTGAATTAAATAGGCCTGCGCTGCCACGCTTGGGGCGTCAATGATGTCTTTAACCTGAAGGTTAAAGCCAGCTTTACGCAGCGCAGACACAAGTTGAATACTGACAATAGAATCGCCACCGACTTTGAAAAAGTCATCATTAACGCCCACTTGTTCTAGGCCCAATACTGACTGCCAAATACCACACAATTGTTTTTCTAATTCGCTGCTCGGTGCTTGATAGTTGTCTTCATCCACCACGGTTGGAGTCGGCAATTGCTTGTGATCCAGCTTACCATTGTTGTTAAACGGTAACGCCGACATCACTTCAAAGTAACTTGGGATCATATAGCTAGGTAAAACCTGAGCCAGTTCCTGTTTTACTGCATTGAGGTCTAACTCGCCGTGCTCTGGTACCACGTATGCAGCAAGTTGCTTGTTGCCCGCTTGTTCGAATACCACCACAGCGGCGACTTTTACTTGCGCCAATTCGTTGAGTTGTGCTTCTATTTCAGCAAGCTCAATCCTAAACCCGCGGATCTTCACTTGGTGATCGTTACGGCCTAAAAACTCTAGTACGCCAGACTCTGACCAACGTCCTAAGTCTCCCGTTTTATACAGTTTATCTAGCCCGAATTGTTTGGCCTTTGCGCTTGCAAAGGGGTTATCGATAAAGCGCGCAGCACTCATTTCGGGTTTATTAAGGTAGCCACATGCAAGTCCGGCTCCTGCTATAAATATCTCGCCTGTCGCGCCGTATGGCACTGGATTAAGATATTTATCAAGCAATAATACTTGGCGATGATTAATGGCTTGGCCGATGGGCACCGGGCCATCAATATTGGCGCATGGATAGAAAGTGGTAAATGTCGTGCTTTCAGTTGGGCCATACGCATTTATTACCAACTCTGGTCGCGTATCTCTGGCGAGAATGCGTTTGACTATGCTTGGAGTGATTGCCTCACCGCCTGTTAGTACGCAGCGGACATTGTCATAAATATCAGGTTGTTGTAAATACAGCGAATCAAACAGTGTGCGCGTTAGCCAAAGTACACTAACACCGTGTTGTTTAATTAACCTTGATAGGCTGTCAGGATCCGCGCCTTGTTGCGCACTTGCTACAACCAATTTGCAGCCGTTTATCAGTGGTGTCCAAACTTCAAACGTTGCGGCGTCAAAGTTTGGATTAGATAGGTGAATAAACACGTCGTTTTCTGACGTGTTTATTAAATCAGTATTTTGTACCAAAGAAACAACGCCACGGTGTGGAACGACCACGCCCTTTGGCTCACCTGTCGTACCGGATGTATAGATCACATAGGCTTCGGTTTGCGCATGTGCACATGACAGTACGGGCGCTGCATCAGACAAAGACAAGCTATCTAAGCAGGTAATTTGCGGCTCTGCATCACAACTTGCAACGAGTGTTTCGATACGCGGGCGCAGCTCGCTTTGTGTTAAAATCAAACCAAGTTGCGTGTCGTTGAGCATATACTCAATGCGCTGATCTGGATAATCAGGGTTAAGCGGTACATAAGCACAACCCGCTTTTAGGATAGCCAGTTTTGCGATTACCATTGCAATAGAGCGTTCACAGAAAAGCCCAACAAAGCGATGGCTAGCGGCAACGTCCACATGATCTTTAATGTAGGCGGCAAGCTTATTCGCGCTTTGTTCTAATTCTTGATAGGTCAGCTGCATTTCGCCTTCAACTAGCGCTATTCGAGTTGGCGTTTTTTGTGCTTGCTGAGCAACCAATTCATGAATAGTAGAGTGCAAATAATCCGCATGCTCGTCTACCTCAACCATTGGTGCTCGCTCATCATTACTTAACAAAGAAATTTGGCTATGCGGCTGGTTTTCATCAGCAATAATGGCATCTAACACCAATGTCATTTGGGTGAGCAATCGCTGTGCTTTGCTTGGTGCCAGCATGGTTTCGCAGAAGCTCAACTTAAGTAGCAAGATATCTTGTTGTTCAACAATGCTGATGGTGAGCGGATAGTCTACTTTTTCAATCATCTTATCGAACGACCATTCGAGTACGTCTTGTCCCGCTGGCGTCGGATAGTTTTCAAATACAAATAGACTGTTGAACAGGCGAGTATTCGGCTCTTGTAGTTGCGACAGTGAAACACTGCTGTTGCCGTTAAGTTCTGCAATTTTTTCTTTCAGCGCTGTAAGCTGGGTGCGAATACTGGCCGTTTCTTGCCAATCAAGGGAAAGAGGTAGAGTATTGATATATAAACCAACACTGGCATGGATCCCGTCAATGGGTAGTTCACGACCCGAGACCGTTGTGCCTACTATGGTTTGCTCAGCGTCGCAGTAATATTGCAGTACTTTATGCCAAGCAAATTGCATTAAGACGTTCAGCGTGAGTCCGTGTTGTTTAGCAAATGCTTTGAGCTGTTGATGGCGCTCTGAAGAGAGCTTTAATTCGCTCGAAGCTGCTTTTTGGATCTGTGACGAGCCAGATTGGTCAATATTTTTACTCAATAAGCGGTTGATATCATTGGGCTCACCAAATTGTGCTTTTTGGGTTTGCCAATAGCTATCGCTAGATTTTTGATTTTGCTGATAGCGTGCTTGTGTTTGTAGGTAAGCCGTTTCTTCTTCAACAATGACCGGCTCGCCTTTGGTTAGTTTGGCGTAGTTTTGATGCACGGTTTGCAGCATCACCGGAAAGCTCCAGCCATCGCTGATGCTGTGGTGTTCTGCTTTAATTAGGGTGTAATGTGTATCAGCGCGTTTAACGATAGCAAAACGCATTAATCCCGGTTGAGTCAAATCGAAAGGCGTATTACGGTCATCGTGAATGAGCTTATCGATACGTGTCTGTTGTTCAACTTGGTCTAACGTGCTGAAGTCGTGAAAACTGAAGTGATTTGGGGTAAATCCGGTTCCTCCTTTGATCACTTGGATGATTTCATTTTCCCAGTTGAACGCGGTACGTAGCGCAGGGTAACGCATTGATGCCAAGATCCAAGCCTGTTGGTAAGCATCGACATCGAGTGCTTGATGGTAATCGATGACTAACTGAACTCGGTAAGCATCGTCATTTGGTTGGGCAAGGTGATGATAAACAAAACCTTTTTGCATACTGTTAGCATCAAAGATGGCACGGATCTCAGATGCCTTTTTATGCTCAGTCGCTAGTAACTGTTCAAAGTCTTGTTCGGAAAAAACTTGCTGCGATACAAGGTAATCTAATAATGCGGCTTTATTTGCTTTGAGGTAATCAACCCATTGTTGGCTGAGTCCTTGCTCACCATGGACAATTTTAAGTTTGTCTCCATTGGCCCAAAGCGCAATGTTATCCTTTGCAAGTGATTGGCATAAATTCAACATGGTTTAAATCTCTAATTCTTGTGTTTTTTCAGACTGAGTCGTGGTTTGTTCTAATTGTGTTTCACTTAACTGGGATTGCAGTGCAGCTAGTTGCTCCTGAGAAAGCGAGCCCGCGCCAAAGTCGCTAGGGGTGCTTACACCGCCGCGCTTTTTCGCCTCGAGCGCTGTATCCAATACATCATGCAGCGCTTGTGTTAAGTGAGTAGCGAAGGCATCGGTAAGATTTCCATCTAGTAATGAATCCACTTTGATCCTAAGTTGCTCGCCCTGAACCAACGCATTGATATCGAGGATCAGATCCGAGCCGTTTTGTGCAGAACTTGTCTCGGTTTGCAGTTGGTTGTCTATTTGCCAAAGCGCATCGCTTTGCCCACCCATTTGGCCTAGGTAGTTAAAGCTGACATTTGGCAACGTTAAGCTGGTGTCTTGCAGTTGTGCGCTACCAAAACCAAGACCTTTATTTGGGATCTGGCGTAGCGCTTCTTTGGCATCAATAATGGTGTCGCTTAGTGTCGCTTGTTGAGTCAGGCGTAGCGGGTACAAGCAAGTGAACCAGCCAATTGTTTGGTTGATATCAGCATCATCACGCCACATTTCACGACCATGACTTTCCAACGTGATAGCATGCTGAGTTTGCTTAAAGGTTTTACTCAATGCTTGGCACAAAGCAGCCAGTAGTAACTCTTCACCTTGCGTATTGAAGCCAGCATTCGCGTCACGTATTAAGCGGGCCGTGGTGTGCGCGTCTAGCTCTAACCAAGCGGTTGACGGTGTTGCAGCCATGCTTGGCGGATAGCTTGGTAAGTTGGTTGCTAAACGCTGCCAAAATACCATTTCTTGCGGGTGTGCTGCCGGGTACGCTTGCATCATTTCTACCCATTGTCGATAGCTGGTGCGTTTACTCAGCAACTCTCCTTGTGCTAAAAGGGTTTGCAGATCTTGCGCGATGATCCGCCAAGAAACCGCATCGATGATTAAGTGGTGAAGTGCAAAGTGAAGCAGGTCGTAGTCTTCACAAAATGCTTCGATATGTGTAACTTGCCAAAGTGGGCCATTACAAATATCGAACTGGCTTTGTCGCGCGTTGAGCTCTGCTTGTACATCGTGCGACTTGCCGTTAAGGACGTTGAGTGGCGCCATCGTACTAACATCGTTATATTCTTGCGTAATATGGCCTTCAAATTCCATAAAGGTTGTGCGCAACATATCATGTTGATCACTTAAACTGTGTAGCGCCTCTTGTAATTGAGTTTGGCTAAAGCCGCTTGGGATCCTGATTGCAAATGCCTGATTCCAATGATTCTCCTCCGGTAGTGCTTTATTGAAAAACCATTGTTGAATTGGCAGTAGATCAAAGCGTCCGCTCAGCAGGCCTTGCTCTTGTGCTATCTCTCGTTGAGTCGCTTGTACGCTAACAATACGCTGACTTAACGCCGCTGCAGTTGGACAATCAAAGATATCTTTTACTTGTAGTTCAATGCCTTGTTTTCTGAGCAAAGCAACGAGTTGAATCGTGAGAATAGAATCACCACCGATAGCAAAGAAATCATCTTTGGTGCTCACTTGCTCAACACCAAGCAAAGTTTTAAATGCTTCACACAGTTGCGCTTCCGTTTCGTCTTGCGGCGCCACATATTCGCTTTGGCTTACCAGTTCAGGCTCTGGCAACGCTTTACGGTCTAATTTACCGTTGCCAGTCAAAGGTATTTCCGCAAGCTCAGTCCACGTTTTTGGCTGCATATAACTGGGTAGCGCTTGACTCACATGGGCTTTCACTTGGGCAGTTTGGCCGTGATGTTGTGGCTTAAACTTGATATAAGCGGCTAGGTAGGGAACACTTTGTAGGGTACGGTCGATAACCACCGCTTGGGCAACTTCTGGCAATTGGTTGATCACGCTTTCGATTTCACCCAGTTCGATACGGTAGCCACGGATCTTCACCTGATTATCGTTACGACCGATATACTCCAACTCACCATCCGGCAGGCGTCTTGCCAAGTCACCGGTTTTATACAGTCTGGCTCGTCCTTGTTGAATATCTTGTTCGCTTGCATATGGGCTGCTAATAAAGCGTTCTTGACTGAGTGCTTCGCGGTTTAAATAACCACGAGCAAGACCTGCTCCGCCAATATATAACTCACCGCAGGCGCCGGGTTCGACCAACTGCAATTTGGAATTTAGCACGTACGCTTTCATATCTAATATGGGTCTACCGATATGAGAGGCTTTAGAACTTGATTGTTGCGTGAGTGCTTTATAGGTGACATGCACCGTGGTTTCAGTGATCCCATACATGTTGACCAATAGCGGCTGTTCATCGCCGTAGCAGTTCCACCAAGGGTTGAGCATTTCGGGGTTGAGTTTGTCACCACCGAAAATCACATACCTCAGTTTGTCAAAATTCAATTTTGCGCTTAATGCCGCTGCACTAAATTCATAGAATGCGGCAGGAGTCTGATTAAGCACAGTCACTTGATTATCTGAGCAGTAGTCTGCAAAGGCCTCAAAATCGCGGATCAGGCTGTTGTCAGGAATACAGAGTTTACCGCCATAAAGTAGGGCACCCCACATTTCCCATACACTAAAGTCAAAAGTATAGGCATGGTAAAGCACCCAGATATCGTGGTGGTCAAAGCCATAATCTTGCTCCGTTGCCGTGAACAATCGGGCGACGTTTTCATGAGTTTGCATCACGCCTTTTGGTTGGCCAGTCGTACCTGAGGTATAAATGATGTATACCAAGTCCTGCGGTGATTGGCTGATGACAGGGGCTGTGTCGCTTTGTTGCTGGGCATTGAGTGGTGTAACTAATGGGCAAGCCACCTCCGCCAAACGGCATTTGTCTTGTGCGGCGGCATACTCTTGCTCGTCGACAATCAACAGGCTTGGGTTGGTGTCACTTAGAATAAAGGTTGTTCGCTCGCTGGCATGGTCGGGAGACAGCGGCACATAAGCCGCACCCGCTTTAGTGACAGCAAGAATTGCAATCAGCATCTCGATAGAAGGCTGCATGTACAGCGCAATTAACGTATCGGCAGTGAGGGTTTGTTGATACTGAGACTGATATTGCTCCCGTAAATGCAAGGCAAGGGCGTTGGCTCTGGCGTTAAGGGTTTTATAATCGATAGATTGTGTTTGGGTTTGTAGTGCGATTTGATCTGGGTGTTTACTTACCGCTTGTTCAAACCAGTGATTTAAAGTGGTGTCGGAAAAGAACGTTTCATTATCTTGATTGCTGCGCGCCAAGATAAGCTTTTGCTCTTCTTCATCCAGTACAGGCAGCTCGGCGATATTAAGATCGCTAGAGTGGGTAAGTAATTCAATAAAGCGCGCCTGAATATCGGTGATCCGTGTCATTGCCACGCGAGAAAAGACAGACTTAGCGGCGACCACTTTACGACAAAGGCCACCTTCGGTTTCAAAATGCGTAAATTCGATATCAAATTGTGAAACACCAGGCTCGATGGATACCCCTTTGATAATGGTATCTCCCGTTGTGCCCAAAGCAAGTTCGTACCCTTGGCGACCAATCATCAACGGGGTGATCCCTGGACGAATGCCATTGCTTTTTAGCTTGGCTAAGTAGTTACAGGTGACATTAATATGCTTTGCAGCGTCTTTATTATTATTTCCTGACAGCAGTAATTGGGTGAGCTGGTTACTGACTTCACTGATAAGCGATGCGCCTGTGTACTGCTCAATATCGCAAATAGAAACCGTTTCAACGTCTGAATAATGACCTAAGATCGCGCGTGTTTTACGGGTGCGGCGAGCCATCGGGATCCCTATGGTCAAATCGGTTTGCCCAGTGGTATGAAATAAAGTCAAAAAGACGCTGGCAAGCACGACGCTAAAACTCGTAACGCCAGCTTGAGAGGCTGCCTGCTTTACTTGTTTGAGTGCCTCTGGGTTTTCTTCACGAAACGCGATGCCGTCATAATGGTGCGCTAGTGCCCCAGTATTACTCTGGTAAAAATCGATAGGATAGAGTTCGCTCTGTTGTGAAGTTGCTGCACGCTCAGGCTTTTCTTCAAACATCACTTGATAATCAAGGGGGGCGAGATCAAGTTCAGAGTTATCAAGCACCGCTTCTATACATGCGAGTAAATCGCTCATCAGTACTTGCAATGCCCACTGGTCACAGTTGATGTGATGCCCTTTGATGGTCAATAGCAAACGAGTTTCTGAGCTACAAGCGTAGAATTGAAAGGTCTCTTTAGTGATATCGATAGCTTGCTCAATTAAGGTTTTGGCGGTGACAGAGTCACTAAAAGCGGCAATCTCATCAGGCACGGCTAATAACTTAGGGGCACTGGCTAATAATTCGAGTTGTGGCTCGCCATGAGCCTCATCAATACGACTCGATAAAACTGGGTGCCTTGCAAATAGCAACACTAAGGCTCGCTCTAGCGCCTCAGCTGTGAGCCCGCCGGTAAATTGTACCGCGCAAGCGATGTTATATACTGGATTTGCCAAATCAAGCTGTTGGGCTTGCCATACGTGAAGTTGCCTCGTTGTCAGAGACTTGAAATTGGCGGAATTGGACTGTGAGTTCATTGCGTGATCCTTGTTTTTTCGCCTTAACACAACGGCTTTTGCCAGTTTGCTTTTTGGTATTTTGTTTGCTGCAAGCGTGCTAAGTGTCGCGCTACAGCGGCGACAATCACCTCACACGCCAGCGTTGGGCGTTGTTGTAAATACATATGACCGCCATCGACATGATGGTGCTGAAAATGGTTCTCGCAGTACTCAGACCAAGCTTGGTGTGACTCAGGCTTAACCAAGTGATCTTGTGTGGCGAGGATCAGTTCGACCGGCATCGTCAACGTGATGTCTGTACTGACGGGTTGCTCGGCTAACATAAAGTCGTCTTTAAACATAGCGGCCACAACCGCTTCTACGTCCTTCGTTAAACGATGTTTAGGCAGCATGTCGAGATGATATAAAGTCGTGAGCAAGTCCGAGTCAGTCAATTTTGAGTACTGGGTAGCCGAGGGAATACTTGGCGCGCGGCATCCAGATAAACAGAGTAAATCCGGTGTTGTCAGTGCGTGTTTAGCAAGATGATCGGCAAGCTTATAAGCCACCATCCCGCCAAGACTGTGACCAAAAAACACGCACAGCCGCTCACTACGCGGCTGAAGTTGCGTGCTACTACTTAGGTGACTAAGTGCCTCATCCCAGTCCCGTAAAGATTGCATACCTGCTTTAGTACCACGGCCCGGTAAGTCGATGCCGTGGAGTTGCCAATGCGCAGGTAAATGTTTGGCCCATTCCCTAAAAAACAAAGAAGAGCCACCTGCGTGATGGAAACAGTATAAGTCAACCGGCATCATAGCTTGAGCTCCAGCGTTGGTGTGAATGCGATGGATTGACCGGTGAGCATGGTGTTGGTTTTCATAAAGTTGACTAGGTATTCCACCAAGTCTTGATAGCTGTATACCGCAGGTCGTGCACCCAGTACGCCTCCTTTTAGGTTACGCTTTTGGATTCTTGCGGCTTTGCTATCGGTAGCCAGTAGCGGTAACACAAAACTGTTCACTGCCAGCTTGCTACCTTGATACTCGCGCGCGAGCGTCATCATCAATGCATTATGAGCGTGGTTACAGACACTGGCGGTGGCTTCTAACTCGTAATTTAAGGTGTCTGATTGCGTTAAAAAGACGAGGTTTCCACCACTCACTCTGAGGTTGTCGGCGATGACTCTGAGTGCCGCAAATGCGCTTTCTAGACGCGCAATCACTTGCTCGCCAACGGCAATGTCTTCAAGTAGATTGCTTTCATCAAGGCGATTGGCACAATGCAGTACCATCACTTCTTGCTGATTATTATTGAGTTCAAACCAATCTAGTAATGTATTGGTATTTAACTCAGAGAGGGGAGCGTTGAGGTGGATATGGCTCGCTTCTGGATTATGCGCGAGCACCTCAGCACTTGCATTGATAAGGAGTAACGGATGTTTTTGCGACAGCAAATGGGTAACGAAGTGGCTATCAAATTCACTTGTTGGATAAAGTAAAATAAACGCTTGAGCATTCATACCGCAAGCCCTCCATCCAAACGAAGCACATTTCCCGTTTGGTAGTTAGAGGCGCTAGAAGCGAGATATAGCGTGGCATCAGCAATTTCTTTGACGCTCCCAACACGACCTAGTGCGGTATGTTTAAGCACCGGGTTGATAATGCTTGCGGGGATATCATCAATCATATCGGTTGCAATAAACGTCGGAGCGAGTGCGTTACAGTAAACACCACAGTGACCATATTGCCGTGCAATAGTCCGAGTGAGGCCAATAATTGCGCCTTTTGAGGTCGCGTAGTTGGCTTGGCCTTCACGTCCGCTTATTCCACTTTGCGACACCATGTTGATAATCTTGCCTGCACCTTGCTTAGTCATGACTGGTAACACCGCTTGGCAACACAGCAATGTACCTTTGAAGTTGATATCTAACACGTTATGAAAAGCGTCGTACGACATCTGAGAGAACAAGCTATCATTCGTGATCCCAGCGTTATTCACTAACACATCAACCCGACCCGTGTCGCTTATCGCTTGGCGAATAGCGGAGTTGACGAACT
Organism: Pseudoalteromonas sp. BMB; assembly: GCF_001709235.1. Classification (NCBI taxonomy): domain Bacteria; kingdom Pseudomonadati; phylum Pseudomonadota; class Gammaproteobacteria; order Alteromonadales; family Pseudoalteromonadaceae; genus Pseudoalteromonas; species Pseudoalteromonas sp. BMB. The sequence goes on from NZ_MBQA01000013.1 coordinate 13,386, forward strand.
CGCTGTCGGTAATATTGCCGCTTTGTTGAGTGAAACGAGCTTGATACTCAGGTTTGTGTAACTCCGCGATGGGGGTTTGTGTGCGACAAATACCGTATACTCGAGCACCACCTTGCAAAAAGGCGAGTGCGATGCCTTTGCCTATCCCTTTGGATACGCCAGTCACTACTACTGTCTTTCCAGTAAACACAACCAAGTTCCTTAATCAGTGTAAACAATCGTGAGTTCGGCTTTTGCAACCAACTCATCTTCAACGTGTGCTTGTGCTTTAAAGCGCGCCATCGCACCAAATTCAGTTTCTAGTTTTGCCGTTACTTTAATGATTTCGCCGGGGCGAACAGGGCGACTAAATTTGGCTTTTTCTATGGAAGACAGCATGCCCCCTTTGTGCGTGTTGTTGCAGCACAAGCCGCTGATCTGCGCCATGGTCTCAATGATTAACACACCAGGGAAAATAGGCTCATCCGGAAAATGTCCTTGCAGGCCTGGCTCGTTATGCGAGACGAACTTCAATCCAACAATCATCTCTCCTGGAGAGTGTTCGATTATCTTGTCTGCAAACTTAAATGGTGCCTTATGCGGCAAGTTATCGGTAATCATGATTTTTCATCTCCCCAGTCAAAGCAGAAGTAAACGATGAGGAAGAACACCACGCTGGTGACGCCTAAAATAATCAATTGACGACTTACCGCAGCCAGCTCAACGCCTTGGTTTGCGACTAAGCGCAGTGCATCCAAAAACGCAGTGGTTGGCAGTAACGAAACTATTTCTCGCAATAGAGTGGGAAAGTTAGCCGTGTCGAAATAAATGCCCGATAAGAACATCAACGGAAAGTAAAGTAAGTTAGCTATCCCTGATGAGACTTCAACCCGTTGGCTACGGGCGCCAACTAACACGCCGAGCATACAGATACAAAATGAACCGAGTGCCATTACTGCAATGATATCCAGCACGTTTCCTTGCAGCGTGTAACCAAATAAAAAGTGAAATGCGACGAACAGAATCAGCATTTGGAACACCAGTAAGAATAAGCGTGCGAGCACGATCCCAATGATGTAATCACGGCGTTTGAAAGGAGAAAGGCGTAGACGTTTAAAAAAGCCGTTTTGTCTGTCCGACACTAAACTGTTGGCAATCGACACCAGTGCTAAACCAAGAACTTGTAACACGATGATCCCCGGGATCAACCAGTCAGTGTAACGATAACCTTTGACGCTAATGACATTGCTTCGCATCTCTTCGCCGTTAGCTTGCGCTTTAAGACGCAATAGATAGTTACGTGCCATTAACGACTCATCGGAGTTATGAGTAGAAAACATAGCGTTGGGGGCAAGGTAAACTTCAGGGCTCACCTCATTTTGCAGTTTACGCAGCACTGAGCCTGGTGAACTGATCACTTCCGCCAGCTGAGCAGAAGCAAAGCTGTCTTCCAGCACAATTGAATCGGTTTGTGAGAGGCGGGTAACGGTAACGAGTGGATCTTCCTCCATCGCTTTAAGCCATTTCTGTTCAATTTGCTCGCCATGCATCACCACCACATTCATAGGAGACATTTTTGGTCCACCAGAGAAGGCTTGGATCAACAATAGGGCGATGAAAATAGGTAAACCGAATGTCCATAGCAATACCGCTTTATCACGGAAAAAAGGTCGAATATTGACCATCATTAATTGCCAAAATGGATATAACTTAGTTTGACTTAACTCAGGCATAACTTTCCCTCTCCATCGTGGAACCTGTGAGTTTCAAAAATACGTCGTTGAGTGTGGCTTTTCTGGGTTCTTTAATCACTGGAGTCTCAAAGGTGCGATTAATAATGTCGCTTGGCGCGCCTGACTCTATGATTTGACCTGAATTAATGATGGCTAAGTTGTCGCATAAGAACTCAGCCTCATCCATGTAGTGCGTCGTTAACATCACACAGGTACCGGCTTCTTTGAGGTCTTTAATGATGTGCCAAAACTCTTGGCGACTCGTGGGGTCAAGTCCCGTAGTTGGCTCATCTAAAAACACCAACTTGGGCTGGCCAACCACTGCCATCGCCAAAAATACGCGTTGCTTTTGTCCACCACTGAGTTCGCTTAGCCAAGCGCCCTTTTTCTCGCTTAAATTGAAGCGCTCAAGCAGCGTATCAATTGGCGTGTAGCTTGGGTAAAAGCTGGCAAATAGCTCGACGCACTCTTTTACTTTGAGTTTTTCGTAGAGGTTATTGTGTTGCATCACGCCACCCATAAGGCTGCGAAGTTTGCTTTCGTGTTGCTTCCAATTAAGACCGAATAACGTCACTTCACCTGACGTTGCACTACGCAAGCCCTGAAGTATTTCCAACGTCGTGGTTTTTCCGGCGCCATTGGGCCCAAGGAGTCCAAAACATTCGCCTTCGCTAACGCTAAAAGAGACGTCATCGACGGCAACTTTTCGTGTTCTTTTGTAGACCTTCCTTAAGTTCTTCACTTCGATCACGGTCGTCATCTTATTTCCTTACTGTTCGTAAAATACATCCCGTCATACTTCCCGCGAGATTAACGCTTAGGAGTAGGGTTTGATCTAACTCGGTATCACCAACTGGGGTGTTGAGTGCATGCATTAGCGCACGCACTGCTAATTCTGTACTGTGTAGAGGCGTGGTTTGTGGCTGATATTTTATAAGTTGAGCTTGTGGTAAATGGCTGTCCAAGCTTGCTGCAATGGTGGCAAACGCTTCGTCGTGATGAGTACTTAACACGACATTGCCTACTTGGCTTAGCTTTCTAGCTTTGCTTGCCAATAATCTGTCTAGTGCTTGATGTTCCTGCGCATCATTGATTTGAATAAAATCAATGAGTTCTGCGAGAGGTTGGTAGCCTGCCGGTAACACCTCGCTGGTTGCCAAGAGCGCCGCGCTGGAAAAATGACCGATATCTGCTTGGAATTGATGTGCAGCCCAGACCTGCTGCGAGAGTGCAGTATCGTCTTGCGAGCTACATACCATCGCATATCGACTTCGACCTTCACGCATATCAAGAGTTGCACTCCAAAGCGCATGTAAAAAGTCATTGCCTAAATCACTCACACAAGTGGCCGAGTTTTTAAAGCCAAAGCCAAGTGCCAGTTGCCCTAATGTGGCATTGACGACGGTATTGGGGAAGTGCGTACTTTTTAGCTCTGCAATGCCATCTTGAAATGATGCGAGGTTTTTATCTAAGGTTTCCAGCGAGCCAATGGGATTAGCATAGTAGGCTGCGAATTCTGGCAGTGGTAATTGAGCTAGATCGAGATCGCTGTCTTGTAAGGTAAATTGGCAGGCACCTAAGGCAAATTGTGCAACACACGGTGTACGGCGCTGAAAAAGTGCGGGAAACTGCTGTTTTAAGTTAAATTCAGCAAAGTGGTCGGTGCTATTTTGTCGAGCATTGTATACTTCAGTATCAGACAGGCTGGTGGCAGCAAGTAGATACACCGGTTTTGACGCCGTGTTAATCGACGTTTTCTGATGTTTACTGAGTAGCATGCTGGTGTTGTGGCCACCAAATGCTGAGTTAGTCACCGCAAAAACATCAACAACCTGAGGTCTGGCCTGATTGGTCACTAATTGATACGCATGGCAACACGACCTTATTGAGTCGACCCCCAGTGTTGCTGGTAGAAGTCCTTCATCCTGGCTGACCAAAGTTGAAATAAGTTCTACGGCACCAGCGGCACCAAGGGTATGACCAAAGTAAGATTTACTACTTGAAACCGAGACGTCGCGCATGGCCTGTTCACCAATGGCAGATTGGATCCCTTTTAGCTCTGCGCCATCATTTGCTGGCGTACCAGTCCCGTGGCTGTTGATATATTCAATATCACTTGCTGCAACGGGCGCATAGGACAATGTCTGCGTAAAAGCGCGGCGTACACCATCGCCCTCGGGGTTAGGCGCTGTAGCGTGGTGAGCATCTAAGCTCGACCCTGTCGCGAGCAATTGATATCGCAGCGTTGCGTTACGCTGATTGGCATGTGTTTGCGATTCAAAGACTAAAAAACCTGCGCCTTCACCTAAACTTAATCCCATTTTTTCGCTGTACGGAGCACAAGGCTCAGGACTCAAGGACTGTACCGACTGAAAACCGCCGTAAACCAGCTCGCTCAGGGCATCCGCACCGCCAGCAATGACGACATCTGCTTGGCCGTTTTCGATGAGTTGTTTAGCAAAAGCAATGGCACTGCTACTTGCGGTACAGGCCGAGGTGAAAGTCATTACAGGGCCCTGAATACCGAAGTGGCGGCTGACATCGGTTGCAATTTGATGTGGTGGATAAAACTTAAACCCCAGTTGATGCTGACCTTTAAGGCTCTCCATCAATGAAAACATACCGCAGTTTGCATTACCGAGAATAAATGCCACACGGGTACTGTCCATCTGAGTTAAGGCTAAATTTGCATGCTCAAGTGCTTCTGTAACGGCATGGATAGCGTATTGGCTCGCCAGATCCATATCAAAATGTTCTGCGCTGTGATTCTCGTAATTGATAGCGAGCGCCCCAACATTGTGTGTTAGTCCCTGTGTGTCGAAACGATTAATGCGGTCAATACCAGTGCGGTTTTCCTTGATGCTAGTTAGCAGCGTTTGGCGATTTTCGCCCGCTGCACAGAGCACACCATAACCAGTAATGAAAGTTTGTTGTTTATTATTCATGTACGCATTCCTGTAGTGCCGAGAGGGTGATTTTGCCGAGCTCGTTTTCTGGAAATTGCGCCAAAAAATGAACCTGCGGCGTGGGTAAATCTTTAAACCAACTTCTGATGTCCTGAAGTGTAGGGATGCAAGATAGTCCTTCGACAAAGGCGACCAGCTCGCCCCCTTTATTATTGTTATTGTCCTCGATAAAAAACACGCGATGGCGAAGTCCCACAAAGCGTTCTTGGAGGATTTTTTCTATACTTTGTAGGGAGTAGCGTTTACCTGCATATTTAAATATTTGGTCTGCGCGCCCACCGTGTGTGAATTGGTTTTCATTGCTGAAAATCAGCTTATCTTTGAGCTCAAACTCATCACAATTAGCCACTAAAAACGGTGACCTCAACATGGTTTTGTGCTCGCCATTTTGATAAATGTCGACCGCAGTGAACTTAGTAAAGTGCGTTTCGTTGTTGCCTAATGGACGATAGCCGATACCGCCGGTCTCAGTGCTTCCTAGTACCTCAAAAGCTTGTATTGAAAGTGATAGGTAAGAAATAAGGTCGGCAAGTTTTTGCTCTTTCTCACCTTTGAATGGTGCACCTGAGCTTATTAAGTAACAGTGGTTTTGATTTAACTGATCGGCCACAAAGTCAAACATAGTTGGCGTTAAGATCACACCTACCTGTTTGTCTTTTACAGGTTGTAAATCCGGTGTTGAACCGAGTTCATAACACACCGGTTTGCCAAGCTGCAGAGGGAGCATAAATGCCCAAATAAAGCCGAACATGTGGCGGATATCAACGCAAGCACAGAAATAATCTACTGCGTCAAACGAGAAAGTGTCAGCAAAGGTGACGGCTTCTGCATGGAGTGAGGCGATGGATTTATGCCAAGTTTGTGGCTTGCCTGTGCTGCCTGACGTTTCAAAGCCAATTGTCTTATCGCTATGCTGTTGTAAAAATGCCGTCATGGAATGAAACGGAACTTCTACCTCTTGATTGGCAAGCGTGAGTTCTCGCCAGCTAAACGCATTGACGTTCGCGGCCGCATTCGCACTTAGTACCGGAGTGATATTGTGCGCTAATAACACCATAGTGCTCACAATGATATCGCAGGGCGTGCTGTCTTTGATAAGGCGAGCCTGACCGTTGATCTCACACTCTAGACTACGCTGTATCAGTGCTAGTAAATCGGTCTCTTTGAGAGAGGTGACTTGATCTGCCCAAGTCTCCAAGGGTGTTGCTTGTTTTTGTTGCGTTAAGTTTAACGCTATTTGGCGTGTTAGTGTCGCCAAAGTTACAGTGCTCAATTCGCCCAAGTCTTTTAATTGGAACGCTTTTTTACATGCAGCAGATAACTGCATAAGGTCGACCGAGTCGAGAAACAGTGGCGCCTCAATTAAATTGGCGTCGTCACTTAGTACGTCTAGTTGTTCTTTATCTACTTCTAACTCAGCTTCAATCAGTTGCATGAGTGTTGAACGAATGGCACTGTATGTTTGCATGGTGTCCTTCCAAGCGAAAATGGTTACGGTCAGATCAACAAGCTTCAGCTGTTGTTTGTGCTTCAACTTGTTCGTGAACAAAGCTAGCTAAGGTACTGACGTTTTTCATTTTTTCTTGAATGGTTTGTTCTGGGTAATCTTTGAACTTAAGGTTGTATTTTTTCTCGATAGATACCACAAGATCAAGCACCTCGATGCTGTCTAGATCTAGACCGTCACCGATAAGTTGAGCATCATCTTCGATTTCATCAATGCTATCTACCACTTCTAAATTGTCGACAATGATGTCTTGTTTAATAAATTGTGTTATTGATTCTAAGCTACTCATTTTTATATCCTTTTTAGTTTCTCTGGTGTGTAGTTTACGTCTCATTAGCGGTTTTTGAGCAACAACAAGCCCTAGCTGGCTACAGTGAAGCTGCCAGCTATAGCGTTATTGTCATCTCAAAAATGACTTAGAGAGGGTTACTGCTCATTAAATAGGGCGTTAACCATATTGTTGATTTCGACATCCATCGGCCTATCTTCAATGACTGGTTGGAAGTTGCTGCTAATTTCGTCGAAAAACTCGCGAGAAAGTGCGTTAAGTTTCTCTGCTTTTGCATCTTTCCCATCAACATAAAATGCCTGGCGGATCGCCATTGCCTGAATAGCAATAACTGGCTTGATAAGATCTGTTATACGACGAAGGTCACGTGCGGCGATGGTGCCCATGCTGACGATGTCTTGGTTTAGTGCTTCTGTTGTGCGTGAAAATACTGACATAGGGCCTGCATTTTTAAGTGCTTCCGCAACAAGAGAAGAAGAGGTAATTTGCATTGCTTTGAAACCGTGGTGTACCCAAGCTTTGTCGCCAAGATCTTCACGCGCAACCAAGTTGTTAGAAATTCCACCGTTAAGGCGATCATCAACCAAAATGCCTAATTCACGCTCTAGTAACGCGCCCATGTTTGCAACGAGTGGCTTGAGGGTGTCGCACACCGCTGCAACGTGACCACCGTAGAAGTGACCCGCGTTGAGGATAAGGTCGTTCTCATCATCAAATAGTGGGTTATCGTTCACTGAGTTGATTTCAGTCGTTAGGATCTGTGATGCCCACATCTCAGCATCAATTAATGGACCTAACACCTGCGGAGAGCAGCGAATTGAATAGCTATCTTGCAACCTGAACGTTTCTTGCTTGCCAAACTCAATGTTGTCATCGGTGCGGTTTCTGCGACCTAAACGCTGATCGACGTTAGTTAAGCGCTCTAGAATTTTCTCTGCGCAGATCTGCTGTCCGCGGTGTGGTTTAAGTTCGTGTACGCGTTTATGGAATGGCGATGCACGACCTTCGATAAGTTCGACATAAAGCGCGATCAGTTTGCAGCTTAAATCAATGCCGCGGCGGATGTCTTTTAGCGCATTCGTGGCGATGGCAGACATAACCGAAGTACCATTCATGATAGCTAAACCTTCTTTCGGCTTTAGCTTGTATGGCGCAATGTTTAGCTCTTCTAATACTTCAGCGGTTTCACGCAGTTGTCCTTGATAGTACACCTTACGCTTACCACCAAGTGCGGCACCGACATAAGAAAGTGGTGTTAAGTCGCCACTCGCACCTACTGAACCCATAGAAGGGATAGCCGGGATGATGCGGTTGTTTAGGAAGGTTTCCATCTGCGCCAGCAATTCCCAACTAACGCCTGAAAAGCCTTTGGCATTACAGTTCATGCGGATCAATAAAGTCGCGGCACAATCAGACTCTGAAAGGTAATCACCAACGCCACAGCCATGATAAGCAATGAGGTTTTGTTGTAATTCTTCAGAGAGAGAAGTCGAAATACGGTTACTTGCTGAGTTACCAAAACCAGTCGTCACGCCGTATATATCTTCTTGATTTGCTAATTTATTGTCCAGGTATTGACGGTTTTGCTCGATTCTAGCTTTTAGTGCCAACTCGTCCAATTTTACTTTGGATAAGGGCTGAGCTGCGTAATCTTGCACTGACTCCAGAGAAAGTGATTGATCTTGCGAGATGAAAACAATACTACCGAGCTTTTTCTCGACCTGAATTGCTTCCTTTTCTGTGTTGTACTGGTTCATGACTTTCCTACTCTGACTAAAATAATGAATCCGATTGTGATTTTCACAATGCTTATATTTTTGTATGACGGGAAACTGTTTAGAAAACCCAATCATACTTGTTAGAGGCGAGTACTACTTAACCAACGTCCCGTGTGTGCCAATCCGTTAACTTGGTCGGCTTTGTCGCGATACTATTGTCGCTATCTTTGTTACAAGATTATTTTATTTGTAAATAAAAAATATTAAATGTGATTTTTTGATTGTTGTGTTTTAAGAACGGCGGCTAGGTTAAGCCCGAGTTTTCAGGGTGTCAACACGAAAAATTTGACATTTTAATGTTAATTAAATCTAACGTTAACATAATTGAAATGTTATAAAATGATTGCAATATGGAGTTGTTAATAGCTATTTTTTATCTCTATGAGATATAAAGAATTAATTGATTTTTAAAGCTAAAACTCTATTTTTATTGCGCGTGGAAAGTTTAATAAAACTGACTTATGACAAATGTCACTATTTTGTATGGTCGGATCTGAAAATGAATAGAATTGACTTATTTCGGCAGAAAGTTGAATTTTTTGTGAATAAAAAATGCGTTATAAATATAAATCTAGACGGCTAACCGTTGAGGTTGCCGGAATATCGGCAGCCTCAAAAGCGATGATTAATTAGTATTCTAAAACGGTGCTCATTAATCCAGTTTCACCGACGACGAGTAAGTAAGAGCGGTCTAGTGATGCATTGCAAAGACTTATAACCTCATCACCCATCATAATATCTTGATTACAGTCATCCACTTGATACCAGCTACTGACTTCTCCTTTATCAAATTCAACGTCTGAACCGTTAATATTTAATGTCATTGTTTTGGAAGCTAATACTCGTACGGTAAATTTATTATCGTGATCATCTTTAGACTTTCTAACCACCTTTATATCTAAGGTATCGTTGCTATCTTGCATTACAACAAAGTGATAATCTCGGTCATTACTTACCTTAATTTTTTCTTGTTCTACCATGCCAAGCTTGTTGACTGACTCAGCATAAAAACTGATTTCACGGTTGGTGTTATGTTCGTGTGTTATGCGTACGGGTTCTGAACCGGAAGCTAGTACTTTGACGCGATATTTATCGTCAGCGACATTTCGTTCATCACCGTCTAGCTCAGTGTTAGCAAGGTGAAATGCAATTTCATAATCGGTGGCATTAACCAAGTTATATTGGTTTTTATAGATGTCAGAACCGAAGTTAGCGGTCTCGACATCTTCAGACGAACATGCAACCGCTAATAGGGATAGGGTGGCTGCAGTTAGGATACGAAAGTTCATAGTTGATCTCCTTTATCAATATTTTGAACATAGGTCGTTATTCAAGCGATTTCGGAGCAAGAGTATAGGATGGAAAAATGAAAGGTTACTTAATGATGTTTATAAGATGTTAAAAAATGTAGTGTGTAAGGCTTTGTTACAAAATAAGGTACGTAATTTACGCCATTTTACTTTCTAACTAGGTGATAAATATTGGCTTTTGTAATAAGTTAAGTTTTATGACAACTACATTTTTAAACATAAATATAAATCCCTATTTGGATTTATAGTGTAGAGCAAGATGATAACGATAAAATCTCTAAGTAAAAGCTTCTCCAAAGAGGTACTGTTTGACAATTATTCACAACAGTTTGAGCATAATAGAGTTTGTTTAGCGGCGCCGAATGGCGTAGGGAAAACCACCTTACTGAGTATGATTGCTGGGCTTGATGATGCCTTCAATGGCGACATTCTATTACAAGACAAGAAAATCGATAAACGCCAAACACTTGTTGCACTTGCGTCAGACAATATTCCATTTCCTGCTTTTTTGCGTGCAAAAGAGTTATTAACTCTCACATCAACCGCATGGCAATGTGATTTTCCTTCGCAGCTTGTAAACGACTTTCAGTTTGAAACCTTCTTAATGACGCGTTACGCGGATCTCTCCTCTGGTAACAAAAAGAAGCTTCAGCTTATTAATGCCTTGATGCGTAATACCCCTTATTTATTGCTCGATGAGCCTACTGCAGCTTTGGACGCGGCAGGCTGCGAATATATCGTTGAGCTCGCGCAAAACTACGCTGGCATGGTGCTGATGACAAGTCATGAGCCTGAACCTTTTTTACAAGTTGGATTTCACTCTGTTCCCTTAGCACCAAAGCAAGGTAGTTAATATGCTTTATTACTATCGTTACAGAAAGGCATCACTTTCCCTATCGCTGCAAGCCATAGGCCAGCAACTTCAGCAATTTGGCTTGATGATAGCTGCCTTGTTTCAAGTTTATCTGTTAGGTTTTATCGCAATACTATTTATGGGTATAGGTAAAATTGTAGAAAGTGATAATCCCATTGCACAGGTACAAATTGCATGGGGATTACTTGCGGCGCAAAGCTTTATTCTATTTGTGTTTCGAGATGCGGTTTTGGACAAAGCGCACAGAAGTTACCACCACACGATCCTGCATCGTGCAATCCATCAAAAAGTGGCGGATGGGTTGTCCGTACTGGTTGTTCATCCCTTATTATTGATGACGCTAATTCTCTGCTACTCGATTGGAATTGAGAAAATCACACAAGCGTGGCACTTACTGTTTTTTGCGGTGACGCAATTCTTCATTGCCCTTTGTTTCATTTATCGACCTTTGGGGACCAGTATGGGGTTATTGATGACAGCTATTATCAGTTTTGCTGTTGTCGAAATTACTTGGTATTTGGTTGCTGTAAACCTAATAGTGCTTGGCTGTGCTGCTTTGCTACTGCGTAAAGTGACACTATCGGTAATGGTTAAAGGGTTGACGACATTTTGGCTGAGCTTTGCTTACAACCACTATTTTGTGTTGCTTTGGCGCATTGTGATGAGTGTGTTGGTGCTATGGTTTGGCGCGATCTTAAGCGCAGAGCGCCCCGATCTGATGGCAAATTACGTTCCAGGTCTGGTGACGTTAAATCTATTATGGTGGTCGAGCCTTGCCATTGATCTCAAACCTGAAGTCTACGACCGTACTGCATATTGGTTGAGTATAGATAAGCTGCAATCGGCAAAGCAGAGTATCTGGATTATTGTGCTGACGGCTGCCGTCTGTTTTTCAGTGCCTGTCTATATGTTATTAGGACTGAGTGTAGTGAGTCTATTACCCTATGTCTTTCTACCACTTTTAGTGTTAAGTGCATTAAAAAGTCCACAGCATTTAGCTATGACTTGGCTCAGCACCTTAGTGCTGAGCTATACCGCGTATGTGCTTTTGTAATGAGCATCATTAGTTAGCAGCTTCTGGTAGGCGAGTCAGTTTCTTGATATCGCCTTCTACACTTTCCATTTTTGCTATGAGTAAATCCCCAAGCGCGTCGATATCGTAGTGCCAAATCAAGTGGCCGACTTTTTTAAGCGTAGGGTTTTGCTCTGGCATCAAGGTGAGTTGCCAAATGTAGTCCTCTTTTGACCAGGCGGATTGCCAATAGATGTCGTTGCCGCGAATTCTTAAGTTACTAAATTGATTGGTTTGCTTTTGACTTAGCGCATATTTATTTAACGCTTCTGAGTCGCTTTCGAAGAGCGTCTCGTACTCCAGCAATAGGTTTTGTTGTAGTACAAACCAAGTTTGTCTTTCGGGGTGATAAAAGACAAAGTCAGCTGTGCTGTCATGGCTGCTGATAAGCGCCCCAGATAAGCTGTATTGGTTTAATGTTTCGCCGTCATAAGCCCATAGTGTTTGCTCATCTATCCAGCCCATGCTTTTGACGGGCTGACTCAGCTGTGAATTGAACTGGGTGAGTGGGCGTTTTCGGTCGTATATCACTAAATCGTTATCACGGTTTGAGGCCAAATAGCTCAGCTCTGGACTCCATACTAAAAAACCAACGTATTCATGCCCCTGATGAAAGGAAAGCTGACTGATTTTATCATCGCGATATAGATACACCTCGCATACGCCGCTGCGCCTCGACATAAATGCCGTTTCTCCCAAGCTGTTGGTCAGTGGTAAATAATCGATGCTTGAGCTTGAAAATAAGGGGAGATCGTCTCGGTCTTTGATATTAACTTGAAAGCTCTCCAATGCCGCGAATATATCGCCGCGATTATCGCTTGAGAAGCTCGTGTATAAGCCAATTTCCGTTTCTTTGATGGCTTGACTGTCACCGTCTCTAAAGTGTCGTGATAGGCTGCCATATTGACTCGCAATTACAGCTTGATGATAAACATCAAAAGCAACGGAAGTGACTGGGGCTGACCACTTCAGATGTACCGTGCCATCAAGCGCTTGTAGCCTTGCTAACCCTTGTTTATCTTGAACCAAATAAAAGGTTTTGTCTTGCCACGCTCGAAGGGCCATTTTTAACTGTTCATTGGCTGCCAAAGCAAGTGGCAGTTTAACCATTTGATGGGACTCAAGTCGGTAAAGATGTGCTGCTTTGGCATTATATTGGCCGAACGTTAAGATAAGCTCTTTGTCACTTTTCCAAACGGGTTTAGTACCAACCTGGCACGGAAGAATTTGCGAGCTATGAAAAAATTGCCCTGCGGCAGTCATAACATGAAGTTGGCAGCCACTACCTTGATATTGCCAAAAAGCCAGTTTGTCTGAGTCGGGGCTCCAACTTGGAAAACTGATCCGCGAATCAAAGCGGTGTTCATTTAATTGATAGCCTTGTTTGTTGGCAATAATAAGGTGAGTAAAATCTTTTACATACGCGATGAGATCTTTGCTCTGGTGGGCATCAACGTCAAATTCAAGGCCAAGCTCATGACTGAGACTCGAGGTTTCGTAGCGTGATGGTGTCTTTTCTGTTGGTGTTTGATTAAAAAAGGCGATTGCACCAAAGCATAACACTGCCATTGCGACGGCACTGAGTGAAAAAATACGGGACTTGGCGATTACTTTGACTGGTTTTGCCGTATGACGAGGCGCTATTTCATGTCTTTCTAGTGGCGCGATAAAGCGATAGCCCCGCTTTGGGATGGTTTTGATGTAAATTGGGTTTTTAGGGTCGTCCCCGAGCACTTTTCGCAGTTTAGTCAGAAGCTGATAAAGGCTATTGGGTTCGACAACCGCGTGTTGCCACAGCTGCTCGGTAAGCCAATATTTCTCAAGCACTTCGTTATGATGCTCAATAAAAAGCGCGAGTAACCTTGCCATTTGTGGCTCAAGTTTTACGGTTTCTTGGCTTTGCCTATGTGTTAGGCAATCTTGCTGGAGATCAAACTGCCAATGTCCAAAACAAACCATCTCTACTTCCTGTGCCTGCACGCCGAGTACCAATTTCAATAATCAAACCCAATTGTTCCCATAACGTTAGCGTTTCTTAAGATTAAGTCAATGTTTATAAAGGTTAAGTCAGCTTTCTTCAGAAAAAGTTAAGAACTTTTTACGGCAAAGTTTGTTGCAATAGCAGGCATAACTCTGAGGAAAGTATGTATGAATAAAAGCAATAAATTTTGGCTCGGTTTAAGTTATCCCATGATGGCAGGCGCTGTACTTGCGGAACCTATCGTGGTTGATGGTAAGTTGAATGAAGCGCAGTGGGGTTCTGCTACGCACTTTGAACAATTTGTTCAGGTTGTGCCTGTAACTTTGGCATCTGCCAATGACAAAATTACCGCAAAAGCCTTTGCAACCGCCGACGGCGTTTATATTGGTATTAAAAACTTCCAGAATAAAGCCGAGCGCAAGCGACAATTCAATATTCATGACCGCTTTATGCAAGCTGACTTCAATCGGGTCGTTGTGGACTTTTCAGGCGACGGTAGTAGTGCATATCAATTTTCGGTGACATTAGGTGGCGGCTCGCAAGATGGTGTTGTAACCCCAAGCTTAAACGTGGATTACGATTGGGATGGGGATTGGCACTATGCCAATCATATTGACGATACGTATTGGACCACGGAATTATTGATCCCTTGGCATACCGTGTCGTTTCAGCCAGGAGATGAGCTGGGGCTTACAAAGATTGGGGTTTCGGTACAGTTGTATGAACTTAAAAGTAATTTTATCTATGCAAACCATGAGGATACAACAGCAAATAGCGATTTCTTCCTGACTATGCCAAAGATCGCAGCACAGATCCCCGCGCATTCTCAATTGGCATTTGTGCCTTACTTTGCGCATCAGGTTCAATTTGCACCTCTAAGCACTTCGCCTTCCGAGCGCCAGCATCAGTCCGATGTTGGCTTTGATTTGTTTTACAAGCCTTCTCATCATCAGAAGGTGAGTCTTGCCGTGAATCCTGACTTTGGTCAGGTGGATATCGATGATGTTGATGTGAATTATTCGGCCGTGGAAACGCTTCGCACCGATAAACGTCCATTTTTCACCCAAGATATCAGCCTTTTTGAAGTTGCTGCACTTGAGAGCACTAAGCTTATTCATACTCGTCGTATAGGGGCATCAAGTGATGATGGTGCACGTGCAATCACTCCCATAGATGCGGCGCTACGATTTGTACATAAAGGAAAGTCGGTGCAATTTGGTACTTTTGCTGTGTCTGAGTCGGACTTTTCGGACGATATTGGTAAACAGTTTTTTGCAGCAAGAGCTAATTATCGCACGCAAGATTGGCAGGCCGGTGTACTTGCGACCAAAACAGACCGACCGTTTCTTGAGCGCGATGCCATGAGTTATGCCCTTGATGGACAGTATCGTAGTGATACTTGGTCTTTCAAAGGCGCGCTATTACAAACTGAGGTAGAAACACAAAAGCAAAGTGCTACAGGTCAAGGTGTATCGCTAGACGCGGAGTATCAACTTTCTTTACAGACGAAGTTCGCTGCGCGCTACTTTGCTGTGGATGACGAATTTGATAACCGTGATCTCGGCTATATGAAACGCAATGACTGGCAGGTGAGCGAGCTTTATGGTGAATACGCGATGCACCCAAAAGACAGCTGGTTTACCAGATTAAAGCAGTCACTCACACTTAGGCATGAGCAAAATAATGCAGGAACTGGTTTAGCGGCCAGACAAGCATATTTAGCGCAGTTTTTGTTGGCAAATGGTGGTCAGCTCAACCTCGGGCTAGATTATTACACTACTGGTAAACAAGACAACTTAGGGCGAGGCACAGAAGTGTTTGAGATGCCCAGCCGTGTAGAGTCTCGGGTCTTTTATCAAAGCCCTTATGTGGGGGATTTTTCTTGGGCTGCGAGTATAGAGCTTGACCAAGAAGGAATATCAGGCTCAGCACAGCAATACGCCGTGGATTTGACTTGGATGCCACACTACAACTGGAACCTTAAGTTGAGTAATTTCTTTAGAAGCGGTGATGGCTGGCTGATGGCGAACGGGCAAAATCGCTTGAGTGAATTCGACAGAGATGAGTTTTCCAATAAGTTGGAATTTAACGGTCGGATCACCGACAACCTTGAACTCAGTGGTTCGCTACAGTGGACGATACTTGAAGCGCAAAGTAAGACGATTTATCAAATTACCAATGGCGAGCTTCGCGAAATTCATGGTGACACCAGTTTTGACGACAGGCGCTTAGCAAGCCAGCTAAAACTGCGTTATCGCATGGGTGCATATTCAGACATTTTTTTAGTGTATCAACGAGGAGGTGCAAACTTTTCGACACTTGAAAAGTCGCAAGTCGGGCGCAGAGACTGGTTTGGTAGTGTCGCTGATTTATGGCAGCAACCAGTGCAAGACTTAGTGACGTTTAAAGTGCGATATTTATTTTAAATCACTAGAGCTGTGTTCCCCCGGCTCTAGTACCAATTTTCTTAATTAAGTGGTCTATTTTGAGGCGAGAAAATCTTGTCGATAACCAGGCAAAAATTTTGTTATTTAGTTGTTCTAAATAAGAAATTTTTAACGCTGTTAGCGTCAGATTTATTCCTTCAAATTGAGCAAGTATTAAGTCAAATTGGTATAACCTGCCAAGAAAAAAGGTCAGAAAATTCTGACCTTTATATCCACGCTAATTGCTATGGTAGTATGGATCACACTACCTAAACAAAAATAGTTATGCTGCGTCTGCTTTACTTGATTCCTTGGTTCTTGCTTTACCGGCAAGTAACTCTTCAGGGTCAAAGTCATCAACGTTGATAACGGCAAGACGTTTTGCTTCAACGGCAGTCAATTTAGCTGCTTCGTCTTCGCTCAGTACACCTGCTTCAAGTCCCATTGCTGCTACTTTATCAAGTTGCATAAACGGTAACTTTTTACCAGTACCACGGCATACCTTTTCAAATAACGGCTCTACGGCAAGAATGTCTTTTAGCGTTTGCTCTTGCTTACCAAGCAAGCACAGAGGCTCATCTTTTAAGTAGATGTGTGTTGCAAGGCGATCACGCGTTTCGCTAGGTACTTGAAGTAGCTGAGCAAGCTTGTGCTCCATTTTGTCAGTTGGTTTACGAACCGGACGACCAAATGGGAACAGAACCACTTTCAACAGGCCACGTAATGCAGCAGAAGGCATGTTGTTGATTAAGTCAGCAAGGGCACGTTGACAAAGGTACAGGTGCTCTTGACAAGACCATTGCACAAACGGAAGGTCTTCTTTACGACGACCTTCATCGTTATAGCGCTTAAGCGTTGCAGAAACCAGATAAAGGTAGCTTAATAAGTCGCCTAAACGTGCAGAAATACGCTCTTTACGCTTAAGTGAGCCACCAAATACAGCCATACAAATATCAGACATTAATGCCAATGATGCACTGTAACGAGCGGCATTACGATAATAAACCGCAGTTTCATCGTTAAATGGTACTTTGGTGAAACGTGCACCGGTTAGGGCTAACCACTTAGTTCTTACCAAGTTCGACATAGTGAAACCGATGTGACCCATCAAGGATTTATCGAAGCTATCAAGCGCTTCTTGTTTATCTTTGATAGAGCAAGCCTCAAGTTCTGCTAGTACAAATGGATGACAACGAATAGCGCCTTGACCATAGATGATCATGTTACGGGTTAGGATGTTTGCACCTTCTACCGTAATTGCAATTGGTGCACCTTGGTAACCACGGCCAACGTAGTTGTTTGGACCTAGGCAAATCCCTTTACCACCATGAATATCCATGGCATGGATGGTTGAAGCACGCATTTGTTCGGTTAAGTGGTACTTCAAAATGGCAGAAACAACCGAAGGCTTTTCACCTAAATCTACCGCGCCAGTTGACATAGTCACCGCAGCATCAGAACTATACGCATAGCCACCAAGTTTCGCTAGTGCCTCTTCAATCCCTTCCATCTTACCGATAGGAAGTTTGAACTGGCGACGAATGCGACTGTATGCGCCACTTGCAACTGCAAGGGATTTAATACCACCAGCAGAGTTTGAAGGTAGCGTAATAACACGACCAACCGACAAACACTCAACCAGCATGCGCCAGCCTTGTCCTGCCATTTTCGCGCCACCGATAATGAAGTCGAGTGGTACAAACACGTTTTCGCCTTGGGTAGGGCCATTTTGGAATGGCACATTCAGTGGGAAATGACGGCGGCCAATTTTTACGCCAGGCGTGTTTGTAGGAATAAGCGCACAAGTAATACCTAGCTCTTCTTTATCACCTAATAGACCGTCCGGGTCGCGCATCTTAAACGCCAGACCAAGTACAGTCGCAACAGGTGCTAAAGTGATATAACGTTTGTTCCACGTTAGGCTAATACCTAATACTTCTTCACCTTCCCATTCGCCTTTACATACCACACCAAAATCAGGGATCGATGAAGCATCAGAGCCCGCTTCTGGTGACGTTAATGCAAAACAAGGGATTTCATCACCCACGGCGAGGCGAGGTAAGTAGTGTTCTTTTTGCTCGTCAGTACCGTAGTGCTGAAGTAGTTCACCTGGGCCTAACGAGTTAGGTACGCCCACAATAGACGAAAGTAAAGTTGATTTACTGGTAAGCTTTTGTAGTACACAAGATTGCGCGTAAGCTGAAAACTCTAGACCGCCGTATTGCTTTTTGATGATCATCGCAAAGAACTTGTTGTCTTTTAAGTATTGCCACACGTCTTGCGGTAAGTCAGTCAGCTCGTGTGTTGCTTCCCAGTCGTTAAGCATGGCACACACTTCTTCCACCGGACCATCCAAAAACGCTTGCTCTTCAACGCTCAAGCGTGGCTTTGGAAACTGATGAAGTTTATCCCAGTTTGGGTTACCACAAAATAGATCGGCTTCCCACCAAGTTGTACCTGCATCAATCGCTGACTTTTCGGTTTCTGACATTGTCGGCGTAACTTTTTTGAACGCTTTAAATGCTGGAGCCACGATGTACTGCTGACGCAGGTTCGTTACTGAAAGCGGAATAACAATCGCTAAGAAAATTAACCAAGAAATAATGCCAAATGCACCAGCAAAGGTGCCAACTAGCATTGTAACTGCTGCAATACCTAGAGCGGTATTCCAGCTTGCGCGATGATAGCTTGCTGCGCTGAGCAAGGCTAACAACGCGAGAACAAATATAAGTGTCATGTTGTTCTTCCTTATAAGAGGTCTGACCACCCAGTTAGACTAGCTGGTTAACGCTGATATTTCAAGCGTCTTCATACCTTCTGGGCGAATTAGTTGATGCCTTGTTGTGACATATTATTTACGTTTTGTACTGAATCGGAGTGTTAAATGACTCATGCCTCTCTTGTTGTTAATTTGAAGGTTACTTTGACTAAACCCCATCTACAACCTAAGAAGATTTTCAACGTTATTAATTACTGAACGATATTTAAGTGTAATGAACATAGTGCAATGTGGCGAAACTGCACATGAATTTTCTTTCAGCGAAGTGCCTAATATGTGCATTATAATTGCCAAAACTTCATGTCTAATTTGCATTGAAATACACGTTAATGTTTCTACAATTGGGTTAAGCATAGCGATAAAATGGTGCTTTAAGAATTGCTAAGGAGTAGCAAATGCAGTCCATTTTCTTGGTAGCTATGTGAGTTAGGATTTACCGCCACGACCTAGTGTAGCGGTTGATATTGCTGTCCATGTTAAGGAGAAACAAGATGCAGCAGAGTATTTTTTATCTAGTCACTATTTTAGCCTTTGCGGCCATGTTGTCGGCCTTCCATCTCTTTCCTGAAGCGGTAATTTTTAATGTTTTTAGCAGTTTGTTTGCCGCATTACTTGGCTACCGAGCTTATACCCGTTGGGCTTTATTATTGTGTTGTATTAACGTGTTGGCCATGACGTTTTGTCCTTTGCTTGATTCAGGTGGTTGGTTAAGTCTCAAGGGGGCGGTCGTTTTTGTATGCTGTGTGATGTTTTTTGCAATAGCCTTTGGTTGCAATAAAGCGGTGACACAAAATAAAAGGTTTTATTATTAGTCGCCTACCTTGCCATGTTAAACTCGACTCAGGCGATGTGTTATCGCCTGAGTACTCGAGACAATAGGTGACAGGAAACCCGCATGCGAATATTAGCCGATCAAAATATGCCCTTAGTTGAGTCATTCTTCTGCGAAATTGGTGAGGTAACTCGGTTTGATGGCCGTAACCTTCAACCTGACGAGCTGAAAAACGTCGATATTCTGTTGACTCGCTCAGTCACCAAAGTCAATGAGGCCCTGTTAGCACAAGCCGATAAGCTGAAGTTTGTGGGGACTGCGACAATAGGGATTGATCATATTGATACCTCATTATTGGCCAGCGCCAATATCTCGTTCAGCAGCGCACCAGGCTGTAATGCGATAGCTGTTGCCGAGTACGTGATAAGCGCTCTACTTGCATATGCACAAGAAACCTCCACGGCACTTAAAGATAAAACGATTGCCATCATTGGTGTTGGTAATATTGGCGCGTGTTTAGCATCAAAGCTTAAAGGGCTTGGTCTTACGATATTATTGTGTGACCCAGTCAGGCAGCAAGCAGGGACATTGGGTTCACATATAGCCTTAGATGAAGCATTGGCTCGCGCGGATATCGTGACATTTCACGTTCCATTAGTTAAGCAGGGCCCGCATAAAACGGTTCATTTACTTGATGCATCGCGGATAGCGGCATTAAAGCCGGGCACGGTGATAATCAATGCAAGCCGTGGAGATGTTATCGATAATCAAGCGCTTTTGCGCGCTGTAGAGGATGGGCAAGCGCTTGAGCTGATCTTAGACGTTTGGGAAAATGAGCCGAATATTTTGCTGCCATTATTGCAATATACTCGTTTTGCCTCTGTACATATTGCCGGCCATACGCTAGAAGGCAAGGCACGAGGCACGCAAATGTTATACGAAGCTGTATGCCGAGAGTTCGATTTACCAGCCTGCATAACGATTAGTGATTTTCTCCCTAAGCCAAGCGTCACAGGCTGCCAGTTGCAAAGCACAGCCAACGAGCAGGATATTATCAATTTAGCGCATCTTGTTTATGACATTCGTCGTGATGATGGCATCATGAGAAAACAGCTAAACACATTGGGCTTTGATACCTTGCGTAAAGCATATCCCGTGCGTCGAGAATTTAGTACAATTGCAGTCAATAATGACTCACCAATCAGTGCAAAGCTTTACCAACTTGGCTTTTCTGAGCACAAGAGTTAAGTGTTGTGGTTGGTATATTACAGAATGAGGAAAAATAATGTCGCAAAAATATAATGTTGCGGTACTTGGCGCAACAGGTCTTGTTGGCAAGCAAATTATCGAATTACTAGCGGAACGAAAATTTCCTGTAGACACATTGTACCCACTGGCGAGTAGCCGAAGCGCGGGTGAAGAAATTGACTTTATGGGTGAAAAGATCGAAGTTCTGGATGTTGAAGAGTTTGATTTTTCTAATGCCCATATCGGTTTGTTTTCAGCGGGTGGTTCCGTGTCGGAGAAATATGCACCAATCGCCGCTGAAGCTGGCTGCATTGTGATAGATAACACCTCACATTTTAGATACGACTTTGATATTCCATTAGTGGTTCCTGAGGTGAATAAAGACAGTCTTGCAGATTTTAGAAACCGTAACATCATTGCTAACCCAAACTGCTCTACAATCCAAATGCTAGTGGCACTTAAACCAATTTATGATGCCTATGGCATTGACAGAATTAATGTCTCAACTTATCAAGCGGTATCTGGTGCAGGTAAAGAAGCGGTAGATGAGTTGGCTAAGCAAACTGCAAACTTAATGAATGCAAGACCGATGGAAAACGAAGTGTTTAGCAAACAAATCGCTTTTAACGTTATTCCTCAAATTGATGCGTTCCAAGAAAATGGTTACACCAAAGAAGAAATGAAGATGGTGTGGGAAACGCAAAAAATCTTGGGCGACTCAAGTGTTTTAGTGAACCCGACTGCGGTTCGCGTTCCTGTGTTTTTTGGTCATGCTGAAGCCATTCATCTTGAAACGCGCATGCCTTATGATCTTGAACATGTTAAGCAGTTACTTGCTGATGCGCCGGGTGTTGAGTTAATTGAAGACGAAAACGACTACCCAACACCGGTAAGTGATGCAAGTGGTAACGATACCGTTTATGTGGGTCGTGTAAGGCAAGATATTTCACATCCATTGGGCTTAAACTTATGGGTGGTATCAGACAACACCAGAAAAGGTGCAGCAACAAATAGCATCCAAATTGCAGAAGCCCTGATAGAAAGCTATCTATAAGTACCCATTGATATCGCAAAGTAAGCAAAAATTTGCTTACTTTGCGATATAACGGCAAACTTCTGCCAAGAAGTTTGCCGTTAGGTCAAATACTTGACTATTCTTCACCTATATCAACTATTCCAAAATCAGTAAAAAGCATTATAACCATGTTAACTTTCAATACGTTGCAATGGATATTCCAACATATCTGGTTTATAGTTTGCATTTGGAATAGAGCTTGCTTCAAAGCCATAATAATAAAATGTCGTTTAACGGGTGTTAAACATTTGAGTAAAGGATCGGCATGCGCGGTTTAGCCTTATTTAGTATCTTTGTATTCGCACTGATTGCCACACCAGTATATACCCAAGAGGGGGTAGTGCTAAAAGGCCCTAAAGGGGTTGATTATGGGGCTCAAGGTCGGTCAATAGGGCCTATCAGACCCACGGATACATTGTGGCGTATAGCACAAAAAGTGCGACCAGATGACTCGGTCACCATTTATCAGGTGATGAAGGCGCTTTACGATAAAAATCCTAATTCATTTCTAGATAAAAACCTCAACCATATGCAGGATGGGGCGTATTTACGTATTCCTACCATCAATGAAATTCGCAGTGTAAACCCTGAGTTGGCAAAGCAGAAGTCAGATCAAGATGACAAACTTTGGGAAATGAAACGTAAGGGATTATTGAATCCAAATGCAATAAACGAAGCTGAAAAAAAGGTTACACAAGCTCGTAAAGTCGATGTAGAAGAAGCAAAAGAAGACCTGACTAATCAACTGCGCTCTTTAAAGATGGAACAGGACATGCGCCTGATGGACTTACAAAAAGAGTTCAAATCCTCGGTGCGTAATGTTGAAGAAATCCTATCCGAAAACAATAAATTAAAACAGCAGCTCGGTGCTATTTCTACTGAACTTCAAACGGTTCGTACCCAACTTGGTAAAGACAGCGAAATCCAGCAACAGCTCAAGGCTGTTATTGACTTGCAAAATGAAATGATTGACCAGCAGGCGGCTCAGGCAAAAGCGCAAGAAAGTAGCGAATTAAGCACATTCTTTAGCTCACCAGCTGGCATTGCATTACTTGCCACATTACCAGCGCTACTGGCAATTGCTGGATTAGTAATGTACCTACGCCGAAGAAACCAATCTCAAGCGTCGACAGATGACGACGATTTTCTTCCGCAAACACCATCGGTGGCTGCAGGCACTGCGGCGGCGGGAGCTGCAACCGCTGCAACTGCATTTGACCCTGAGCCAGACCCACTTGATATCGGAATGGGCGACGATGAAGACGCACTGGGCGCAAGCGTACAGTTAGATGACGATATCTTACCTGAAGACGATGAGATTACCTTTGACTCACTTGATGACGACTTCGATGAAGGAAGTGATACGTTAGATCAAGATGAATTGGATAGCTTACTAAACGAAGATATTTCGTTTGATGATGACCATGACGAAGACTTTATGCAACAGAGCTTTGACGAGGCTGTTGATGAAGTTTCGCTTGATGTTGATGATGGCCAAGATATTTTAAGTGACAGCGATCTTGATGATTTGTTCAATGAGTCTCAAGATGAAGAAATTGATGTTAGCGATGATGCCCTTGCCGCTCTGAGCGAGGAACTCGCAGATGAGCAAGCGGATGCTGGTGCAAACGATGATGATATCGATTCAATTCTTGATGGTGCGCTAGATGAAGAGCCCGAATTTAGCGGCAATTTTGATAGTGAGAGCTTAGTCGATGCTGATGATATCGATGCGCTACTTGATGCCTCTCAAGATGCTGACGATGATGCATTGCCTGATTTTGAGGAACCAAGCACTGAGCTTGCGGGTGATGATATTGATGCCCTGTTAAATGAAGTGCAAGACGATGCGTTAGCTGAAATTGACGAAGAGTCAGATACGCTCGACGGTGATGATATCGATGCTTTATTGGATGAAGCGCAGGAAGATACGTTGCCGGAATTAGAAGATGAGTCCGACGATCTCGCTGGTGATGATATCGATGCTTTATTAGATGAAGCGCAAGAAGATACGTTGTCGGAATTAGAAGAAGAGCCTAGTGATCTCGCTGGTGACGATATTGATGCTTTATTGGATGAAGCACAGGAAGATACGTTGCCTGAATTAGAAGAAGAGTCCGACGATCTAGCTGGTGATGATATCGATGCTTTATTAGATGAAGCGCAAGAAGATACGTTACCGGAATTAGAAGAAGAGTCCGATGATCTAGCTGGTGATGATATCGATGCTTTATTGGATGAATCGCAAGAAGATACGTTGCCGGAATTAGAAGAAGAGTCTGATGAGCTCGCTGGTGATGATATCGATGCTTTATTGGATGAAGCGCAAGAAGATACATTGCCGGAATTAGAAGAAGAGTCCGACGATCTCGCTGGTGATGATATCGATGCTCTATTAGATGAAGCGCAAGAAGATACGTTGCCGGAATTAGAAGAAGAGTCCGACGATCTTGCTGGTGATGATATCGATGCTTTATTAGATGAAGCACAGGAAGATACAGTACCTGAGCTGGAAGCAGAATCTGATGAACTGACCGGTGACGATCTCGATGCATTAGTTGACGAAACACCAGAAGATGTTTTGCCAGAGCTGGAAGAAGAATCTGACAAACTGGCCGATGACGAACTCGATGCATTAGTTGACGAAACATCAGAAGATGTTTTGCAAGAGCTGAAAGAAGAATCTGATGAACTGGTCGATGACGAACTCGATGCATTAGTTGACGAAACTCCAGAAGATGTTTTGTCAGAGCTGGAAGAAAAATCTGATGAACTGACCGAGGATGGACTCGATGCATTAGTTGACGAGACACCAGAAGATGTTTTGTCAGAGCTGGAAGAAAAATCTGATGAACTGGCCGAGGACGAACTCGATGCATTAGTTGACGAAACACCAGAAGAGGTTTTGCCAGAGCTGGAAGAAGAATCTGATGAACTGGCCGAGGACGATCTCGATGCATTAGTTGATGAAACACCAGAAGATGTTTTGCCAGAGCTGGAAGAAGAATCTGATGAACTGGCCGATGACGATCTCGATGCATTACTAGACGAAGCACCAGAAGATGTTTTGTCAGAGCTTGAAGAGGATGTTGGTGAGCCTGTAGATGACGAGCTCGACGCATTACTAGACGAAGCACCAGAAGATATTTTGCCAGAGCTGGAAGAAGAATCTGATGAACTGGCTGAGGACGAACTCGATGCATTAGTTGACGAAACACCAGAAGATGATTTGCCGGAGCAGGAAGAGGGAGCTGACAAGTCTGAAGTGGGGTCTGAACAGCCTTTAGCTGAGTCTGATCAAACGGAGTCAGGACACTTGTCGGGTATGTTGGATGAAGAGGATGCTATTCCGGAATCATCTGAAGAATCGGTGGAAGATACATTACAGTCCGATCTAGCCAATGAAGCAGATTTTAGTGATGAAAATGTTCAAGCTGACGAAGACAGTGAATTTGAAGATCCTGATTTAAAAAGTGTTGATGAGCTATTACAGGAGCTTCAAGCCGAAGAACAGTTTGAGTTGGATGCTGAACTTGAAGACGACTTTTCGGATGAAGAAGTTGAAATTGAGCTGGGAGATGATCCACTTAATGACGAGGTGGATTTACTGGCAGAAGAAGAGTTTCTTGACGAAGAAGATCTGCAACCAAGCGCAGAGCTAGAGAGTTACCCTGAGCTGGAGCTCGGCGAAGAACTTGAAACTACTGACTCGCAAAGCGAAACCGAAAAAGCATTATCAGAAGCATTATCCAATGACGCTCAATTGGATATAGAGGACGGGCTTGATGACGATCTTCTCGACGATGAAATCTCTGGCTTTGATGAAGATGATTTGCCTGAATTTAGTGCGGATTTCGATGAAAATACCTTGCTTGAAGACGAGCCTGAAGCGCCACTCGACGAAGCCGAAAGTGACACGCTTGAGTCTGAACCCGAACTGGGCATCGAAGATGAGCTGCCAGAGTTAACCGCAGATTTCGATGAAGAGACTTTGCTTGAAGACGAACCAGAAGCACCGCTCGACGAAGCTGAAAGTGATGCGCTTGAGTCTGAACCCGAACTGGAAGTCGAAGACGAACTGCCAGAGTTAAACGCAGATTTCGATGAAGAGACTTTGCTTGAAGATGAACCTGAAGTGCCGCTCGACGAAGCTGAAAGTGATGCGCTTGAGTCTGAACCTGAGCTTGAAATCGAAGACGAGCTGCCAGAGTTAACTGCGGATTTTGACGAAGAAACCTTGCTCGAAGATGAGCCTGAAGCACCAGTCGAAGCAGCAGAAAGTGATACGCTTGAGTCTGAACCTACACTTGAAATCGAAGACGAACTGCCAGAGCTAAACGCAGATTTCGATGAAGAGACTTTGCTTGAAGACGAACCAGAAGCACTAGTCGAAGCAGCCGAA
Organism: Pseudoalteromonas sp. BMB; assembly: GCF_001709235.1. Classification (NCBI taxonomy): domain Bacteria; kingdom Pseudomonadati; phylum Pseudomonadota; class Gammaproteobacteria; order Alteromonadales; family Pseudoalteromonadaceae; genus Pseudoalteromonas; species Pseudoalteromonas sp. BMB. The sequence continues at coordinate 39,577 of NZ_MBQA01000013.1, forward strand.
AGTGACACGCTTGAGTCTGAACCTGAGCTTGAAATTGAAGACGAACTGCCAGAGTTAACTGCAGATTTCGATGAAGAGGCTTTGCTTGAAGACGAACCAGAAGCACTAGTCGAAGCAGCTGAAAGTGATACGCTTGAGTCTGAACCTGAGCTTGAAATTGAAGACGAACTGCCAGAGTTTACTGCAGATTTCGATGAAGAGGCTTTGCTTGAAGATGAACCAGAAGCACCAGTCGAAATAGCCGAAAGTGATGCGCTTGAGTCTGAACCTGAGCTTGAAATTGAAGACGAGCTGCCAGAGTTAACTGCAGATTTCGAAGAAGAAACTTTGCTTGAAGATGAACCAGAAGCACCAGTCGAAACAGCCGAAAGTGACGTGCTTGAAGACGAACCAGAAGCACCGCTCGACGAAGCTGAAAGTGATGCGCTTGAGTCTGAACCCGAACTGGAAGTCGAAGACGAACTGCCAGAGTTAAACGCAGATTTCGATGAAGAGACTTTGCTTGAAGACGACTCTGAAGTGCCGCTCGACGAAATTGAAAGTGATACGCTTGAGTCTGAACCTGAGCTTGAAATCGAAGACGAGCTGCCAGAGTTAAATGCAGATTTCGATGAAGAGGCTTTACTTGAAGACGAACCTGAAGCACCAGAAAGTGGTACGCTTGAGTCTGACCCCGAACTGGAAGTCGAAGACGAACTGCCAGAGTTAAATGCAGACTTTGATGAAGAGGCTCTGCTTGAAGACGAAGCTGAAGCAACGCTCGAAGAAGCTGCAAGTGATACGCTTGAGTCTGAACCTGAACTGGAAATCGAAGACGAGCTGCCAGAGTTAACCGCAGATTTTGACGAAGAAACTTTGCTTGAAGATGAGCCAGAGCTTGAAATTGAAGAGGCTCTGCCAGAATTAAACGATGAAGATGACTTGGAAACTCTACTTTCTGAGCCACAAACTGAATCTGAATTACCAGAGGTTAATGAAGCCGAAATTGAAAAAGAATTTATGGCTGACTTCACCCAAGCAGACTTCGATGCTCTACTCAGCGAACTGGACGATCCCAGTGACTTTGATGCCGGAAATGCAGAAGATTTTGAAGTAGATTTCGATAGCTTGTTACAAGACGAATTGGTCGCAGGAGAAGCCCAAGCGCTACCAACGGACGCCGAAGGTTCAGAAGACTACTTAGAAATTGAAGATCTACTTGAACAAAGCGACGATCTTGATAGCGATGTTGAACCTTACGTTGGCGCAAATATGGACGTTGGGCTTGGCGATTTTGAAGAGCTGTTAGCGGGTGAAAATACCACGGATGTTGATTTAGAGGATGAAGGGTTTGCCGCTAAATTAGATCTAGCAAAAGCTTACATCGAAATTCAAGATTATGATTCGGCTATATCAACGCTCAGCGATGTTATTGAGAACGGCCCAGATTCGGTGCAAGCTGAGGCTAAGTCGCTTAAATCCGGTCTTACAGAGTCTTAATACTCACATCAACGATACCGACCAAACAAAGTAATTGCCTTGTTTGGCCGGTATCATCATCTACTTCTTAGCTTAAGCGCTTTAATTCACATCGCCAATCGCATAAAATGTCGTTTTTGTTATGGGTTGCGATAGAAAAAGTATGCGAGTAGCGTTAGGCATTGAATATAATGGTGCAAATTATAGTGGTTGGCAGAGGCAAAATCATGTCAGCAGTGTCCAAGAAGAAATAGAAAAAGCGCTATCGAATATCTGTAATCATCCCGTTGAGATAACTTGCGCAGGGCGCACTGATGCGGGGGTTCATGCAACGGGTCAACTCGTGCATTTTGACACGGATTCTGCTCGCGATATGAGCGCTTTTACATTAGGAATGAACTCTCAGCTTCCCGACGACATTGCGGTACGATTTGCTAAAGAAGTCGACCCTGAGTTTCATGCTCGTTTTTCTGCGACAGCTCGTCGATACCGCTACGTTATTTATAATCACACCTACAGGCCGGGTATTTTACGCAGTGGCGTAACGCATTTTCACCACGAGCTTGATGTTGAAAGAATGAAAGCTGCATGCCCTGTGATGATAGGGGAGCAAGATTTCACTTCTTTCAGGGCGGTACATTGCCAGTCTAATACGCCGTTTCGTAATATCCATCACTTAGAGGTGAAACGCATTGGCAAATATATCGTCATTGATATTAAAGCGAACGCGTTTTTACATCATATGGTGCGCAATATTACAGGTTGTTTACTTGATATTGGTGTTGGCAAGCAAGAGCCTGAGTGGATGGCAGAACTGCTTGTTGCCAAAGACCGCACCTTAGCAAGTGCTACGGCAAAACCTAACGGATTGTATTTAGTTGATGTGGACTACCCTGAACAATGGCAAATAGAAAAGATGCCGCTTGGGCCTTTATTCTTGCCTGAGGAATTAGTGTAACGGTCATATTTATGTAGTACCTTATACTCTTAAGACCAGTTTTTTATATCACCTATAGCTAAATCATGATTTAATTGGGAAAAGATGTCTGTCTTTGCTGACGGAACAGAATAAAGCACGATAGAGAGTTGCAAATGAGTTGGTTAGAAAAGATCTTACCTAAAACCACGAAATCTTCTGGTAAAAAAGAGATCCCAGAAGGGGTTTGGGCAAAGTGTACAGATTGTGATTCAATCCTATACAAAGCGGAATTAGAAAAGTCCTTAAACGTATGTCCTAAGTGTGATCATCACATGCGTATTACGGCACGTAAACGTCTTGAAAGTTTCTTAGATGATTCAGATCGTCAAGAGCTTGGCACAGAGCATGAGCCACAAGACGTATTAAAGTTTAAAGACTCTAAAAAATACTCGGATCGTATCGTTCAAGCACAAAAGGCAAGCGGTGAGAAAGACGCTTTAGTTGCAATGAAAGGCCGTGTGAAGGGTATTCCTGTTGCTGCTGTTGCTTTTGAATTCTCCTTTATGGGTGGCTCAATGGCGTCAGTTGTTGGTGCGAGATTTGTTGATGCAGTTAACGTTTGTTTAGAACATAACATGCCATTAATCTGTTTCTCTGCATCTGGTGGTGCACGTATGCAAGAAGCACTTATGTCATTGATGCAAATGGCGAAAACAAGTGCTGCATTGGCAAAAATGAGTGACAAAGGCTTGCCATTTATCTCTGTATTGACCGACCCAACAATGGGTGGTGTTTCTGCATCATTGGCGATGCTTGGTGATATCAATGTGGCAGAGCCAAAAGCACTTATCGGTTTTGCGGGTCCACGTGTTATCGAACAAACGGTACGTGAAACTCTACCTGATGGTTTCCAGCGCAGTGAGTTCTTATTAGAGCACGGTGCGATTGACATGATCGTCGACCGTCGTGAAATGCGCGATACGTTAGCGCGTATTTTGGCGAAGTTTATGGACTTGCCTTCCACTGAACAAGAGCATAGAGTAGCGTAAATTTTTCAAATTGAGCTACTCAACTTATGACGGTTAAACAGCCTAGCCAATCATCAAGCCTTGATGATTGGCTTTGTTATTTAGAAGCAATTCATCCAGCCACCATTGAAATGGGACTTGAGCGTGTAGCACAAGTTGCCGAGCAAGCCGGATTACTTGAGCCTTTCAGTAAAATAATTCTAATTGGCGGTACCAATGGTAAAGGCACAACGGCTAGGTGCTTGGAGTCGTTGTTGCTCGCACAAGGGTTGTCGGTTGGCACCTACGCTTCACCACATTTAGTACGCTACAACGAACGCGTCCGAGTGAATGGGGTAGAGCTTGAAGATCAGTATCATATCGATGCATTTAAATTCCTCGACGACACCCGCAAAGACACTCAGCTAACTTATTTTGAGTTTGGTACGCTTGGCGCGTTAAGTATTTTCAAGCGCTGTAAGGTTGATTATATTTTGCTTGAAGTTGGTTTAGGCGGGCGGTTTGATGCGACAAATATAGTCTCGCCATTTGCCTCTGTTATCACGACTGTCGACTTAGATCATAAAGAGTATCTGGGTGATACTAGAGAACTGGTAGGCTATGACAAAGCTGGCATTTTCCGCAGTGGTAAGCCTGCAATCGTTGGTGATTTAAATATTCCACATACGGTTACGGACTATGGCGACGAAATTGCCGCAGAGATGGTGTTATCAAAGCGCGATTTTTATTTTACCCCGCTAGATTCTCAGTTTAGATGGCAATATCTTGATTTTGATTGGCACTTCGACAAACCAGCCATTCCAGCACAAAATGCTGCGACAGCGTTAACGGTATTAGCTAAACTTGAGTTGCTACCTAGCTATGATGCAGTGAAGACTTGTTTGGCAAATTTGCAAGTAGAGGGTCGCTTTCAGCAACTCAATGCCATGCCGTTAGTGTATACAGATGTTGCTCATAATCCAGAATCTGCAAGATATTTGGCAACTAAGTTACAAGAACTCAAGCAAAAAGGGTTTAAAATTCATGCCTTAGTCGCTATGCTTGCGGATAAAGACAAAGCCAGTGTGCTGAAAGAAGTCACCCAATATGTAGATAGCTGGAGCTTCGCTTCGCTTTCTGGACCTCGTGGAGAGCGTGCGGAAAACCTTAAGCCATTGCTTGACTCAAGTTGCAATGTCACCTTATTCGATAGCGTTACAGCAGCACTTGATACTCAGCTCGATACACTTGCGAGCGAGCAGGTACTAGTGATATTTGGTTCGTTCTTTACCGTTGCTGAGGCAATGGAGTACTGGCGAAAATAGTTATAGATGATTTAATGTAAAGTAGAGAGTAAAGTTGTGAACTCAGTATTTATAAATCGCCTTGTTGGAACAAGTATCGTCGTCGTAGCTGCGGTGATCTTTATTCCAAATATCCTTGATGGTGAAAAGGTCCACTACAAGGAAGGATTTCAAGCGATCCCTGAAAGACCTGAGTTCAAAACAATTGATCTGCAAGAAAAAGTGGATGCGCAAGCCAAGCTTGCGCCTGAGTTGCCCTCTGAGCCGCTGGAAGATATTGACGCCGATGATGCTAAGCTAGAAGGCACAGAAGAGACAACGCTAGCCAATACGCAGCAATCAGATACGTCACCTACACAAGTTGAGGCGAAACCCGTCGCAACGACCGACAAAGTTGAGGTGGCGAAATTAACGCGTCCTGAGACTGCTAACTTTTCAAAAATGGCCTATGTCATTCAGCTTGGTAGCTTTTCACATAAGTCGAACGTCGATGCATTGACGAAGAAGCTTGCAGATAATGGCTTTAAAACCTTTACTAAACCCGTTAAAACGCCCAATGGTACACTGACAAAAGTGTTTGTCGGACCAGCTTTAAATAAAGCTGAACTTGAGGCTAAGTTACCAGAATTAAAGAAATTAACTAAGTTAAATGGTCGTTTGACACAATTTGAAGTGACAAAATGATCTGGCATTTAGATGCCAAACCTTTTAGAATGCGCCCCACATTAACGACTTATTGGTTACTATGATCTGGGTTGATTACGCCATTCTTGGTATTGTTGGTTTATCGACTATCTTTGGCTTGCTTCGAGGCTTTGTCAAAGAAGCGATGTCACTTGTCGTATGGATCGGCGCTTTTTTCATCTCTAGTATTTTTTACCAATATCTCGCAACCTTCCTAACATTCGTTTCAGAACCCCTTTTAAGAAATGCAGCCGCAATTGCCATACTCTTTTTTGCGACCTTGATGTTAGGTGGGCTTGTTAATTATGTCTTGAGTGAACTGGTTCAAAGAACTGGGCTCTCAGGCACCGATAGGATCTTTGGGATTGTATTCGGTGGACTTCGAGGTGTGTTAGTCGTTAGCGCCTTACTCTTTTTCCTTGATGCGTTTACCAGTGCACCAGACACGCAGTGGTGGAAAACATCAAACTTAATTCCTGAATTTGGCTTTGTGATAGAGTGGTTTTTCTCCTATCTTGAACATAACTCGAGCTTTTTAGATTCAGTAAACCGTTAATCGGCGAGGAAATTTTTAATGTGTGGTATCGTTGGGATAGTCGGAACATCTCCTGTTAATCAGGCGATTTATGACGGCTTAACTGTTTTGCAACACCGCGGCCAAGATGCGGCTGGCATTATTACCATTGACAACAATACGTTTAGCTTACGAAAAGCAAACGGTCTAGTGAAAGACGTATTTCATACAAGACACATGAAACGCCTACAGGGCAACATTGGTCTTGGTCATGTACGTTATCCTACTGCTGGTTCTTCAAGCTCAGCAGAAGCTCAACCTTTCTACGTAAACTCTCCATTTGGTATTGCCCTTGCGCACAACGGCAACTTAACCAATGCAGAAAAATTAAAAGAGCGTTTGTTTACTCAAGCGCGTCGCCACGTTAATACTACGTCTGATTCAGAGATCTTGCTGAATATCTTAGCTCACGAGCTTGGCAAAACAGACAAGATGAAATTAGACGCGGAAGACATGTTTACGGCAGTAACTGAGGTTGTGTCTATTGTTTCTGGTGGTTACGCGAGTATCGCGATGATCATCGGCCATGGTATTTTGGCATTTAGAGACCCTCACGGTATTCGTCCGCTTGTTTTCGGTAAGAAAGAAACTGAGCGTGGCATGGAATACATGTTCGCTTCAGAGAGTGTTGCATTGGCAACGGATGGCTTTGAGTTTGTGCGAGATGTTGCACCAGGTGAAGCTATTTACGTAACCGAAAAAGGTGAGTTTTTCTCTCAGATCTGCGCTGCTAAAACGACGCTTGCACCTTGTATCTTCGAGTTTGTATATTTTGCTCGTCCAGATTCAAACATTGATAAAATGTCTGTTTATGCGACTCGCGTGAATATGGGTACCAAGCTCGGTGAGAAAATCGCAACTGAGTGGGGCGATAAAGATATCGACGTGGTTATCCCAATCCCTGAAACATCATGTGATATCGCACTTGAAATTGCTTCCGTGCTAGGGCTTCCTTATCGTCAAGGGTTTGTTAAGAACCGCTACATTGGCCGTACTTTTATTATGCCGGGCCAAGAGCTGCGTAAGAAGTCTGTACGTCGTAAACTTAACGCAATTGACAGAGAGTTTGCTGGTAAGAACGTGCTACTTGTCGATGATTCTATTGTGCGGGGCACTACATCAGCGCAAATCGTTGAGATGGCGCGTGAAGCGGGTGCGAAGAACGTGTACTTTGCATCAGCAGCACCAGAGGTAAGATTCCCGAACGTATATGGCATCGATATGCCTTCTGCATCAGAGCTAATCGCTCATGGTCGTGAAGTGGAAGATATCAATGCGAGTATTGGCTCGGACGGTTTGATCTACCAATCCCTAAGCGACTTGATTGCAGCCGTTGGTCAAGAAAACCCAGAGATCGCTCGCTTTGAGACTTCGGTATTTGATGGTCAATACATCACAGGAGATGTTGATCAAAACTACCTCAATCACATTGATGAACTGCGCAATGATTCGGCAAAGTCTAATCGTGAAGCTGCGATGTCTGCAAGCCTTGAGCTACATAATCAAGAAGCGGAAAGCGCCGAAAGCGATTAAACTATTTGATGATGTGCATAAGCATTAAGATAAAAAACCCAAGTTTAACTTGGGTTTTTTATTTAATTTTAACCCGGGCAACAGCCTAAAATTGATAGACTAGGCCAACATAAGCGAGGTCACTGGTGTCTCTGTCTAGCAAAGGACTATTGGCAATTACATCATCGAGCTTAGTTCGTGTTATCCCACCAACCAAACTGAGTTGTGTTTTTAACTGATAATGTGCGGTAAACCCTGCCGAATAATTCACGGCGTCATCAGCAGTTAAATAGCCCACTCGACCACGGCTTATATCGATGTTTTTCCCGCTCACCCCGTAAATATAATTGACGTAATCTGATTGCTGCCACTCTACGTTACCTACTGCCGAGATTTTAAATCCTCGACCATCGTTGTACAGTGGGATTGATACCGAAAAAGTAGCCGTGGTTGAATCTGAATTATCGGAAATATCACTGTGACCAGCGAGGGTAAACCATAGATAGGTGACGCCATAGTTAACGGTAACATCGCCATCCGGTGCGTCATATCCTACAAAAACCTCGTCCTCAGATTTCGCATCTCGGAACACGCCGTCATAGCCGTCTTGACGATAGCCCAATCCGGAGTAGACAGATAAATCTTCGGTAATAGGAAAGCGATAGCCAATTAAGCTGTCTTTGTTGATAAACCAGTTTCCTTTTTGGATATCGATAATGGGAATTGAGATCAGCTCACTTTCAATGCCTTTCCATGGCAAATCTGCAGCGGCTGCTCCTCCTCCTAGACGAACTTGCCATTCGTCAGATGACGTTTCAATGGCGTGGCTACAAGAAGCAAAAGCGAGGGTAAAGATGGCAGCAGATGTAAGTGCTGACTTGATGAGATACATACAGAATTCCTTTCGTAAGTTAAAGATTGTGAGAATTTAGAATGTAAGAAGTTTGTTACAAGACTTGGGAAAGTGCTGTTAGAAAGTGTAATAAATTGTCGGGAAGCGTTGACTGGTGTGTTAGGAGCTATGTGCCACACTTCCTATCTATTCGCTATTTCCATGGTTGTTTGCATAGAAAGTAGCGAATAGAAGAGTGTGAACATAAAGGTCAGCTGGATTGTGTGGGCTCGGAATCAGAAAGCAATAAAGTGAGTCCATCAACCAGCTCAAATAGCTCAGGCTCGATATCACTGAGTGGTTTTTCTTGTTTTAATCCCGTCTCGATGGTTTCAGCCAATTTCTTCAGGGTTGGTACGCCTGTGTAACAACAAGCCCCGTGAAACTTATGCACTACTTTGAGCAGCGTAGGGAGATCCTCTGCGTCTTGCGCAGACTCCAACTGCTGCAACGTTTCGGGCACGCTAGAAAGCAGCATGTTGAGCATCTCCAATGCTAAATCAGGTTTATTACCCGCTCGCTGTAACGCTAACCCCCAATCTAACATTTGGCTATTAAATGGCGGCACACTGTGCTGATGACTCTCGATATTTTTTTGTCTCGCGACTGGTGAAGATGCGCTATGGTCGCAAATAATTTGCTTGAGCATATCTTCATCTATGGGTTTAGTCATATAGTTACTAAAACCATCTTTAAGCAGTTGCTCTTTTTCGCCAGCAAGTGCATGTGCGGTGACGGCGATAATAGGGGTATCCTCATTTAAGGACGAATCTCTTATGCTTCTACAGGCGCTTATACCATCCATTATGGGCATTTGAATATCCATAAATATCAGGTCGTATTTCCTTGATTTACATAAACTGACTGCTTGAGCGCCATTATGTGCGGTATCTATTGCCTCTACCTGCTCATCTAACAGAGTACAGATCAACTTCAAGTTAGCATCGTTATCGTCCGCAACGAGCACTTTAAGTGGTAAACTGGTAGCCTCGATTTCATTGGCACTCATGTCTGGGTGGTCTAAACGATAGGGTGCTGCAAGCATTTCGCATAGTTTTCTGTGATTAAGTGGTTTGCTTAAACAAGCGTCAGCACCACTGCCAATAAGCGCCTCACGCATATTATGAGACACGGTATTAACCATCAAGTATAAGTAGTCTGCGGAGCCGCGAGCTTGCTTGATGTAACTCTTGACCGTCTGCATTTGATCGACGCTCGCCATAGAGCCGATTAGACAGATATCGTAATTAAAATCCTGCGCCAAGGCTGTATCAAACTCTTCTTCGGTGAGGCAACGAGTCACCTGCATATCCCATGCCTGTAGCTGGGCCATTACAGCGTAATGAGTATGCTCTTGCGGTTCGAAGTAAAGCACGCGCTTATTTTCCAGCGGTTTGCTTGGCAAATCGTCGTTGTAGAGACGATTTGGCAGGGCAAAGACGGCATTAAATGAGAAACAGGTACCATTTCCAGGTGCCGAGTTCAGAGTGATACGGCCATTCATCGCCTCAACAATATGCTTAGTGATGATAAGACCCAGACCTGTGCCGCCAAATTTACGGGTGATACTGGTATCGGCTTGAGCAAACGGCGTAAATAGCGCATCTTGCTTATCCTGCGCAATACCGACCCCAGTATCGCTGACAGACACTAACAACGAGGATTGAGATTCATCCATCAAGCGATGGTTAATATCCACTTTGACTGAGCCTTTTTCCGTGAACTTGATGGCATTACTAATTAGATTGGTCAATACCTGTTTAAATCGTGTTGGGTCGCCAATTAAGTTGTCCGGCACCTGGCGATTAACAGAAATCGAAAACTCTAGCTGCTTGTCGTGGGCACTTGGCGCTAATAAGGTCATGACTTCATTAACTGCGTCGCGTAATTCAAACTGGATATTCTCCAGCTCCATAGCACCGGCTTCTAGTTTTGAGAAATCCAAGATGTCACTAATGATGGTAAGCAGGCTATTTGCGGATAGCTCTATGGTATCTAAATAATCTTTTTGGTGCTTATTTAATGGTGTTTTATAAAGTTGACGAGTAAAGCCAATGACCCCATTGAGCGGCGTTCTAAGTTCGTGACTCATCTTAGCCAAGAAATCCGATTTTACGCGGTTAGCGTCTTGTGCTTCTTTTTTGGCAATATTGAGCTGAATATTCTGCGTTTCATACTGCTCTAGGGTTTCGCGATAATCACTAGTTGCCTGATCAATGTGCTTTTGCATTTCGTCTTTTTGATTGGCCATCTTTCTGCCAATAACAATCAAGCCTTGGCGCAACAGCTCAAACTCACCCCGCATCGGCTCATTGATAGCGATGTCTTGTTTACCTTCGTTGAGTTTGTCTGTGGCTAAAATCAAACTGGCAATCGGTTTGGTCAGCATACGTGATAATCGCATGGCCAACATAACACTAAGTAAAAAGGAGAAAATAATAACAATAGCACTCAAGATCAGCGCGCGCTGCTGCGATATCAAGGCTTGGTCTTTACTGATCTCTACAACTAAAACCGCGAGCGTAGCTGGCTCAGCACTATGCCAATCGGTTTTTTTGGCTAAATGGTTTTTAACTGGTGAATAAAACACAAAGGTATTTTTTAGTGTAGTAACTTCGGTGGTTTGTAGCTTTTGCACTTCACCAAAATAATGTAATTTGTCGAATTCACTATGATAATTACTGGTAAGAATAAGCTGATTTTGGTTATCAAACAGCGCGATACTTTTTACCAGAGGTGCGTGTTTATTGTGTGCTTGGCTTAAAATGCGGTGTAAATGCGCTTTATCTTGTTTTTCTATTGGGTATTCTACTGACATAGCCAGAGAATCTGCAATGCGATTTCCCTGACTTATCAGAATTTCCTCAAGCTCTACGTAGCGATTTATAGTAAAATAACCACCAAGTAGCAAGCCAACCAAAAGGGTTGGCAAAAGAGTGAGTAGTAAAATACTGTCACGCAGGTTTAATTTTGTCATAGGGTCAAAAAAGTGCAGAGAAATCTGTAACTAAGATTATCTTTTACCGACGTGATAAGCAAACAAATGAGGAACCCAATGGCACAGATTTTTCGTGCTAAGAAAGCTGCTAAGCCGTCAAAGCAAATAGAATTAAACATAGAGTCAATGGATCATCAGGGGCGAGGTGTTGCTCGTCATGAAGGTAAGGTCTGTTTTGTGGCTGGTGCCTTGACTGGTGAGCGAGTGAGAGCACAGGTTGTACAGGCCAAGTCTAAACTGTTGGAAGCGAAGATGACCAAAGTACTTAATGCCTCTAATGAGCGTGTTAAGCCGTTTTGCCCGCATTACCAGCAGTGTGGTGGTTGTAGCTTGCAGCATCAAAGTGTTGATGGTCAGCTCAATGAAAAGCAGCATGCAGTTGAAAAACTTTTTGCACGTTTTGCCAATATCAAACACTTACCATGGCAAGCACCGATCACCTCAATGCCGCTTCATTATCGTCGTGCAGCTCGTTTGGCATGTATTTATGATAAACAAAGCAAAAGCGTGAAGTTGGGCTTTAGAGCAAGTCAGTCGAAGCAGATTATCGAAATAGCACAATGTGACGTATTGGTGTCGCCTTTTGAGCGTATTGTTAACACGCTAAGTGCGCTTGCACAGTCGCTAAGTGAGTTTAGGCTGATCAGTCATATTCAGCTTTGTCAGGCCGATAATCATAATTATGTGTTGTGTCGTCATACAAAGCCACTGTCCGCTTCGACTCGTGAAACGCTACAAAACGAGCTGGAGAATTGTCAGGTCCTGTTCGACGATGGCGAGATGCCAGTTGTGTATTCCCAGTTGCCGCACTATCACCTTGGTGAATTTGACTTAACACTTGAGTTTAAATTGAACAACTTTATTCAAGTGAATCAATCAGTAAACGAAGCAATGCTGCGCCAAGCGACAGACTGGCTACTGCTGAGTAACGATGAAAGTGTGCTCGACCTTTTCTGTGGGGTGGGAAATTTCTCTTTGGTGCTCGCAAAACAAGCAAAAAATGTGATTGGGGTAGAAGGTGAAGCGCAATCGGTTGCAATGGCTCAGCAAAATGCGCAAACTAATCAAATCAGTAATGTTCAGTTTCACTGTTTTGATCTAACACAGTCGATTACAGAGGCTGCTTGGTTCGACGCAAATCTGGATGTGTTGGTGCTGGATCCATCAAGGCCAGGTGCACTTGAGGTTCTACAGCAATTACCGTTGACGCAGTTTAGCCGTATTTTATACGTGTCATGTGATCCTGTGACACTGGCGCGTGATTCTTCGGTAATAGCACAGGCAGGCTTTGAATTAGAGAAGCTTGGCTTAATGAATATGTTTGTCCACACGGGACATATCGAAACCATGGCGCTATTTAAAAAACAGTGTAAATAACCTGAGCTTTGAGGCCGTTATTGCCCGAGCATTAGGCTAGATAATTTACCCGAAAATGAGGCGGGTAAGTAATTTTAAGGAGGTATCAAAACATGGTTGCTACTCGGCAGTCGCATCAAACCACTTTGCCACTAGAGTTTGATGCGCGACTCACTATCTTAAACTTGTCAGAGGATCAAAGGGACTGGCTGCAAAAGGCCTATGAACTTTGTCCCGCGGATGAGTCAACGGAACATCTCAATAATGCCATCGAAATGGTCGAGATCCTTGCAGACTTAAATTTTGATAGCGAATCTTTAGCAACTGCGTTTTTAACTCCTTATTTTGTTGCTGGAAAGTTGTCCCTTGAGCAAGTAGAGGAAGCGCTTGGCAAAAATATCTCTCTGCTTTTAAGAGGGGTGGAGAATATGGACACCATCAGCACTTTAGCACACCAAAGCTCGGGTAAGGTACAAGTCGACAACATCCGCCGTATGTTACTCGCTATGGTGGAAGATGTGCGTGCCGTGGTGATTAAGCTTGCTGAGCAAATCTGCCATTTACGTGCGGTTAAGAAAGCATCGGAAGAAGAAAGAGTCGTTGCTGCAAAAGCCGCAGCCAATATTTTTGCGCCACTTGCGAACCGTTTGGGGATTGGCCAATTAAAATGGGAACTTGAAGATCTCTCTTTCCGTTATTTGCATCCGGATACGTATAAGTCTATTGCCAAGAAGCTTTCTGATAAACGCCTAGACCGCGAAGCTTATATGGAGAATATGGTTAATTCGGTGGCACAAAAACTTGCGGATGCAGGCATTAAAGCGCAGGTCTACGGTCGCCCTAAGCATATTTACAGCATTTATAAAAAAATGGCGCAGAAAAGCTATGAATTCGAACAGTTGTTCGACATTCGCGCGATGCGTGTGGTGGTAGATGAAATTCAAGATTGCTACGCCGCTTTGGGTATTGTGCACACCAGCTGGCGGCATTTAAACAAAGAGTTTGACGACTATATTGCTACGCCTAAGCAAAACGGCTATCAGTCTATCCACACCGTGGTATTTGGTCCTGAGGGCAAAACGGTAGAAATCCAAATTCGCACTGAGGCCATGCATCGAGATGCAGAGCTTGGGGTGGCGGCACATTGGATGTACAAAGAAGGTGCATTGCCGGGCAGAAACTCAGGATACGAGCAAAAAATTAGCTGGCTACGCAAACTGTTGCAGTGGCAAGAAGAAGTGGTAGATGGCAGTGAAATAGCAGATGAGCTGAAGAATCAGGTTGTCGAAGACCGTGTTTATGTATTCACGCCCAAGGGCGATATCTTTGATTTGCCGCTAGGCTCGACGCCACTCGACTTCGCATACTACATTCATTCCAATGTTGGACATCGCTGCATTGGTGCAAAAGTGTTTGGTAAAATAGTGCCTTTCACTTACACATTGCGCACAGGCGATCAGGTAGAAATTCTTACCCAGAAAAATGCTTCACCAAGTCGAGATTGGTTAAACCCGTCGCTGGGATATATTCATTCTTCAAGAGCGCGCAGTAAGATCCATCACTGGTTTAAGCAGCAAGATAGAGACAAAAATCTTCAAGCGGGTAAGGAAATTTTAGATAGTCATCTGCAAAAACTAGATATTACCTATAAAGATTTAGAACCCGCGATTGACCGCTTTAACTTTAAAGAGCTCGACGATTTAATGGTGGCGATTGGTGCCGGTGATATTCGTATCAACCAATTCCTGAACTACGTTCAAGATAAACCTGAGGATACACCTAAGTTAAAAATCTCCTCGCCAAAACACACGAAAGGCGACAAAAACGCAGTGGTCGTTGATGGGGTTGGCAGCTTGATGAGTCATATGGCGAAATGCTGTGAGCCGGTACCGGGCGATGAAATTGTGGGTTACATCACGCAAGGGCGAGGTATTGCTGTGCATCGCTCTGATTGTGAGTCGTTTGCTCATATTACGGATGTACATCCAGAGCGTGAGATTGCGGTCAGTTGGTCAGATGATGTTAAAGCGTCGTACGCCATTACATTAAAAATTGAAGCACACGACCGCCAAGGGCTGATCCGAGACATTAGCTCTGTGCTTGCCAATGAAAAAGTCAATGTGCTCAATATGAACGTACAAACACAAGACGATAAAAACGTAGCAGTATTTATGATGAAGGTAGAGGTGGATGACCTTTCTGCTATGCATCGCTTGCTGACTAAATTGATGCAAATCGAAGGTGTTTTTGATGCCAAACGACTCTAAGCCTTCTACAGCAACGGGGATAGAGCAGCTGCTAGAGATTATGTCGCAGCTGCGCGACCCAAGCACTGGATGCGACTGGGATAAGAAGCAAACCTTTAAAACCATTGTCCCTCATACGTTAGAAGAAGCACACGAAGTTGCCGATGCTATCGAGCAAGGCGACTTTGCTCACTTAAAAGAAGAGTTGGGGGACTTGCTGTTCCAAGTGATTTTTTATGCTCAGCTTGGAAAAGAGCAGGGGTTGTTTGATTTTGCTGACATAGTGCAAACCCTCAATGACAAATTAGTGAGACGTCACCCCCATGTATTTGAAAAGCAGGAAAGCTTAAGCGAAGCAGAGCTTGAACAGCAATGGCACGCCATTAAACAGCAAGAAAAACAGGCACAAAAACAAGGGGCGTTCGCGGCGGATATTCCAAGCAGCTTGCCAGCATTATCAAAAGCCTACAAAATTCAAAAGCAAGCAGCCAAACTTGGATTTGACTGGCCAAGTTACCACGGCGCGTGGGATAAAGTACAAGAGGAAGTCGCAGAGGTGAGCGAGGCGCTGCAAGTTGATCCACTCTCTGAACATACGGCGGAAGAGGTGGGCGACTTGTTGTTTGCAACTGTAAATGTGAGCCGACATATAAAACGAGATCCGGAGCAGCTGCTACGTCAAGCCAACGAGAAATTTAGAAATCGCTTTGTGCAAGTCGAAGCCGTTTTGAATGAGTCCTCACTATCACTTAAAGATGCGAGCTTGGAGGAGATGGATGATGCTTGGGAGACAGTGAAACGTCGTCAACGCAGTAAAAACAGAGACTGATTTTACGGTTTGTTCGTTACTTAAAACGACCTCCTGATAAAATATATTACCGTGCTAAGTCATTTTTAGCTGGAATGACTTAGGTGCTTTTGCTATACTATCGCCCCGTCTTGATTCTTATTTAAATTCCAATTTTCCTGAAATTTCTAGGGTTCGCATGAGTACAAAATTTATCTTCGTAACGGGCGGAGTAGTATCCTCCTTGGGTAAAGGTATTGCAGCTGCTTCTTTAGCCGCTATTTTAGAAGCACGTGGCTTGAAAGTAACGATTCTAAAGCTGGATCCTTACATCAATGTTGACCCTGGGACTATGAGCCCTATCCAACACGGTGAAGTATTCGTAACCGAAGACGGCGCGGAAACCGACCTTGATCTTGGTCACTACGAGCGTTTTATTCGCACTAAAATGACCAAGCGTAACAACTTTACACAAGGCCGTGTATTTGAAGACGTGTTGCGCAAAGAGCGTAGAGGTGAGTACTTAGGTGCCACTATTCAGGTTATTCCTCACATCACAAACGACATCAAGCGTCGCGTGCTTGAAGGCGCGGAAGGCCATGATGTTGCTATCGTAGAGATCGGTGGCACGGTTGGTGATATCGAGTCACAACCTTTCCTAGAAGCAATTCGCCAGCTAGGCACAGAGCTTGGTCGTGAGAGCGCTTTGTTTATGCATTTGACGCTAGTGCCTTTCTTAGGCCCTGCGGGTGAAGTGAAAACTAAGCCAACTCAGCACTCAGTGAAAGAGCTTCGTTCAATCGGTATTCAACCTGATATTTTGATCTGTCGTTCAGATCGTAAACTACCAGCGAACGAGCGCGCGAAGATTGCCCTATTCACTAATGTGGAAGAAAAAGCAGTTATCTCGCTACAAGACGTAGACAGTATTTATAAGATCCCTGCGCTATTGAAATCGCAAGAGCTTGATAACATCATTTGTCGTCGTTTCTACCTTGAACGTCCGGAAGCGGATTTATCTGAGTGGGAACAAGTACTTTATCAAGAGTCAAACCCTACTGGTGAAGTGACAATTGGTATGGTTGGTAAATACATCGAATTACCGGACGCATATAAATCAGTTAACGAAGCATTGAAGCATGCTGGTTTGAAAAACCGTTTAACGGTGAATATTGAATATGTTGACTCTCAAGATATCGAGAGCAAAGGCACTGAGTTACTTGAGCACCTTGATGCTATCTTAGTACCAGGTGGCTTTGGTAACCGTGGCGTTGAAGGTAAGATCTTAGCTGCAAAATATGCACGTGAAAACAAAGTACCATACCTAGGCATTTGTTTAGGGATGCAAGTTGCGTTAATCGAGTATGCGCGTAACGTTGCAGGTCTGACTGATGCTAACTCAACTGAATTTGATCTTGAAAGCCCACACCCAGTAGTTGGTCTGATCACTGAGTGGTTAGATGCAGACGGTAAGATTGAAGTACGTGACCACGACTCTGATCTTGGTGGCACTATGCGTCTTGGCGCGCAGCTTTGCCACTTAAAAGAGGGCTCTAAGGTACGTGAAGTATACGGTAATGCCGAAATCGTTGAGCGTCACCGTCACCGCTACGAAGTAAACAACAACTATGTTGCTGAGCTTGAAAAAGCGGGTCTGCAATTTACTGGTCTGTCAGAAGACAAGAAACTAGTTGAGATTATCGAGAATAAAGATCACCCTTGGTTTATCGCGGCTCAGTTCCACCCTGAGTTCACGTCAACGCCTCGTGATGGTCACCCATTATTTGAAGGTTTTGTTGCGGCGGCATACAGCCACCAAAAAGCATCTTCGTAATAAGAAAAAAGCCGTGCTCTTGCACGGCTTTTTTGTTGCAGAAGGTTTTGCAATAGGCGCTAAGTGTAGTGTTTATCGCCAAACTTTTTCTTATCTGCCGGCGCGTCAATGTGATACGTGTAAATTCTTCACTTTGCGAAGCAACAGAGATAAGGCAAACTTTAAAGCGGGTTTATTGACCCTGAATTCGCCTGCGACAGAAGCAGTGCAACACACACCACTTTGGGAATAAGAGGAATCAAGATGTCAAAAATCGTTAGAGTGATTGGCCGTGAAGTTATGGACTCACGCGGTAACCCAACAGTAGAAGCGGACGTACACCTAGAGTCTGGTGCATGGGGCCGTGCATGTGCGCCATCAGGTGCATCTACGGGTACCCGTGAAGCACTAGAGCTACGTGACGGTGATAAGTCTCGTTACTTAGGTAAAGGTGTATTAACAGCGGTAAACTACGTAAATAACGAAATCGCGGCAGCACTTGAAGGTCAAAACGCGCTAGAGCAACGTGCAATCGACCAAATCATGTTGGACTTAGACGGCACTGAAAACAAAGAAAAACTAGGTGCGAATGCCATCCTTGCGGTATCTCTAGCAACAGCAAAAGCAGCTGCACAAGACAAAGGCGTGGCGCTATACGAGCATATCGCAGACATCAACGGTACAGCAGGTCAGTACTCAATGCCAGTTCCGATGATGAACATTATCAATGGTGGTGAGCACGCGGATAACAACGTTGATATTCAAGAGTTTATGGTTCAGCCTGTTGGCGCAAAGAGCTTCCGTGAAGCACTACGTATGGGTGCTGAAATCTTCCATAGCCTGAAAAACGTACTTAAGTCTCGTGGCCTGAACACTGCAGTTGGTGATGAAGGTGGTTTTGCTCCAGACCTTAAATCAAATGAAGAAGCGCTAGAAGTGATTGTTGAAGCGGTTGCAGCAGCTGGCTACGAAATGAACAAAGACGTAACACTAGCACTTGACTGTGCAGCGTCTGAGTTTTATGTCGATGGCAAGTATGACCTAAAGGGCGAAGGTAAAACATTCGACTCGGAAGGTTTTGCAGGCTTCTTGGCCGATCTTGCAGCACGTTACCCAATTGTATCAATCGAAGATGGCCTCGACGAAAGCGACTGGGCTGGTTGGAAAGTCCTAACAGATAAAATTGGCGATAAAGTTCAGCTAGTGGGTGATGATCTCTTTGTTACTAACACTAAGATTTTAAAGCGTGGTATTGAAGAAAGCATTGGTAACTCAATCTTGATTAAATTCAACCAGATTGGTTCACTGTCTGAAACGCTTGATGCCATCAAAATGGCGCAAGATGCTGGCTTTACTGCCGTTATTTCACACCGCTCTGGTGAGACCGAAGACGCTACCATTGCTGATTTAGCAGTGGCGACAGCTGCAGGTCAAATTAAGACAGGTTCACTTTGCCGTTCGGATCGTGTAGCTAAGTACAACCAATTGCTACGTATTGAAGAAGCGCTAGGTGAAAAAGCAGTATACAAAGGCCGTAGTGAAATCAAAGGTCAGTAATTAGCATTACTTGATGTATTGTAAAAACGCCAGTTTAGCTACTGGCGTTTTTTATTGCTAGCGGTCATCACCCCAAATCTCACAATTTGCTTGGCCATTTCTAAATGTCCAACAGACTTGAAGTGAATTACAAGCATCATCCATCGTTGCAGGACCATTACCTCCAGCAACAGCCGGCGTCATCTTAGTAGCAAGTGTTTTGTTCACACTAAGTTCTTTAATCGATTTTTTGTTGAACTTTAATTTCATTGTCGTCTCCTTCTATAAAAATATAAATGTTAACCAAATCTATACAAGATGTTGGTTGTTTTACATTTGTACTTTTTGTACAAAAAGTCAACAGGTGTTTTTAAGCACCAAACTCTTGCGCTAATATCGATTGAGTGAAATTGATTTTCAAATAAAAACCTCTTGGCAAAGTTTGCACTATTTTACCGTTCGGCCCTATGGCGTCAGTGAGCGCTTTGGCATTTGCTGCCTTTGGCCTTATCTGCATGACTTCGCCAAGGTGCCCTGAGATTTGCTCTACGTGACCTGTAGCGATTAACTCGATTTGTTCTTCCCAGTCTCTTCGTAACAACTGTTCTTGATGCGCGTCTGGCCGCCATAAGAAGCCGTGTCCAATAACCCTATCTATTAAAGGAATTTCTCGTTCGGCTAATATGGGTAGCCAAAGAACGTGAGCTAATTTCTTTTTAACACTCGACGCTTCCCACGTTAATCCTGTTAACTGAGTCAGCGGCACGACAGAAACATAGGTAGTCTCTAGCGGTTTGCCTTGATAGCTTATTGGCAAAGTCTTGAGTTCAACGCCAATATGCTCAAAATCAGGCACAGGCTTTGAGCCCGCGGTGGCACCTAAGGCTGCTTCTATGAGTTGTCCTACCCAGCCTTTTTCTTTGAGCAAGTCTTGTGGTGTTTTAAACGAGCGCTGCTGAGCAAGTTCACCCAATGTTAAACCGGCTATGTTTTCAACACGTTGCATAAGTTCGCCCACAGAGCGTGGTGGTGTAACTGGTGGCAAGCGATACTCCTGAGTCTATCCCTTAAAAACACGATTATAAAAGAAATCATGTGGTGAAGTAAGTTGGTTATTTTGCGCTCAACTTAAGTGCGGCTTGTTATTTCAACATATGGTTAAAGTAATAACTTTATTATCTATATGATAAATATGAAGTTATTTTTATTTTGCTACAGTCGGAGTGGCTTGAAAATCTTATGGCTTTGGATAAATACAAGACTATAAACATAATTATCCACAGAATATGTGGAAAACCTAGAGTTTGAAGTGTGTAATTGTGGATTTGTTCGTAATTTGAACTGAAAAATACTTAGTTATGCACAAGTTGTGGGTAACTTGAGAGTATGCTGAGATAATTTAGGTATAGAATGGAATTAAATTTGCCGTGACGCGGGAGTTGTGGAACAATCATTAAAAATCGACTTATAAATGAGGCACTAAGGTGATTGATGCCGAAGGGTTTCGTGCCAATGTCGGAATAGTGATTTGTAATAATCAGGGGCAGGTTTTTTGGGCCCGTCGTTACGGACAACACTCTTGGCAATTTCCTCAAGGCGGAATAGATCAAGGGGAAACACCTGAGCAAACGATGTATCGTGAACTTCATGAAGAAGTTGGACTTAGGCCAGAAGATGTTGAAATAGTAGCAAGTTCTAAACATTGGTTACGTTACAAACTACCAAAAAGGTTAATTAGACGAGATTCAAGCCCAGTTTGTATCGGGCAAAAGCAGAAATGGTTTTTATTGAAACTTAGGTGTAAAGATGAAGACGTAGACTTATTACGTACGCATCACCCTGAGTTTGATGATTGGCGCTGGGTTAGCTATTGGTATCCAGTACGTCAAGTTGTATCGTTTAAGCGTGATGTCTATCGTCGAGTGATGAAGGAATTCGCTCCGTTTGCGATGCCATTTGGTAAACGTGAACAGCAAGGGCAGAAGGATTTCTGGCGCACAAAACGATAAAAATAGGAGCAGCAGGTGTTAGCAACGTTAAGATCGATTGCTGAGTCAGTGGCACAGCAAAGTGACCTACAAAGCGCGTTAAATTGCTTTGTTACTATGGTCAAAGATGCCATGCACACTGAATGCTGCTCAGTTTATTTTGCCGATTACAGTCAAGATAACTTTATCCTGATGGCAACGGATGGCTTAAACCCTGAAGCAATCGGAAAATTCCGAATGGGATTTACCGAAGGCCTAGTCGGTCTTGTTGCCCAGCGTGAAGAGCCAATTAACGTTGCCCACGCCCAATCACATCCAAGATTCAAATTGTCACCTGAGGTCAATGAAGAAGGCTACAATGCTTTCTTATCAGTGCCCGTTGTACACCAGCGTAAAGTGCTTGGGGTTATTGTGGTGCAGCAAAAGGTTGCTCGTGTATTTAGCCATGATGAAGAGTCCTTTCTTATTACGCTTTCAGCGCAATTGGCTTCACAGCTTGCCAACACCGAGATCCAAACTTTACTTCAACAAGATGCAAGCAGTCACAGAACCTCAGTGTTAAAAGGGGTATCGAGTGCACCTGGTATTGCCTTAGGTGATGGTTATGTGGTGTTACCCCATATTGATTTTACGAGTATTGAACCGCAGCATAGTGACAATATTCAGCAGCAAATTCAGCTGTTTCATCAAGCGGTGGCCGCGACTCGGCAAGAATTCCATATTTTAGCCAAAACCTTGAGTGATGATATTCCAAAAGAAGCGGTAGCTGTGTTTGAGGTTTACCAACAACTTTTGGATGCCAAGAGTTTAGGTAAACAAGTGGAGTCTGAGATACAACAAGGCTGGAACGCAAAAACCGCGCTAAAGCTTGTTATCGAAAAGCTTGTGGCTCAGTTTGATATGATGAGTGACCCTTATATCAAAGAGCGAGCGATTGATGTTAATGATATTGGCCTGCGCGTGCTCCAACATTTAGTCTCAACTGAGCAAGCTGTTAAACACTATCCAGATAATACGATTCTAATCGCCCATACCTTGACCCCGACTATGTTAGCGCAAGTACCAAAAGAAAAGCTCAAAGGGGTAGTCAGTGTGCATGGCTCGGCCAACTCTCATGCTTCCATTCTGACTCGCGCGATGGGCGTCCCCGCTATTTGGGGCATAGAAGACATTCCATTATTACAGTTTGATGGTAAGTCCATGATCATGGATGCGTATTCTGGGCGGCTTTATATTTCGCCTTCGCAAATGTTGGTCAATGAGTACGTTGAAATCAAACGTAAAGACAACATTCTGCATGATAAGTTTGAAGCGGAACATGATTTGCCGCCTATTACACTCGATGGTGAGCGTATAAATTTACTCTTAAATGCTGGGCTTGATCTATCGACCGAGACATTAAGCGCCAGTTATTGCGATGGCGTTGGTCTTTATCGTACTGAGTCTTGGTTTATGCAAAAAGGCCAATTCCCAACACAATCGGAGCAAGAAGTCTGGTATCGCGAGGTGTTATCACGTTATCACCCTGAGCCCGTAGTGATGCGGACTTTAGACATCGGTGGCGACAAAATTCTAGATTACTTTGATATCAAAGAAGAAAACCCATTTTTAGGATGGCGGGGCATTCGTGTATCGCTGGATCACCCCGAGCTTTTCTTGGATCAAATCAAAGCGATGATCAAAGCAAACGCGGGTCTTGGCAACTTACAGATCATGTTGCCGATGGTGGGTCATAGTGAGGAAATAGATGAAGCGATGGCACTCATTGAGCAGGCTTGTTTTGAGCTGCAAGACGAATGGGCTGATCCTTTTTATACCATTGATCGGCCAGAAATCGGCGTAATGCTTGAAGTACCGTCTAGCGTGTACTTGTTACCTGAGTGGTCGAAAAAAATCGATTTTTGCTCTGTGGGCAGTAATGATTTGACGCAATATTTATTAGCCGTTGATAGAACCAACGCACAAGTGGCGGATCTTTTTGACCCTTATCATCCCAGTGTATTACGAGTGTTAAACCAGATTGCACAGCAGTGTGAATTACACGAACTGCCTTTTAGCCTGTGTGGAGAGTTAGGTGGTGAGCCTGAGGGAGCAATCTTGCTTATTGCAATGGGGTATCGCCGTTTGAGCATGAATATCTCATCACTGAACAAAGTAAAATGGGTGTTACGTAGACTGAGAGTAACGGATATGGAAGCTTTACTTGAAAGGTGTTTAGCACAACCATCATCTAAGCAAGTGCGCCGAATTATTAAAGAATTCATGATAGAGCATCATTTTGCAGAATTACTCTATACCAGCCACCAAGCAAAGGGTGCTTCTTAAGGCTATTTACGCTACCATTACGGCGCTATAAGAATAAGAGCTTGTTGATGGAAACTATTATACTCATCGTTGTACTTTGCGCTTTGCTCGGCTGTGCAGTTGGCTTTTTGGCAGGTCTGCTTGGTATCGGCGGCGGGCTGCTGATAGTCCCTATTTTATCTGTCATCTTGACCAAATTTAATGTTATACCCACAGATCAAGTGGTGTTAGTTGCAATTGCGACGTCTCTCGCCTCCATTATTTTCACTTCGACATCTTCAGCCAAAGCGCATCATAAAAATGACAATGTTCCATGGCACATTGCTCCATGGGTGATGTTAGGTGTGGCAGTCGGCGCGTTGGGCAGTGGTTTTGCCGCAGTGATGTTGCCTGAAAAACTGGTCAGAATTATTTTTGTGGTTAGTGTTGTAGGCATTGCATTGAAAATGGCGTGGAGCTCCAGAAGACCGCCACAATCAACCAGAGTTATACCACAAGGACCGATACTTGCGATGCTAACCTCGGTAACGGGGGCGCTGTCTGCAATGATTGGTATCGGCGGGGGAGCATTAATCGTCCCACTACTGACATTTTTCTCTGTTGATATGAAAAAAGCGATAGGATGTGCGTCTGCCAGTGGTATTGTTATTGCTATCTTTGGCTCCTTTGGCTATATCGCCTCTGGCAGCCAACATGTGGATATTGAACATGGATTTTTAGGTTTTGTCTATTTACCGGCTTTGTTTGGTATAGTGGCAACTTCATGGTTTATGGCGCCTATTGGTGCTAAAGCTACGCACCACTTACCTGTCACAACGATTAAGAAAGTGTTTGCGGCGTTACTCATTGTTATCGCTGGCAATATGTTAATGAATTAAGGAAAGGCTATGGCTTTGCAGTTTCCACAGATAGACCCTGTGATTTTTTCCATCGGACCGTTAAGTGTTCGTTGGTATGGATTAATGTATTTAATCGGCTTTATGTTCGCCATGTGGTGGGCAGGGAAAGAAGCAAAAAAACCAAACTCTGGTTGGAATAAAGACCAAGTTGGCGACCTAGTTTTTTACAGTATGCTCGGCGTGATCTTGGGCGGGCGAATTGGTTACGTGTTGTTTTATCAATTCTCTCATTTTATTGAAAACCCGCTTTATTTGTTTAGGGTGGACCAAGGCGGTATGTCTTTCCATGGCGGCGCATTGGGCGTTATCACGGCGATTATCGTGTATGCGCTTAAAAACAAACGTTCGATTTTATCGGTAGGTGACTTTGTCGTTCCTATGGTGCCTGTGGGGCTTTTTGCTGGTCGTATCGGTAACTTCATTAATGGCGAATTATGGGGTCGCGTAACGGATGTTCCTTGGGCATTTATTTTCCCAACGGGCGGACCACAGCCGCGCCACCCATCACAACTCTATGAAGCGTTTTTTGAAGGGTTGGTATTGTTTGTGATGTTGGTATGGTTTAGGAAAAAACCGCGCCCAGCGGGCAGTGTAGCAGGTCTATTTTTAGCCGGTTACGGTGTCTTCCGCTTCTCAATCGAGTATTTCCGTGAACCAGATGCACATATTGGCTTATATGGTGGCTTTATTTCTCAAGGTCAGATCTTATCCCTCCCTATGGTGATTGCAGGCGCTATCCTTATGGTGTGGGCATATAAGCGTGAAGGTAGCAACCCATCTACCGGGCAAGTTAAAAGTTAAAGAGTAGCGAACAATGAAGCAATATTTAGAACTGATGCGCCATGTGCGTGATAATGGCACAAAAAAAGAAGACCGCACTGGCACTGGCACAGTGAGTGTTTTTGGATACCAGATGCGCTTCAACTTGCAAGAAGGCTTTCCGCTTGTAACGACGAAAAAGTGTCATCTACGCTCGATTATTCACGAGCTACTTTGGTTCTTGCAAGGCGATACTAACATCAAATACCTAAAGGAAAATGGCGTTAGCATTTGGGATGGCTGGGCAACGGATGACGGGGACTTAGGGCCGGTTTATGGTAGCCAGTGGCGCTCTTGGACGGGGCCAAATGGTGAAGTGATAGATCAAATCAAAGATGTTGTAGAGCAAATCAAAACCAACCCTGACTCTCGTCGCCTGATTGTGAGTGCTTGGAACCCTGCGCTTTTACCTGATACTAACTATTCACCGAAAGAAAATGCAGCGATGGGCAAACAGGCGTTGCCACCTTGCCACACGTTATTCCAATTTTATGTACTAGATGGCAAGCTTTCCTGTCAGCTTTATCAGCGCAGTGCGGATATTTTCTTAGGTGTGCCCTTTAACATCGCAAGCTATGCGCTGTTAACGATGATGATTGCACAAGTTTGTGACTTAGAAGTGGGTGATTTTGTACATACCTTCGGCGATGCCCATTTATACCTAAACCACATGGAACAAGTTGAAGAGCAGCTAAGCCGAGCGCCGTTTGCGAAGCCGCAAATGCAGATCAACCCTCAAGTAAAAGACATATTTGGTTTTAAGTTTGAAGACTTTGAGTTGGTGAATTACGAATGTCACCCGCATATAAAAGCACCGGTCGCGATTTAGGAGCATTTATGAAAGCCGTTATTCCAGTGGCGGGTCTTGGCACTCGCATGTTACCCGCGACGAAGGCCATTCCAAAAGAAATGTTGCCAATTGTCGATAAGCCTCTGATCCAGTATGTAGTAGATGAAGCTGCGGCGGCTGGCGTCAAAGAAATTGTACTGGTAACCCATTCAAGTAAAAACTCAATTGAAAACCACTTCGATAAGAGCTTTGAGCTGGAAGCGACACTGGAAAAACGGGTGAAGCGTCAATTGCTAGAGGAAGTACAATCTATATGCCCCAAAGGCGTTACGCTGATCCATGTGCGTCAAGGTGAGGCTCGAGGTCTTGGTCATGCCATCAATTGCGCTGCCCCTGTGATTGGCGATGAGCCCTTTGTGGTTATGCTGCCTGACGTATTAGTCGATGACGCTGCATGCGATCTAACAAAAGATAATCTTGCTGATATGATCGCGCGTTTTAAAGCGTCAGGTAATAGCCAAGTGATGGTAGAAGCGGTAGCGCCTGAACTCGTTTCTCAGTTTGGTATTGTGGACTTGGGAGGAGCAGCACTCGCGCAAGGAGAGTCAGGCGCGATGCAGTCTATTGTCGAAAAGCCTGAACTGCAAAGTGCACCTTCAAACTTAGCTGTTGTTGGTCGTTACGTGTTAAATAAATCTATTTGGCCACTTTTGGCAAAAACACCGTTAGGTGCTGGTGGTGAAATTCAATTGACCGATGCGATTGCCATGTTGATGGAGCGAGAGCAAGTTGATGCATACTCGCTACGTGGAAAAAGCCATGATTGCGGAAGTAAAATTGGCTATTTAAAAGCGATAGTTGAGCATGCGATGCGAAGAGAAGAGTATTCAACTGAGCTTGCTTCTCTTATCGATTTAATTGCTAAAAGGTAATTACATAAAGTTAAATGTACCGATATTTGCGGTAAAAGCATTTGGTTATTTACCGCGATTTATGTACCATAGCAGAAAATGGATTTTTGTTATAACTTATTGTGGATATTCGGTTTTTTAAATTTTTACTACTCGGCTCTTTAATCACCTTAGGTGGCTGTAGTCATTCATCTAAAGAGCCTTCGCTGTTAAGTGAGCAGCAGCTCAAAAGTATTGAGCGATTGAGCTCGTTAGAGCAGGATCTCACAAACTTGCTGACTTTGTTAGAGTCTCAAGCAAGCGTCAATAATATCCAAGCAACATCGAATACTGACGTAGAGGTTAAGCGTTATTCAGCGAGTAAACAAAAGGCGAATCAAACGACTGGAATTCAACTCAAGTTGTTTCCCCTATCTATCAATTCCATGCCTCAAGTTGAGCAGCATCAAGCGCTATTAGCGGCAGTAAAGCGAAAGTTTCCTAGTATATTTTCTGAGGCAGAATTGCAAATTCAAGCGTTTGAAATGCGAGATTGGGCAACAGTTTCAGGATTAAGATCAACTCAAGAAGCAAAAGTCTACTGTAGACTATTTTCTATCCAAAGCATTGATTGTAGAAGATTAATGCTTTAATTTTCACTAAAGTTTTCCCATTTGGGAACGATAAACAATAAGTCACCAAAAACGGTATTGCGGTGATGATAAAAATGACCTCTAAAGGAATTTAAAGATGAAAACACTGATTAAATCTGCGCTTATTGCAAGCTCTATTTCCGCTGCTTTACTTACTTCTTCAGCAATTGCTAAGGATACTGCTCGTCTTGAAGTTAAAGTAGAAGTTAAAAACTTATTTTCAGCTGAAGCCGGTGATCCGCTTGATTTCGGTATCATTCGAGTGCAGGGCGATGCAGCGGATGTCGCCACTATAAAGATTGAGGCGGATCCAACATTGACCGATCCTGAAATCAAGAATACTGGTGATGCAATAATAAACCTTATTAGTACAGGTGGAGCTGGCTCTATCAATATCACCGATGCCGCGCCAAATACTGAGTTAACGATTACGGTTCCAGCCGCAACTACGGTTGATAGCGTAGGTAATGCCTCTTTTGATTTAAAGGATTTTGAGTTTTATGTGGTGAGCGGTGCTCAGCCTAATAGTGAAGTGACAAACAACAAGTTCAGGGTTGATGCAAATGGTGCCGCAACGCTTTCAGTTGGTGCGACATTAAGTACGAAAGCACTTTCTGGAACAGATACGTATGGCGGTGGTGTATACACCAGTAAAGTTGATATCGAAATCGCTTACTAGAACATGTGGCGTTACATGGTACTGGCATTGCTTTTTGCCAGTCACTTGGCCAAAGCTCAAGATATATCGGTCGTTAAGAAATTGAGCTTTGGCACTATTGCGATTATTGACCAAAATAGCGCAGGCACAGTGACGATAGAACCTAATGTTAGGCCACAAACTTCAAGCAATATTCTATTCGTAGAGTTTGGTCATGCGGCAGAAATCCTCTTGACCGATTTTCCTCGTAATCGCCAAATTAGCGTCCAATCGACCGTTTACAATGACTGGTTTGGCTATTGGAATCTTGGTGCATCCGATGCCTTCCAATTGACAGAGCTGTATCACGAGAAGGCGATTTACACCGATAGTGTTGGGTCTGGTGAGTTTAAGGTCGGTGGTCAATTGCGTTTTGCTGGCAACGGTAAATCGCTTTCGGATGGGGTGCAAACCTTGAACGTTGAAATAACTTTGTCTTACTAAATTATGAATAAATTAATATTAACGCTGCTTTTGTTTTGTTGCTGTAAAGTAAGCGCCAATCTGATGATCACCCCAACACGGGTTGCTTTCGAAGAGCGTCAGAGAATTGAGAGGGTTACAATCATTAATAATGGTGATGTGACCAAATCTTATCGACTTGAATTTCAAGAGAAGCTAGCACTTAAAGAAGGTGGTTATGCCAACTTTGCCGAGCAAAAAATGAACCCTATGGCTGCAAGCCATTTCATCCGTATTTCACCTAGGCAAGTAACACTAGGGCCTGGTGAGCGTCAGGTAATAAAGCTGGCTGTGCGCAGAAAGGCGAATATGGAACAAGGAGAGTATCGCTCACATTTGCTTTTTAGGGAGCTGCCGAATAATAAAGGCAAGCTGCAAGAAGGTATCAATATTGACGTGCTGATGAGCTATAGCATTCCGGTGATGCTACGAGTTGGCGATGCGAACCCGCAAGTACAGCTTGAGGATGTCATTGTAAGCAACGCAAAAAATGGTCGTCAGGCAATTACGGTACTACTTAATCGAACTGGGAAATATAGTAGCTTTGGCGAATTATCCGCTTATTGGCAGGGGAAAAATGACGTTAAACCTGTGCGGATCGGAGTATTAAATAAGTTTTCCGTATATCCAGAGCTTAATCAAAGGAGTGTAGAATTCTCGATAGACCCTGCAATCAAGCTCGGGCCATCAGGCAAGGTCTTAATCAAGTATGTGGGTGATGAGGAGTACACTGACCGCACCTTTGTAGATGATTCGGTATCTTTGTAGTTTAGGGTAAGCGAGCGTAATGAGAGCCTCCGCTATTTGGCGCGCGTTACTAATAGGCATACTATGCTATCAACCTGCTATGGCATCGCAGGTTGATACTTTGCAACAGCTATTAGAACGGGTTGAACGAGTGAAAGCAAAACTTGCGATACAGCAAAGTGAGCGGGTGGTCTCTCGGGTTGATGTTGGTACGGAACTGTTTTTATCCGCCTATAAAGGAAATGTATATTTAGGTGAAGTGATCGCGGTGACGTCGGAACAAGGCGTCAATGTGGAACTCTTGAGCTTGTTTTCAGCTTTGGGGTTTGTGGTATCAGAAGATGTATCAGGAACTTTTGATGGCTGGTTCTTCACTCCTGAAAACACCTTTAGTCTTAATGCCAAAGCGCATTTAGTGGAGAGCAAAGGCCTGCGAACACAATTGAGTGATAAGGAGGTTCAGGTTATCAATGGTGAGGTATTTCTCGCCGATTATATCGTTGCGACCTTATTCGATGTGAGCCTGTTTACCGATATACAAGATTTATCTCTTACGGTTAAAAGTAGGCAAATTCTGCCAATAGAAGCGCAGCAACAGCGATTAGGAAGAGAAGTTGTCAGGTTTGACCGCAATGCCAGCGCAACATTACCGTGGAGACCAAGTCCTTATCAAAGCATCGGTAAGCCAGTGCTGGATGCTCAGATAAATACGCAGCTGACTGAAGACATTAGCCAGACGTCTTATTCCCTTATTGGTTCGCAAGACATCGCCTATTGGCAAGCTCAGTATTTTATTGCTGGTAGAGAGGGAGATGTGATTAATCGCTCACGATTATCCCTCAACCGTGCTTCTAAAAAGGCCGATGTTTTACCGTTTGGGAATTTTACCAAGGTATCGCTCGGGGATGTCCAGAGTGTTCAAGTTGGAGTCGATGCGCTAAATGAAGAAGGGCGAGGAGTGAGCTTCAGTAACGCGCCGTTAGATAGGCATACGAACCGTCAGCGCATTGTCATCTCAGGTCCTGTTCAGGTAGGGTGGGACGTAGAGCTTTATCGAAATGGATTGCTAATAGGGCAAGAAAATAATGTCCAATCTGGGCGCTATGAGTTTGAAAATATTGATTTACTATTTGGTGAAAATACCTTTGAACTGGTGATGTATGGAGGTCAAGGTCAAGTATCAAAAGAAGTGCAGACCTATTATGTTGAACAGAGCACCGTAAACGAAGGTGAAGGCTTTTTTGCCGTATCAATTACTGAGACGGGTAAAAGTATACTGGGCGACAAGACCGCAGCATCAGGGAAGTCAAGCTGGCAAGTAAATGGTCGATTTGACTACGGTCTTACTAAAAACTTTGCGGTGTATGCAGGTTTGCAGCATCGTCAAGGTGTGAAAAATAGCGCCTCAGAACAGTACTTTTCTACAGGGTTTAACACCAATATTAATAAACGACTATTACTGGACGTTGACTATAGTAAGAGCGAAACGAACCAACGTCTCTCTGCAAATACTCGAACCCGTCTATTTGGCCAGCAGGTAGGTGCTAAATTTGAGCTAAAGGAAGATTTAGAACGGGATGAAAATGCGACCGAGATAAAATTAACGGCGGCGGGAGATTGGTCTCTTTTTGATGCCGCTAAGATTTACTATCGTGCTGAATACTTTCAGCTTAATAGAGCTAATATAGACACCACCGAGCAAGCGTCGCTACTGTTTAGTACGGGTAATTATTGGGGCACTTTCAGTAACCAATTTGTGTGGCAAGAGCAGGCAAATCAAGCCAGCGATGTGAGTGGCTACTTGCGCTGGCAGCGAAGGATTTTGGGGATATATAGTCGTTTTACTACTTGGTATGACATAAAACCTTCTAATGAAATTACAGCAGCTGAGCTAGAGTTGAGCAAAGCGCTAAGTCCTGAGCTTGATTTTGGCATTACCTTATACAAAGACTTGGCTGCAGATTACTATAAAACCGAACTTGGATTGAGCTGGAACCATGATAAGTTTAGGTTGTTAACAGACTTGCAATACGATAACGATGATAACTGGCAACTAGGCCTTTCTGGACAAGTAAGTATTGGAGCAGGCGAAACCGTAGATCAGGTTTTTTTAACTGGCAAACGCTTGTCGCAGTTTGGCTCTTTGATGATTCGTGCTTTTATCGACCAAAATAATAACGGCTATCTTGACGATGGGGAGTTACCGCTGAAGGGGGTAACTATAAAAGCATTGCAAAACTTTGCACAAGGTAAAACTGACGACGACGGTGTGGCTCTATTACCCGCAATGGTTAATTACAAACGAACAGATATTATTGTTGACAAAGAAACGATCCCAGAACCCTTTTTAATTCCTGCGAACGATGGCTTTTCATTCACTCCAAGACCCGGTCATATTGAATATGTTGAAATACCATTTGTAAACTCGTCGGAAGTTGAAGGTATTGTTGAAATCAATGAGGGTACTGAGCGCCGACCTGCAGGGTTCACCACCGTGAGTTTACTTGATGAAATGGGTAACGAAGTCGCGCGCACTCAGACAGCATATGACGGCTACTATGTATTTACTGGTTTGAAGCCTGGGACTTACCGTACAGCGATAAGTGATGCGAAAAGGCTCGCGGTAGCCAGTACTCAACAGATAGAAGTGGAGTTAAGTGCAGAGGGAGACTTGCTGCTTGATGTAAATCACGAATTACAACGACAGCGCGCAACCACGCAAGAGTTTGCTGTAGTTGGACGCTTCAAGACATTAACGATATTAAAAGTGTATGCGGCGATTTTGGCTAAGCGTTATCCCGCGTTATTAAGCGGTGGTTTTGGGTATGCGCAAAAAGAAGGCGACGCCACTTATTTACTTATATTAAGAGATGACGCCACACAAAATGCGGCAAATATTTGCCAAAATCTATTTCCCTTCAAAGTTTCTTGCACGGTGGAAGCCTTAACTATTTATGAAAGAGAAAACAATGCAATCAATTAAGTGGCATCTCATTATACTCAGTTTCGTTGCGTTAAGTGGTTGCCAAGCAACTGCGAGCAAGAGTCAACTTGACTCATTACAAATGAAGAAGCAGCTATCTTTACTGGAACAGCAGGTAAGCACTTTACAACAAGAAGTAGAACAGCTCAGAGCGCTAAAACAGCAGGTTGCTAAGTTTGAAGAAGTGCAGGAAGATTTAGATGTTATTGCGATGCAGCTATCAAATTCGCTTGCAAAGCAAAAGGATGCTGAGCTTTTAGCAGAGCAACCCGAGCAAGTGATAGAGCAAAAAACAAAGCCCACCGAGAAACAAGAACAGCCTGTAGAGATGGCTGAATTTGCAATTCAATTGGCCTCTACAACGGAATATACCAAGCTTAGGCAAATCTACGAGCAACTCAAGGATAAGTTACCGCAAGACTTTGCAACAAGCGAAGTGAATATCGAGCAAATAGATATTCAAAATACGAAATATTATCGGCTCAAATTAGGTGCATTTGCAGATAAGGCCTCTGCATACAAAGGTTGCCAGCAACTTAAGCGTGCAGGTTTAAGCTGTTTGGTTAGCCATTACACCAGTCATCGACTTTAAAACTTGGTGCGTATTTTGCATTTTATCCAATAAGTTTATCGTGGGTTTGGTGAAATGAAATATCTAGCACTCATAGTGATTATGTTGTTGGCGGGGTGTACAAACAGCCAACAGGTTGGCAAAAGAGAAGCGACCCAGCAGCAAGAAATCTTACCTGACTTAGATGGGTTTGGCGCTCAGTTAGCCGCGGAACTCGGGCAGTATGTGCGGCCATTCAAGCCGAATTCAACGCTTGCTGTGATGAGTTTTTTTAAGGCTAATCAGCTGGATGATACCGTTGCTGGGCAAGGTTCAGGCTTGAGTGTGGCCTTGCAAGAATCCCTCATGACCCATTTAAGTCAAATGGGGGCCGACGTTGTGGAATATCGACTCAGAAACGCTTTATCTTTACAAAGTTCTGCCGATAGTATGTTAAGTCGAGAATTGAATGTGCTGAATCAGCGCCAGAAAATTGACCTTGTGGTGGTCGGGACAATCGTAGAAAGTCGAGATACCTATTTGGTCAATGCGCGGCTGGTTGATACGTTACATAATCGAGCCGTCTCAGCCGCATCAATCAGCATTCCTAAAGCTGTGATGTGGGGTACGGAGCGTGTCACAAATCGTGACGGTCAGATTATACGAAGCCAATATTAGTGGAGATGAAAGTAATGAAAAAAGTATTAAGTTTGGTTTTGCCGCTTTCATTGATGGTTGGCTGTGCTCAGAGTAACTTTTTTGCGGTGGATAATGCTCAGGCTGAGCCCGTGCGTAATGGCTTTGAAAAATCTTCGATGTATCAAAGTAATCCAAACGGTATGAAGCAATTTTCTGTTTCTCAGCAAATGGCTGGTAAAAATGTCACTCACTATGTCCAGTCTATTATGCAAGACATGGTTGCAAACTTGAAACACGTGAATGAGAAAACACCGGTAGCAGTGACAAGCTTTGTATTTTTAGATAAAGAATTTGATAAAGGTTCCTTGCTGGGTAATCAGTTGGCTGAAAGCTTTATCCATGAGCTTCATGCGTTTGGGATCCCTGTTGTGGACTTTAAAACAACAGACTATATCCGGGTGACACCTAAAGGCGATTTTATTTTTAGCCGTGACTTTTTAGAGCTATCTGACGACCATCCTTTTTTGTACGTGCTAGGTGGTACTTTGGTGAATCATCAGGGTGGAGTTATGGTTAATGCCAGAGTGGTTGGGCTTAGAAGTAAAAGTGTCGTGGGTTCTGCTCAAGGCTTTTTACCGCAAAACGTAGTTAACGCCCTACAAGATGGTGCGGCATACGATGGCATTCGTATAGAGCGTGCGAACTAATTCGGAGGCGATGATGAAAAATGTAGTGCTATTCGCGACGACACTTGCATTACTCGGTGGCTGCGAAATGACAAAACAGACTGCTCCTGAATCTACAAAAACGCAGCAATCCGATATGGAAATATTATATGCCATGATGGAAGAGCAAGAGCGCAATGAAGATTCACACGCCGTGGTATCGCAAGATATTGGCTTCATTAGCTATCGGCATCGCAAAGAAATTGCTAACTACGCCAATCAAATTGCGTTGGAACTGTCAGATACTGTGTTAGGGCAAAAGCCTGAGTCGATAGCGGTAGCCAGTTTTGTCAATTTTAATGAATCATTAAGGGATACAAACCAGCTAGGAAACCAATTGGCTGAGTCTTTGATGCATCAAATGCAAAAGCTGGGTTATCAAGCGTTAGACTTTAAAGCGCTTGGAAAAATAGAAGTGACATCCAGTGGTGATTTGACTTTTTCGCGTAACGCAAGTCGCTTGAAAAACACGCAATCGCCCAGCCATTTGCTGACAGGCACTATGGTTTATCGTCCACGAGGCGTGGAGGTAAATGCAAGATTGTTAGAGTTTAACACTAACTTAGTGATCGCAAGCACGGTGGTGACCATCCCGTATTTTATCCTTGATGATCAGGCGACCGCTTCAAGGTAGTACTTCAAATAGCGTTTTTTAAAAGAAATACCATTTAGGTTTTATTAAACGAAGAACTATCTTACTTCTTATTCACACCTCAAGCAAAGTAACTGATAGCGCAGTAGTGGGTCTTAACTGCTGCGTATTCATCTACTGAACCAGCTCATTTATTACCGCGAATAAATTGACTATTAATCTTTAAAAGTTCATTAAGATCAGTATACTAAAGCGAAGTCACTGAGATGCAGTACAACAGAGAATCGACAACTCCAGACTTTCATTGGTATTAAGTACCGCAGATCCCGCTAGTGAAGGTCAAAAAAGGCGATTGTCATCTGACTTTAGAGATTGTCCCCATAGTTTAATGGATAAAACAAGGCCCTCCTAAGGCTTAGATGTAGGTTCGATTCCTACTGGGGACGCCATTGGTATTCATTTCTGCGTGGAATGACCAAAGTAAATGGGTGATGGAAGCATGATGCAGAGGGTGTAAAGTCATCGAAAATCTTGCCTTTTGCTACAGGAAGGCTCAGCACTTACAGTTCAAACTCATTTTCATTTTCTATTTGAATTTCAACCAAATCATTAATTTGCACATTGTGAAGTGGGCGATTGCTGATATTTACTGCAATGGCGTTTTGCGCATTCACTTGGATCACTTGCAGTTTATTGATGGTTTTAATTTGATGCATAAACACTTTACCATCGACATTAGTCAGCGGATTGCTATGCGCTACGTTAAGGATCTGGCCATTCTCTAAGCCATGCATACGGCCTAAATTAATTACGACTTGTTCATCATCGATATGTAGGATTTTGCCATTGGTTGGTAAGCAGGCGACCGCTGCGTTTAAATCAGTTGCGATTTGTGTCAGCGTGGTTTGGATCTCATCAGCATAATCTGTCTGCCAAAAGCGCTCACTGTACACATCGATTAATCTGGTTTTCTTAAACGGCCATACGCCTTGAGTGGCATATTGTTTTTGCCACACCCTTTCATGAGAAAGTGCATCAAACAGCGCAAAGTCTACCTTGAAGCTTCTTAAGTATTTATCGCTTTGCCAAAATGCGAGGTCACTATTAAGTTTATCGACACTAGCAATATCAGTAATTTGACTCAGTAGTACAAATTGGCTGTTGGTATTTGCTGTAATGGTCTCGATTAGCTGCTCATTATAATCAAAACGTTGACTGAAAAAGCGGCTAACATCTAGGGTCTGTGCAAAATAGGGAACGGGTTCTAAGCTCGACTTTTGTTCAGTCATTGTTTGATATAGGCGCTCGCTCACGGCTTTATTTATGTCAAAAATTTGACCTAAAGTTGCTTGATGTTTATTTTTTAGCTGGCTTTGTGTGACTGCAACCTGTTTATTGTAAGCACTGGTTGGGCACTGAGTACTTTGTGGGGTAATATCGATATGCAATGTTACTTGCCATGAGTCACCGACTTTTGCTTCAGCAATCACGTTGGCGCTTTGGATTTCGGCATTTGAGCGGATCTTAAGTTGATCTTGGGTGAGCACACCATCGGTGACGGTTTGTACACTACTCACAGAAGCACCAGAAAACAGCAATGCTTGTGTGATGGCGTCGTTTACGGCCTTTCTTTTGGCTTTTTGATGATCGCCATTTTTAACGTCAGCCATGCCGGTCACTTCAAACCATTCGGCATAAGCTGGATTAGTTAAGGTGATGCACAACAGTGATAGACTGATCGTGAATTGCTTTTTCATGTTTAAATGCCCAGATCAAAAACTACTCTTTAACTCAGCAATACCTGTGCCAAATTTTGGCAAGGTTCGTGCATAATCATAGATCATGAAAGTTAATTTTTATTTATTGCCAATACTCGATGAAACCACAACAACCCTTGCGAGACCACGATGCTGGGGAAGTGTTAAATTTTGATTGGTATTTATTGTAGCGGAGTGTGGTGAAATGCGTATCACTAATTCTATCAGTGCAGTTGTTATGGTTTGTTCGCTAGCGGGACTCAGTGGCTGTTCAAGCCTCGTTGACAAGCACATTGAATATGAAACGGTGCAACCGGAAACCTTTCCTGTTTTACGGGCAGTGGGGTACGCGCCTTTGAGTGCTCAGCCGGGTAAAACTGCGGGTGAGAAGCAGCTGATGGCCATTAAAGTCTCAAAATTAGAAGCCTATCGAGAATTGGCTGAGCAACTCTATGGCCAGAATTTGACATCCACTATTACGGTAAAAGGTGCTATTGCCCAAAACGACGGCCTTAAGAGCCAAGTAAATGGACTCGTACGAGGAGCTAAGGTGCTGAAAAGTTACGCTGTTGGTGATACTTACGCGACGGAATTAGAGCTTGATATGAAACGCGTTTATGATTTGTATATTACTCAAGTCAAGCCGCAGAAAATTAAGAAGATATCTTACAGCTTTAAGTAAGCACCCATCGCATGTTGCTTACTTAATGCGCTTCACTTCGGTTGTTCTTCAAAACTAAAATATGGCTGGCGTGGCTACGCCTTTAGATTACGTACTAACTCACTGTCGCTACTTTTCACACTACCATCCTGACCATATGTAATCGAAGTTGGTGCGCCAATTAAGATCCCTTTTAGTTCACGTGTGCTTACATTGGCCTGATGAGCCGTTTTAGCATTGATTTCATTTTTGGTTTGGCACTCACTGAGTAATGCTCGCACTTTAGCGACGAGCGGGGCTACTTCATTGTGTTCAAAGACGTGAGACTCAGTTTTTGACAATTCATTGTCGAGCTTTTGCAGTTTTGAAATGAGAGTTAGCTTTTCACGAGCGATTTCTTTTAAATTGTCGCCACGTCGGGACGCAAGCTCGTCAAGCTCACGCGCTAGAAGCTGGGTCATCGCTTCTAGCGTCGAGATTTGTTCTGAAAGTTTGTGGTGGCAAAGCCGAACCAAATCATCCATATATTTCGAACTCAAATGCAGCTATGTTTTTGGCGAGTTTTTCCGCGTCAACTTGATACTTGCCTTCTGCTATCGCTTTTTTCAGTTCTTCGACTTTCTTGTCGTCAAAGCCTGATGATTGCTGCGCTTTTTCGTTGACTGTTTTCAGCTGTTGCGCTTGTGGAGTCAGACTGACTGAATCCGCCGCTGCTTTCGGTATAGCTGGTGATTTAACTGATGCGCTATTGGCATCATTTCTTTGCAATTCAGCTTTCTGTTGCTTAACATTATTAGCAACGGATGTAGACTGATTCTGACCGTTAACTTGATTAACCATGATTGTAGACCCAATAAAATTATACTCTCAGCCTTGTTATCGGCGTTTAGTAGTATTACTTTAGCAAATTTTTTATAAATTCACCTCTACTGTTTCCACTTCTATTACTCTAGCACGTAAGGTTTTGCCAGAGCGAGAGTTTTTAATATTAATAAGTTCACCACGGTTGCCATCTTGCTGTGCTTCTCCTTGAGTTTTGATCACGAGTCCACCTGATTTAGCAATAATCGTCACAGTATCGCCTTTGCAGACCATGCAAATATGGGCTTGGGTAAAGGCTTGGCCCTCTCTTATATTACGTTTGCTGCGACTGCCTATTAGTATCGACTTATCTTCTATATAAGAAACTCTGCGAAAACGTTTTGGCTGATACTCTATTTTTACATCTTCATCTTGAATAACACGGCCTTTTTCTAACATGGTTGCGCTAACTAATATGGGGAAGAGGTGATCGATACGTACGTGGACGTATTGAGTCCAGCTGAGGGTATCGTTGCATCTAATTTGAACTGTCACTTGAGTATCAAAAGGCGGAGCCATCGCTGTACTATATTGCAACGGCGATTGACAATCCCGTGCTGGAATTCTTGAATCAAGTGGTATAGCAGTCAGTGACAGCTGACTATCGGGATCTTGCTCTACATTCGGTTCAACAAATTCTATTGCGTTTTGTTCTAAAGTTTTGTTGTCATATTGCTGACAATAACCATAGTCAACGCCTATAAAATAAGCGAACAAACAAAAAAACTGAATGTAATGGGTTTTTTTTAACAAACTCATGATGTTTCGACTATGCTTATGGGGTGAAACAAGGTATAAAGATTCTGCTTTAATAACTGCACCTAATCAAGGGTGGTAAACCATATCAGAGTCGAAGCAAAGATCGTTCCGATTAGCGGTTTATACAGTAGGAGATTGAAATGGCAGGTATTTTAGACTCGGTTAACCAACGTACACAGTTGGTTGGACAAAACCGTCTCGAGCTATTACTTTTTCGACTTCAAGGTCGACAGCGCTTCGGCATTAATGTTTTCAAAGTCCGAGAAGTGCTTCAATGTCCAGCATTGACAAGCATGCCCAAGTCAAACCCGCTTATCCGAGGGGTTGCTCATATTCGAGGCCAAACTATATCCGTAATTGATATGTCACTTGCGGTAGGTGGACCTCCTATTCAAGATATTCGTAACTGTTTTATTGTGATTGCAGAATACAACCGTTCAGTTCAAGGTTTTCTAGTCAGTGCAGTAGAACGCATTGTGAATATGAACTGGGAAAAAATAATGCCCCCGCCATCTGGGGCAGGTCGTTATTCCTATTTGACAGCGGTTACAGAAATTGAAAACGAGCTAGTTGAAATATTAGACGTAGAAAAGATCCTCAATGAAATTTGCCCAATCAACACAGAAGTCAGTGCCGACATTGTCTCTGATGGTGAAATGCAAAAAGATTTAGGCGAACGTATTGTCTTTATCGCTGATGACTCCGCAGTTGCTCGTAATCAGGTCAAACGTGCATTGGAGCCATTAGGTGTTCAGACTGAACTTGCTAAGAACGGCAAAGAAGCACTTATCAGGCTTCGTGAAATTGCGGAAATGGACTGTCAAAATAATGTCACTGAGCGAGTCGGGCTATTAATTTCTGACGTTGAAATGCCGGAAATGGATGGTTATACGCTAACGGCTGAAATAAAAGCTGATCCAAAATTAGCGCCATTGCATGTGATACTCCATACTTCACTGAGTGGTGTATTTAATCAGGCCATGATTGAGAAAGTTGGCGCTGATGATTTTATTGCTAAGTTTAACCCAGATGAATTAGCTTCAGCGGTTAAAAAATGGGTTCATTGTGATTAAAGCTGGTGGTAGCACTTGGAAAATAAGCATTTAGAGCAAAAAGAGTACGATCAATTTAGAACCTTTTTGGAGCAACAGTGCGGTATTGTACTGGGTGACAATAAATTGTACTTGGTCAAAAGCCGACTCGCTCCTCTGATGGCTCGCTTTGGTGTGGAAACACTTTCGTCCTTAGTAGCTAAAACACTCAGTCCCCATGAGCGGCAATTGCGTGCCGCTGTGGTGGATGCGATGACAACGAATGAAACACTTTGGTTTAGGGATAGTTATCCGTTCGAGCTAATTAAATCGAAAATCTTACCAGAGTTTAAAGACTTGAGACGCCCAGTTA
This sequence comes from Pseudoalteromonas sp. BMB, assembly GCF_001709235.1. Lineage (NCBI taxonomy): Bacteria > Pseudomonadati > Pseudomonadota > Gammaproteobacteria > Alteromonadales > Pseudoalteromonadaceae > Pseudoalteromonas > Pseudoalteromonas sp. BMB. The sequence continues at coordinate 79,843 of NZ_MBQA01000013.1, forward strand.
AGATTTGGTCGGCGGCAAGTTCATCAGGACAAGAGCCATATTCAATCGCGATGTCTGCGAGTGAGTATGTGAGTAAAAGCCCTGGCGCGCTGAAAATGGGTGTGCAGATCGTCGGTACAGACATTTCTAACACCATGCTGGATATGTGTAAGAATGCTGAATATGACGCGCTAGCGTTGGCGCGAGGGTTGTCGCCTGAGCGTAGAAAGAAGTTCTTTATGGATAGTGGCAATGGAATGGCTAAGGTTGTTGAACCGATCCGTAAAATGGTCAGTTTTAGACATTTAAACCTGCTAGATTCTTATGCATTGATGGGTAAGTTTGATGTAATTTTCTGCCGTAACGTCCTGATCTACTTTTCACCGGAAGTGAAAGCCAAAATCATTTCGCAATTTGCTCAGTCGTTAAATCCTAATGGTTATTTGTTTTTAGGTGCGTCAGAATCGATGGCGGGTTTAAGTGACGACTTTAATATGATCCGTTGTAATCCTGGTATTATCTATCAGAAAAAGACTTAATATTCACATATAGCGGCAGGGACGTTCGCTATAAATAGGTATTGAATATTTGTACTCAGTCGCAGTTCCAGTATCTACACTAATTAACCTTGGATTTTCTAAGTTCAACCGCTGACTCTTCAGACGCTTCCTCTTATTTATTTCACTCCTCAATATTGGCTCAAGTTTAATTATTCCAAAAAACACAATGTAACACATTGAAATTTAATGAATAAATCTTTTTTTAAAACTGGCCTAAAGGTTGCTTTGTCATACCTGAGTCAATTTTTTGGAGTCAGATAATGGCAATTAGTTTCGATAAAGCGTTGGGTATACATCAGCATACGATGCTGCTGCGCTCACAGCGCGCTGAAATTCTAGCAAGCAATATCGCAAACGCAGACACTCCAGGATACAAAGCTAAAGATATTGACTTTGCTAGTGCTTTAAAAGCGGCAAAGACAATGCAAAGAAGCGGCAATGATATGGTTAGAACAGATGCAAAACACCTCACTGGTGGTACCAAAATGAGTAACTCGTCTGAACTATATCGTTCGCCAAATCAAGCAGATACAGGTGATGGTAACTCAGTTGATATACAAGTGGAACGAAACTTGTATGTACAGAATGCATTAGAGTACCAAGCCAGTTTGCAATTTCTTGGTGGTAAGTTCAGTAGCCTTAAAAAGGCACTCGGCGGACAAGGGGCATAATTATGAGTTTATATAACGTTTTCGATATTGCGGGTTCAGGAATGAGCGCACAGAATGTGCGACTTAATACCACCGCAAGTAATATCTCGAACGCAAACTCAGTGAGCTCTAGTCAGGATACTGTGTATCGCGCTAGACACCCTGTATTTGCCGCTGAACTTTCCAAAGCTGCAGCTTCCCAGAACAATGTTGCGGGATCTTCAGTTGGAGTAAAAGTCTTAGGTGTGGTTGAGAGCGACAAGCCGCTTCAAGTTGAATACAACCCAAACCACCCAAGTGCTGACGCAAATGGCTACATTTATAAACCGAATGTGAATGTGGTAGAGGAGATGGCAAACATGATTTCTGCTTCTCGCTCTTACCAAACCAATGTTCAAGTTGCAGACGCTGCAAAGCAAATGCTTAGTAAAACATTGCAACTAGGCCAGCGCTAAATTGGGAGTAACAGCTGATGAGTAATAATGTAAATGCCACTTCTTCAACGGGTGTAGATTCACTCTACTGGGATAGGCAAAAACAGGCCGAGGAGAAAAAGCCCAGAGATGAGCTATCGCAAGAAGATTTCTTCTCGCTGCTTACTCAACAGCTCTCTTTCCAAGATCCAAGTAAGCCTGCGGACAACGATCAGATGATCGCGCAGATGACTAGTTTTACCATGGCTGAGGGGATCTCGAAGCTAAATGAGAATTTTGACTCGTTAGCTGCATCAATGACTTCTAACTCAGCGCTTCAAGCATCAACGCTGATTGGTAAAAAAGCATTACTCGAATCAACGACGTTAGAACATGGTGATGATGCACTTACAAAGGGCTCGGTGATTGTCCAAGAGCCTGTGCAGAATTTATCTGTGGGTATTTATGACGAATCTGGAGCGATTGTCAAGACGCTTGAGTTTGGTGAGCAAAGTGTAGGCGCTGTGCGTTTTGAGTGGGATGGTAAGAATAAAGATGGCGAGATGATGCCCCCTGGTGAATATACCATAAAAGCGGAAGGCATGATTGAAGGTGAATATCAGACTTTACCTTCGGCCACATTTAGAAATATTGACAGTGTTAATGTTAATGGTGCTAACGGCATCGTCATTAATACCAAAGAAGGCGCGGTGCGCTTAACTGATATTGCTGAAATAGCATAGTAGTTTTAAAGAATTAACCTTAAGAACTTAGAGGTGAGAGTATGAGTTTCAATATAGCACTGACAGGTATTGCCGCCGCGCAAAAAGACTTGGACGTAACAGCAAATAACATTGCTAACGTGAACACGACGGGTTTTAAAGAGTCTCGTGCAGAATTTGCTGATGTTTACGCGTCTTCGGTTTTTAGCTCTGGCAAAACGAAAAATGGTGATGGTGTACAAACTACCATGGTAGCGCAGCAGTTTCACCAAGGGTCATTAAAGTTCACGCAAAACTCGCTAGACTTGGCGATTGAGGGCGAAGGCTATTTTGCCATGTCAAACTCTCTTCAGTCTCAGGATTTTACGTATTCTCGAGCTGGTGCATTTAAACTAAATAAAGACAACTTTATCGTGAATGCAAAAGGTGACTACTTGCAAGGCTTCCCTGTTGATCCATCAACAGGTGATACGACGTCTTTGAGTCTAAGTACCACATCGCCAATTCAAATTCCAGATGCATCAGGGTCTCCTCGAGCAACGTCGCAAATCTATACTTCGTTTAATCTAGATGCAACGGCGCAGCCACCTACGATTGCATTCGATCCTACGCAAAGTGCATCGTATAACTCAAGAACGGCAATTACGGTATATGACTCATTGGGTGAATCGCACACGTTACAACTGTTCTTTAGAAAAACAGCGGATAATCAATGGTCAACTTATGCAACAATGGACGATAAGCCATTTAACCACAATGCGCAGCAAATTGACCCAACCGCTACGCCAGCAGTGCCATACACTCCAGTAAGCGTATTTCGTTTTGATGCAAGTGGTATTCCTTCACAAACAGCGGATGATCCATCAGCTTCACCACTGACATTTAGCAATAATACGGGTACGACGTTTAACCCGCTTAGCCTTGCAGGTCCTCAAGATGCGACGGATCCAACTATTGGTATGTCAAACTTGTTAGAAAACGGCGCAACCTTCCCGAATGATATTGTTGTTAACTGGCGTGATGAAGCAAACACGGCTCAGAAGTTACCGACACAATATTCATCAGGTCGATTTGAAGTGAAAGCGCTGGAACAAGATGGTGCAACCGTAGGTCGATTAGCTGGTATTGATATTGGTACTGATGGCAAAGTAGTGGCCTCATACACTAACGGTGACTCGACTTTCCTAGGGCAAGTCGCGCTCGTACGCTTCCCGAATTCTCAAGGCCTCCAAGCGATTGGTAATACTGAGTGGAAGAAAAGCCTATCTTCTGGCGAGCCACTTGCAGGCGAACCAAACACAGGTACGCTTGGTGGTATTAGTTCATCTGCGTTAGAGCAATCGAACGTCAACCTCACAAACGAGTTAGTTGATCTTATCAGCGCTCAACGTAACTTCCAAGCGAACTCTCGAGCGCTTGAGGTTAACTCAACATTACAACAAAATATATTACAGATCCGATAATATATTATGCCCTCCAAAGGCTGCTACAAAGGCAGCCTTTTTTATGCCCGTCAAAAACATCTCATCACTTTGGCACTGTGTTTGCATTAACTAGATTAAGTTTGAATTTTATAGGTCATCGTCATGGATAAAATGGTGTATATCGCAATGTCAGGCGCTAAGCAGAGCTTACGCGGTGTGGCACTCAAAGCGAATAACCTTGCTAATGCCAACACGACTGGCTTCAAAGCAGATTTTGCTCAAGCGCGTTCAATGCAGGCATTCGGAGAAGGGTTACCCTCTCGGGTTTTTGCTATGCAAGAACGTCCTGGTACGAATATGACCGGTGGTGCAATCGTTGAAACTGGTCGTGAGCTTGATATTGCAGTAGATGATAAGTCGTGGATCAGCGTCGTTGACGCCTCGGGCGAAGAAGCTTACACCAAAGTCGGTACGCTTAACATTCGTAATGACGGTGCGTTAGTCACAGCCCACGGGCGTCAACTTATTGGCGAAGGTGGACCTATTGTCTTACCTATCCCCGTTGATAAAGTGGTGTTTAGTGACGATGGCTCTATTCAAGTGCGTCCACAAGGCGCCCCTGCCAACTTTCTTGAAGTGGTTGATAGGCTGAAAATTATTGAAGCAGATAATAGCAAGCTACAAAAGGGCAATGACGGCCTGTATAGACCAAAAGAAGATAAGCTAGAAGATGGGATCTGTGGCTTTTGTGAAATATCTCCAACTGCAAAAGTAATGAGTGGCTTCTTAGAGATGTCCAACGTCAATCCCGTTCATGAGATGGTGGATATGATCAACCATCAAAGACAATTTGAAATGCAAATTAAGCTGATGAAAACAGCTGAAGAAATAGATGAGCGACACACTTCGCTCCTACGCATAGTTTAAGAGTGAGGTAGAGATTATGAATCCAGCATTGTGGATAAGTAAAACAGGCTTAGATGCTCAGCAAACTGATATTTCAGTTATTTCGAACAACTTGGCGAACGCCAGTACCGTCGGCTACAAAAAGAGTCGGGCGATATTCGAAGACTTGCTGTATCAAAACATCAATCAACCAGGTGGCCGCAGCTCTCAGGATACAGAACTACCATCAGGCTTAATGCTTGGTGCAGGTGCCAAAGTGGTCGCTAACCAAAAGAATTTTTCTCAAGGTAATATGTTAAGTACCGAAAACTCTTTGGATTGGATGATCCAAGGTCCGGGCTTTTTTGAGATTCAGATGCCAGATGGCACAACTGCGTATTCAAGAAACGGTCAGTTCACGACGGATGAAGAGGGACGGATAGTTACTTCTGGTGCGGGTTTTCCTGTGTTACCAGAGATGAATGTGCCCGACGATGCACAGTCAATCACTATTTCTCAAGATGGCGAAGTATCAGTGCGCGTTGCAGGGCAAGCTGAAAACGTTGTCATTGGGCAATTGACGATCAGTGACTTTATTAATCCATCAGGTCTTGAGCCAATTGGTCAAAACCTGTACACAGAAACTGCGGTAAGTGGTGCACCTGTACAAGGTAACCCAAGCGTTGAAGGGTTAGGTAAAGTAGTTCAAGGCGCACTTGAGACGTCAAACGTTAATGTGACCGAAGAGCTTGTAAATCTAATCGAGACACAACGCGTGTATGAGATGAACTCAAAAGTGATTTCAACGGTAGATCAGATGCTGAGCTACATTAATCAACAGTTGTAATTGGGTAGGGGGTATTATGCGTGCATTATATTTAGCCATCGTAACGGTCGCTGCATTATCTGGATGTAGTACAACACAAAATAAAAATGTGGTGCGTGACGACCCGTATTATGCACCTATCTATCCCGAGGATAATCAAGCCCAAATGGTAGCAACAGGGTCATTGTTTAATACGCAGTTTTCCAATGATCTTTATGCTGATAAAAAAGCGTTAAGAGTCGGTGATATTATTACCATCGTACTCAGAGAAACGACTCAGGCGACCAAAGCTGCGAATTCTCAACTTGATAAATCTAGTGATTCAAGCCTAGACCCTGTGATTGGTCTTGGTGGCAATGCCATCAATATTGGTAAGGAAGCGATACAATTTGGAGCAAGTTCAAGCTCTTCATTCTCTGGTGATTCTCAAGCCAATCAGTCAAACAGCCTATTTGGTAATATTTCAGTAAACGTCACCCGAGTACTTCCAAACGGCAATTTAGTGATCCGTGGCGAAAAGTGGTTAACTCTCAATACTGGCGAGGAGTTTATTCGCTTAGAAGGATTAGTAAGACCTCAGGATGTAACGGCAGATAACACCGTTGAGTCCAATCGAGTAGCAAACGCCAGAATTCAATACTCAGGTAAAGGCGACCAACAAGAAGTGCAAAGTGCAGGTTGGTTAACGAGTTTCTTTATGAGCGCGCTGATGCCGTTTTAAGGTGCTGAAAATGAACAATATGCTTAAGAATATTTTGCTTATCGGTGCGGCCATTACGTTGGTTGGTTTTTCTTCTTTGGCATCTGCTGAGCGAGTTAAAGACGTCAGTATGGTTGAAGGTGTTCGTTCAAACCAACTGGTAGGCTACGGCCTAGTTGTGGGCTTACCTGGTACCGGTGAGCAAACCAGATTTACCGAGCAAAGCTTTAAAGCGATGTTGAATAGCTTTGGGATCACGATGCCAGCAAGCTTAAAGCCAAAAATTAAAAATGTCGCGGCAGTTGCGGTTCATGCTGACTTACCACCTTTTGTTAAACCCGGTCAAACCATTGACGTTACTGTGTCATCAATTGGTAGTGCTGGTAGTTTACGAGGCGGCACGTTACTTCAGACCTTTCTTAAAGGGGTTGATGGTAACGTATATGCAATTGCGCAAGGTAGCTTGATTGTCGGTGGTTTGGGCGCTGATGGTGCCGATGGGAGCCGAGTTGTGATCAACACCCCGACAGTAGGTCGGGTGGCAAACGGCGCGACAGTGGAGCGAGCAGTTCCAAGCCCCTTTACTCAGGGTGATTACATTACCTTTAACTTGAATAGACCGGATTTTACTACCGCAAAGCGCTTGGCCGACACTATCAATGGTCTTGTTGGACCAAACAGTGCTAAACCTATGGATGCAGCTTCAGTTCGAGTAATTGCACCAAGAGATCCGTCTCAGCGCGTTGCGTATTTATCTACGCTAGAGAATCTTGAATTCAAACCAGCGGATACCGCTGCGAAGATCATCGTTAACTCGCGCACAGGTACTATCGTTATCGGCAAAAATGTCAAGTTGCAGCCTGCGGCAATTACTCATGGCGGCCTTACCGTAACGATTGCTGAGCAACAAAATGTGTCTCAACCTAATGCGCTGGCGAATGGCGAAACAACAGTGACGCAGCAAAGTATTATCGACGTAAATCAGGACGACTCTCGAGCGTTTGTGTTTGACCCAGGCGTGAGCCTTGATGACTTGGTTAGGGCAATTAACCAAGTTGGTGCTGCACCTGGTGATTTAATGGCGATCCTTGAAGCGCTAAAAGAAGCGGGCGCAATAAATGGTCAATTAGTCGTCATTTGATGTTCTATTATTAATCAACTAGTTAGCCCCACAATTGTGGGGCTTTTTTTTGGCTCGGATTTTGCATTTCTATTTGTATAGTTATTAACGTCAAACAGTGCTGAGTGTATGAACACCGACCAATTGAAAAATCAAAGCTTTTTTGACCTAGGAAACCTTGATTCGATCCGTAAAGAGGCGCTGAAAGGTGCTGGCGATCAAGGTGCCTCAGATCAGGCATTGAAAAAGGCGGCACAACAGTTTGAGTCTATCTTTACGCAAATGTTGTTACAAAGCATGCGTAAAGCGAATGAGGCGCTAGAGGATAAAGACAGTCCATTTAACTCTAGTGGTGTCAAATTTTTTGAAGAAATGCATGATCAGCAACTTTCGATGCATTTATCTGAGCAGGGCAGCTTAGGACTTGCAGATCTGATTGTGCAGCAGTTGTCTCCTAATTCTGAAAAGTATAAGCCTGCCTCAGTAATGAGAGCTGACGGCGATCTTTCCTTTAAAGGACAGGCGACAGCGAGTGAGAGTGTGCGTAAACCTGAACCGCAGGCTGTCAATGTTAAGGCAAATACCTCAAGCGATGAGCAAACAGGCTTTGCTTCTCCTGAGGAATTCGTCGACAGAATTTGGAAATACGCTCAAATTGCTGCGAAAAAGCTAGGCTTGAACCCTGCGGTAATGGTTGCACAAGCTGCACTGGAAACTGGTTGGGGTAAACACATCATCAGCAAAAAAGATGGTAGTAGCAGTTTTAATCTATTCAATATCAAAGCGGATAGCCGCTGGAGTGGTGAAAGCGCCAGAAAATCGACACTTGAATTTGAGCAAGGGTTACCGGTGCAAAAGCAAGCCGATTTCCGTGCTTACAAGTCGCTAGAACAAAGCTTTGATGATTATGTCAGTTTCCTAAAAGGTAATCCGAGATACGAGCAAGCCTTAAATAAGGCTGGTGATAGTCATGCTTATTTAAGTGAGCTTCAAAATGCAGGCTACGCGACCGATCCGAATTATGCCAACAAAATTAAGTCAGTTTTAAAGCGTATTGATGTATCCGATTTCTTATCCGGTGCGCTAACAAAGGGAGTCAGATGAGATGTCATTTGATCTATTAAATATTGGTGCAGCAGGGGTTAGGGCTAACTCTGAGTTACTACAAACCACCAGTAAAAACATCGCTAACCTAAATACCAAAGGGTATATCCGTGAACGGACTGAACACGGAACAATGATAGGTGGCATGGTTGGCCGCGGTGAAACCGTGCGTTTGCTCAACCAATTTGCGCAGCAGCAATTAAATCGTGATATTTCTAATCAGTCTTACTACGAGCAGTTTGTCACTGAGGCAAGCCGTGTTGATACGTTGTTTGCACAAGACTCAAACAGTCTGAGCAAGAGCATCAACTCGATGTTTAACAATTTACAAAGCGCGATTAACTTGCCTTCATCGACAACTAACCGCTCTTTATTTATGACGGGCGCTCAAGGTCTTGTTGATCAAATGGATAGACTGTCAGGAATAGTTGTTGATCAAAACAGTATTGTGAACGAGCAATTGGATATTTTCTCAGAAGAAGCTAACAACCTTGTTCAAAAAATCAGCGAGTTAAATAAACAAGTAGCGAGTAAATCAGCACTCAATCTGAACAATGTCGATCACAGTGTACTTAACGAGCGAGATCAAGCTATCAAGGAACTCGCTGAACTTGTAGATATAGAAACACTCGATGGTGAAAATGGCGAGAAGCTCGTATTTTTAGGCACTGGGGATGCACTTGTGATGCAAGGTGGAGCCTTCAATTTATTCGCGATGAAAGGCAACCCAGATCCTAACCATAAAGAACTAATCCTAGACATTAAAGATAAAAATGTTGTACAGCTCGAGTTAGATAGCGGCAGCTTGAAAGGCAAAATCGGTGGGTTACTGGCGTTTAGAGATGAAGTGTTGATCCCGGCACAAAACCAACTAGGTCAAATTGGCCTCGCATTGGCAGATGCTTTTAATCAGCAAAATAGATTGGGAATGGACTTAGATGGCAACATAGGTGGAGATATATTTAAAATACCTACCGTGGGTGGCTTTGCTTACAGCGAAAATACAGGCACCGCAGCGCTTACGGCAACACTTGAGCCTGGGCGCGGCAATGAGTTGCCAGCTACCGATTTTCAAGTTACTTATACCAGTGCAACAACCGTTGAAATAACAGCTGTAGATGCCAAAGGCAATCCTATCGGTACTCCGACGACTGGTAATATTGCAGGTGGAGTCATCACGGGAACGGGCGATTATTTTGGCTTACAAATGAACGTAACGGGTAGTGGTGCAACAGGTGATAGATTTCTTGTGAAATTAAATCAACAGGCTGCAACTGGGTTGGAGCTTGCAACTCAAAGACCAGAAGCACTCGCATTAGCGTCGCCAATTCGTACTGAAAAATCAGCAGACAATAATGGTACGGCGACCATTTCAGCCGGAGTCGTCACTGATACCGATCCCACGACCAGTGCGTTTACTGCAGGAACGCCGCCAACGTTGAATGATGGTCCTTATACGTTGACTAAAACAGCCAATGCTAACGAATATACGTTAACCAGTAATTCAGGTACAACGCATACCTTTACGGCTCCTGCGGATGGTAAAGATATTCTTTCTGGAGTGGGAGCAGCGCCTGCACCTTTTGATAATCTTGGCTTCACTTTCGATATTGAGGGTACGCCGAATACCGGTGATAGTTTTGAGATTAGTTTTAACACTGGTGGCTTTGATGACAACCGTAATGGTGCAGCGCTCGATGGTCTGAAATCATCGGATTTAGTTAGACAAAATGTAGAGTCTACAGGTAGTACAGAAAGCCATAAAACCTTTAATGAAGCATATGCCGATATTGTCACTGGTGTAGGGGTTATTACCAATCAAGCGAAAACCAATGGCGCGGCATTTGAAGCGTTAGCCAATCAGTCAAGCGCATGGTTTGAATCTCTATCGGGCGTAAACCTAGATGAAGAGGCGGCCAACTTGTTACGTTTTCAACAGTCTTACTCGGCTTCGGCGCAAGTCATTTCGGCAGCAAGAACTGTGTTCGATACCTTATTAAGTGCAGCGAGGTAATTATGCGTTTATCTCAAAATCAAATTTTTAATTCTAATCTCAATTCTATTTTGCGTAATCAGCAAGACGTGAATAAAGCAACACAGCAGTTGAACACGCAAAAGCGGGTGTTGAGTGCTTCTGATGATGCTTCAGCGACTGCTAGAGCCATGCTTTTTGACGACCGGATCCAAGCAAACGATCAGTTTACTAAGAATTTGACTATGTTGTCTTCGAGATTAGACACTCAAGAGTCAGTACTAGAAAATATTAAAACGGCCATTGATAGTGCTTATACCAAGTCGATACAAGCAGGTAATGGTGGGTTATCCGATGTTGACCGCCAAGCAATCGCTGATGAGTTAGAGTCAATCCAAGATACTATTTTGGATTTGATGAACTCAAAAAGTGAAGATGGTAAGTTTATATTTTCCGGCTACCAAGACAATACGCAAACTTACAGCTTTGACTCTGCCACTGGAAAGTACGTATATAACGGTGACCAAGGACAGCATAAAATAAAAGTTTCTGAAGGCGTCGAGATACGTTCCAGTGATAACGGTTTTGATGTATTTGAAAGTGCAGAGAAGCGACTGAATATTACTTCAAACACAGGTGTGGTTTCTGGTGGTATTACATCGGCCTCCGTCTATGTGGACGAACAAGGGGTTTTTGATAAGTTCCATAAAGCAAATTACAACGCCGATCCAAGTGCGCCTGCAGGTGCAAACACCTTTGACTTAGTAGTGACAGCGGGTACACCAAATACTTACCAGCTTGAGCAGGGGGGAACGGTTATTTCAACCGGTACTGCAGAAGGCGGAACTATTAAAGTCGCTGGCATGGAGTTTGACTTCGCTGGTGCTGCGCCAGGCCAAATAAGCTTTGATTTGGAAAAGCCTCAGAAGGAAAACATTCTAAATACATTAGAATCTATGATTACGTCATTGAGAGATACCAGTATTACGGGTGATGATTACAAACAGGTACTGGCTGATGGTATTACTGGCCTAGATAATGCCAAGATTAAAATATCGCAAGGACAAGCGGGGCTTGGTGGCAGGTTAAATGCTGCAAAGCTTGTATCTGATGCAAATTCAGACTTGGACGTTGATAATAAAGCAAATAAAGCGGCTTTGATTGAAGTCGATTTTTATTCAGCGATTTCAGAGCTCACCAAGCATGAAACTGCATTACAGGCCTCTCAGGCAACATTTGGCCGCCTAACTAACCTTTCTTTATTAGACTACATTCGTTAAAAAGGTAGCCTTTAAAGGTTACCTTCTTCAAAACAGCCTAAAACACTACTATCTAATTTAATGTATTGAAAGTAATAGTACTTTCAATACATTTCTTCAGTATTAGCTCATAGCCATAACTTCCTGTCCTTTGTTCCATATAAAACAAAAAGTCTATATCAATCAGTTGTTTATGTTTTTTTTAAAAAAAACACTAAAGGAAAATTTTTGCCGACCGATAACTTAAATAACCAAGCCGGAGAGTGAAAAACATTCAAAGGTTGGAAAGTTTCTAAGTTTGAGAGTGAAAGACTCGATTTAAAGTGGGAGAACCATCATGGCACTTTATGTAAATACTAACGTAAGTTCATTGAACGCACAAAGACAATTAATGCAATCTGGTAACGCACTAGATACATCATTTAAGCGTCTATCTTCAGGCTTTCGTATCAACAGCGCTGCTGATGATGCTGCAGGTCTACAAATTTCTGACCGTTTGAGTTCACAAATCAATGGTCTTAACCAAGGTAACCGTAACGCGAACGACGGTATCTCTCTTGCACAAACTGCAGAAGGGGCAATGGACGAAGTAACTTCAATGTTCCAACGTATGCGTACCCTAGCTCAACAAGCTTCAAACGGTTCGAATACTGATGAAGACAGATTGGCGATTCAAGAAGAAATCCGTTCTTTAGCATCAGAAGTTAACCGTGTAGCAAAAGATACAACTTTTGGTGGACAAAATTTACTAGATGGCTCATACGAGGCTAACTTCCAAGTCGGTGCTGATGCAGTACAGACAATTGGCTTCAGCATGAAAAGCGTTGGTTCGTCTGCGAATGGTTCCAACTCTTTGACAGCAAATGGCGGCTTCACAATGTCTGGTATCGCGGGTATCGCTTCCGCGGTAACTGGCAAAACAATGTCGACCCTTGCTGCTGGTATCAGTAATGTTGGTACAGGTGTTACAGAAGCGACAGCTGGTTTCACCAACATGGCAGCTACAATCATTAGTGTATCGTCACAGGAAAATGCACAACAAGTGTTAGCTGCGATGGATTCAATGATTGCAGTAGTTGATAAGAAACGAGCTGAGCTTGGTGCGGTACAAAACCGATTCCAATCAACTATTCGTAACCAATCGAATATTCAGGAAAACTTATCAGCTGCAAAATCTCGAGTGAAAGATACTGACTTTGCTCAAGAAACAGCTAGCTTGACTAAAATGCAGATTCTACAGCAGGCAAGCCAAACAATTCTAAGCCAGGCTAACCAACGTCCTCAAGCTGCACTAAGTCTACTAGGATAATTTAACTAGGATGGTAAAAGGTGCCTAAGCCAGATGGGGTATTTGCTTAGGCACCGAATTGGATGATAAAGCGGAGGAGCTAAAAAATCCAATAGCGTTCATTAAAACAATGAACACGTTAATTAAAGCACATACCATGCCAAGTTTGTGTTAAAAAAATGACACTCACTCTCAAACTTACTAAAGAGGGGCTAGCCAGCCCCTCTTTTACTTCATATAACTTCCTTTAGTACCAACTATATATAGAGCGTAAAATCTATTTGTTTGCCGCTAAATCAATGTATGAGGCCTTGGATAAGGCGTTAGATGCTCGATGCACAGATTATTTAACCAGCTACTTCAATGTCTAGGCTATTTTGTCTAAGATTTATTGGTGAACATCGCTCACACGGTATATGCGTACCGCTCAAATAAGCACAGTAAATTGACGCTAAGATAATATCTAGATCCAAATCTCAAAATAGAAATCTATAAATTTCATATTTATCATGGTATTAAATTTATTCTTTAGCTGTGTCTATAACCTTGTGTCTTTTTGGCCTGTAACTTGCTTTAAACCCAGTAGAGTTAATTTTGGCGTCAAAGTGGCAATTGGTTGCCTTAGTAAAAAGAAAACCTGAAACATGCATGCCGCTTTGTCATTTAACTATCTATCAATTAGATATTGATTTGGCAAAAAGAGAGTGAGTTATGGCTTTATATGTAAATACCAATGTCAGTGCAATTAATGCACAAAGACAATTGACTAATTCAGGTAATGAACTAGATACTTCTTTCAAGCGTCTATCATCTGGTTTGCGGATAAACAGTGCTGCTGATGATGCTGCAGGTTTGCAGATCTCCGACCGATTAAATTCACAGATCATGGGACTTGAACAAGGCAACCGTAATGCGAATGACGGTATTTCTCTTGCTCAAACAGCTGAAGGTGCAATGGACGAAATCACCTCTATGTTCCAGCGAATTAGAACGCTTGCGCAACAGGCAGCAAACGGCTCTAATACTGATGAAGACCGTTTAGCGATCCAAGAAGAGATTCGTCAGCTATCTGCTGAAGTAAATCGAGTCGCAAGTGATACAACATTTGGTGGTCAAAATCTACTTGATGGAACCTACTCTGCAAACTTCCAAGTAGGTGCTGATGCCGTTCAAACAATTGGCTTTAGCATGAAGGAAGTTGGCTCTTCTGCTAACGGTAGCAACTCAATGACCACAAATGGTGGCTTCACTATGTCTGGAATAGCGGGGATTGCGTCTGCGGTTTCAGGTAAAGGGATGTCAGTGTTGGCTGCTGGTATTAGTAATATTGGCACCGGAGTAACAGAAGCGACTGCCGGTTTTACGAACATGGCTGCAACTTTGATCAGTGTTTCTTCGCAAGAAAATGCACAACAAGTTCTCGCAGCGATGGATGCAATGATTGCAGTGGTGGATAAAAAACGTGCAGAGCTGGGTGCTGTTCAAAACCGCTTTCAGTCGACCATTCGAAATCAGTCGAACGTATCTGAAAATCTAAACTCAGCGAAATCGCGAGTAAAAGACGCGGACTTTGCTTTAGAAACTGCAAAGTTAACGAAGAATCAGATTTTACAACAAGCTAGCCAAACTATATTAGGTCAAGCAAATCAACGACCTCAAGCAGCTTTAAGTCTACTACAAGGCTAATGAGTTAAATTTTTTTAAAAAAAAGCTAAAGCTTCCTCTTTTATAGTCGATAGAAGAGTTAGAGAACTATCAATCTAGTACTCTAACCTCTTCAATACTGCAGGGTAGGGGTATCCCGCAGCATTGAAATATGTATTATAAAGCGGAGGCTATTATGGCTATTTACGTTAATACCAATGTCAGTTCATTGAATGCACAAAGACAATTGATGAACTCAGGTAGTGCGCTTGATACTTCTTTTAAAAGATTGTCATCAGGCTTTAGAATAAACAGTGCAAAAGATGATGCTGCAGGTATGCAGATCTCGAACCGTCTAACAGGACAAATTAATGGATTAAACCAAGGTATTCGAAATGCGAATGATGGTATTTCTCTTGCGCAAACCGCAGAGGGTGCTTTGGATGAGACGACACAAATGTTTCAGCGTATTCGTACGCTAGCGCAACAAGCATCAAATGGTTCGAATACAGACGAAGACCGATTAGCACTGCAAGAAGAAATTCGCTCATTGGCGTCGGAAGTTAACCGTGTTGCTAAAGACACAACTTTTGGTGGTCAAAATCTACTAGATGGCACCTATGATTCAAATTTCCAAGTTGGCTCTGATGCCGTTCAGACTATAAGCTTTAGTATGAAAGACGTTGGTTCGTCTTCAAACGGCTCTAACTCTTTGACAGCAAATGGTGGCTTCACAATGTCTGGTATCGCCGGCATTGCGTCAGCAGTATCAGGAAAAACAATGTCAACATTAGCTGCTGGTATCAGTAATGTTGGTACTGGAGTTACAGAGGCTACCGCTGGTTTCACCAACATGGCTGCCACCGTAATTAGTGTATCTTCGCAAGAAAATGCACAGCAAGTACTGGCTGCAATGGATACCATGATTGCGGTAGTTGATAAGAAACGTGCTGAGCTTGGTGCGGTACAAAACCGATTCCAGTCAACTATTCGTAACCAGTCAAATATCCAAGAAAACTTATCAGCAGCTCAATCTCGAGTTAGAGATACCGATTTTGCTCAAGAAACAGCCAACCTGACTAAGATGCAGATTTTACAGCAAGCGAGTAGCTCTATTTTGAGCCAAGCTAATCAGCGTCCACAGGTAGCACTATCGTTACTTGGGTAATATTCTGAGAAAAGCGTCAAGTTTGGGAATGTTCGCGAACTTGGCGTATACTCTTTATAGGCTTTACAGGAGGTCTAGATGAGTGATGTTCAAATTTCTCAAGGGCTAAACTATTCGGTTGATAGCCAACTGATTAAGCAACCAAGACAAGAATTAAACAATGAACGCGGTAATACTCCAGATGGAGTAAAGCCTGAAGATTCACCTGAGCATAATGGCAAAGGTGCTAGCAGTAATGAACAGTTAATATCAGAAGTTAAAGACAATTTAGCTAGACTAAACGATGTTATCCCCGTTACGGCTACGAACTTACAGTTTCAACTTGATGAAGAGGGTGATCCTCCAGTTGTTCTTGTTTTAGATAAGTCTAGCAATGAAGTAATTAGGGAAATTCCTTCAAAAGAGTTTAGGGAAGTAGCTAAGGCTTTGGAAGAGTTTGCCGATAAACTTACAAAGCGTGGCGTGTTATTTGATAGAACCGCCTGATATAGATTTGGAGGTAGATTATGCCACTTATTACATCTGCGGGTGTTGGCTCAGGGCTTGATTTAGAGTCAATTATAAAAGCTTCTGTGGATGCGGAAAACGTACCCAAGATGCAAAGGTTTGCTGCAAAGCAAGAATCACTGAAAGTTGAGTTGTCTTCTGTCGGTGAGGTTAAATCTGCCATTTCAAAACTTAAAGACACAATTGAAAAACTAGCGGACATCGATAACTTTGGCAAGCGAATCGCGAATATTCGTCAACCAGATGGTGCTGAAATAATCAGCGTAACACCAACGTCAGATATTTCTACGGGTAATTTCAAGATTGCTGTAGAACAATTGGCGCAAGGAAGCCGAGCCGTTTCTGCGGACGGTGCTTTTGCTTCAGCCGACGCAGTTGTTAGTGCAAGTGGTGGTACTTTGTCTTTTTCAGCAGGTGCGGATAAATCATTTGATTTAGAAGTAACTGCTGGAATGACTCTGGCTGAGTTAAGAGATGCTATTAATGCATCAGATACCAACTTCGGTATCACTGCCAATATTATTAACACAGGTGATCCCGATGTAGGCTCCAAACTTGTTTTTACGTCAAATGTCAGTGGCGATGGAAACGACCTGGTGATTACAAGTGATACTGCTGAGCTTGATGCTATTGAGACATATGACGCGACAACAAACCCGTCTGGTGGCATGGTAATTGCGGATGCAGACAAAGCGCAAGATGCAATTATAACGGTAGATGGCCTTACAGTTAACAGCGATACAAACACATTTAAAGATGCTGTTCAAGATATGACGATAAGAGCACTCGAAGTTAGCCCTGAGGACACATCTGGTACAAAATTAACAGCTAAATTGGACGTAGATTATGACAGAGAGTCTGTCACTAAGCTCGTCGATGAGTTGATTACAAATTACAATAATCTCGTTGGAATGATTGGCCTGCAAACTCGAGTCGGAAAGCCTCTAAATGGTGATGCTTCGATGAGAGCATTGAGTGATCAGTTGGTTTCTACTCTGGGTTCTACGTTGACTGATGCTGGACCATTTGAGTCAGTGTTTGACATGGGCCTTGGTGTTAATAAAGAAGGTTATTTAGAAAAGTCATCACTAGTTCGCAGCTTAAACGAAGCAATGGATGATAATTACGATGATATTGGTACAGCATTTGCAGGGGAAAATGGTGTAGCCAAAAAATTAGAAGAATTGCTCGGAAACTACGTCGATTCAGATGGACTTATGAAACAACGTGAGACTAGTTTGAATGCTCAACTTGACGATTTAGAGGACGATGTCATAAATCACCAGGAGCGTATGAAGTCATTTGAAGCTAGCTTACGTCAAAAATATGCAGGGCTTGATGTACTTATCGCGCAAATGCAGCAAACTCAATCTTATTTGGGGGCTCAACTTTCTAATCTTCCAGGCTTTACCAAATCCAAGTAATAGAGAGGATTGAACATGTATAATGCAAAAGTTAAGAATTACCAGAGAGAAGCACTTAAAACTCGAGTGGCAGGTGCGGATCGTTATGAAATTATCCAGATGTTGATGGCAGGCGCTATTGAAAAAATGGTACTGGCAAAGGTCGCTATTGATAAAAGAAATCTTGAAGCCAAATCCGAACATATTTCAAGAGCATCAGCAATTATTGAAGCGTTACGTGAATGTTTAGACTTTGATGTTGGTGGTGAAGTAACAGAAAACTTATATGCTCTGTACAGTTATATGATGGATAGGCTACTGGATGCATCAGTACAAAATGATTCAGCCATCGTAGATGAAGTGTCTAACCTGTTGAAAGAAATTAAATCAGCTTGGGATGCGATCCCTGTAGATGTCCGCATTAAAACACTGAATAATGCTTCTCAAGATGCTAGTCATGGATAGCCAGCATAGAGACGAACTTGAGGAATTGTTGTGTTTGATTTTCGAACACCTTCAAAGAGGTGAGATGGAACTCGCTGAAACAGAAACAAAGAAATTTTGTTTATATATTCAAAAGCGTTCAGACTTGATAGAAGATGTTGAAGAAAAAAGGGTCTACTTAGAAGAGTCAATCGCAATGTTGAACGAAGTGATTGAACGTATGAGTCAAGAAAAAAGAAGTACCCGAGAGCAGTTGCTGAAGATTCAGCGAAAACAATCCTCAATCAAGAAATATAACGAGTTCAAATAATATCATGGATCCAATTAAGTCCCAGTTAGAAACTCTTGAAGTAAAATTAAAAGCCGTGGAAGAACAGGCGCTTAGAGAAGAGTTGTTTATAGAAGCTGCCAATTTAAAATTTGAAAGAAACCTCAAAGCCTTCAAATCACATTTTCCAGAAATTTACGAAAAATACTTAACGTACGAGCCAAACTCGCTGTTTAACTTATTTGTTAACCCTAACGGCAGCGCCAATATTATTGATTATAAAACTGGTGTACCGATGTATAGCGAAGACCCAGTTTCACAAATACAAAAGCAGACACAGAAAAATATCGAAAATCCAATTCTTGGACGTTTAGACCACTCCGGTGTTGCATTTGTTGAAAATGGTGATATCGAGTTTCTTCATGTTGAATTGATGCGAAACTTAGGGGAAATCTTTGTTGAGACGAAATCGAACTTAGCGCCATTTAAGAAGTTAGGTAGTGCAGTTCCAAACAAGATGATTTTCGGTATTGGGCTTGGCTATCACCTTGAAGACGTTATCGATGCTTGTAAAGCTGGTTACGTAAATATTTTTGAACCGAATGAAGATTACTTTTTTGCTAGTTTGTTTGTTTCCGATTGGGTTTCTATACTTGAAAAAATTGAGGCTCAAGGTGCTTACCTTTATCTAGGTGTAGGGGTCACAGAACATGAAATTTACGAAAAGGTTTATTCACGCTCAAGAGAAATAAGTGTAGCCAGTGTCTGCCACTCTTGGTTTTATCAGCATTATCCATCAGTTGAAGTAAATAAATGGATCGCAGAATTTAAAAAGAATTACCACCAGTTTTTCGCGGGATTTGGCTTCTTCGATGATGCTATGATCGGGATAGCTAACTCATTGGGGAATGTTAAAAACAACTGCAACTTCATGTTTTCTGCCAATGAACAGCAAGATAAAGCGCTATTGCATGATATACCAGCCGTAGTGGTTGCAAACGGTCCTTCATTAGACGCCAATATTGAACCGCTAAAGCGGATCCAAGATAAAGTCATTATATTCGCGTGTAACTCAGCGACTACAGCATTAATAAAGCATGGGATTATTCCCGATTTTCACGTTGCACTGGAACGAACTAAATCAACTTATTATTTCCTCAAGCAGCATATACCGGAATCGATGCGCAAAGACTTAAATTTGCTTGTTACTAATGTGATGCATCCTGATGTGGCTGGTCTATTTGGATGGGCGGGAATGGCGCTTAAGCCTGGTGAGTCAGGTACACAAATGTTGCAACTATCTCACTACAGGAATGAGAATAAAGTGCTTCGAAGCCTGTCATTTTCAAATCCTCTCGTGGGCAATACTGCGCTGAGTTATGCATGTCATCTTGGATTTAAAGACATCTATCTGTTTGGTGTGGATAATGGCTACATAGACCCTGAACATCATCATAGTAAGGCAAGCTTTTATTACAGTGAAGAAGGTGAGACTGTCATTGAACCAACCAAAATAGGGGGGCAAGTCAGGATCCCAGGAAACTTTTGTGAAACGGTACTTTCTGATGAGTTTATGTATGTTGGCAACTGTCAAATGGAAAGGATTCTAGAATCATTTCTTAAAGAAAATGTAAACTGTTACAACTGTAGTAATGGTGCAAAGATTAAGCACTCTATACCACTGGAGAGTAAAGACATTTTGTTGCCTGAAAGGGGAGTTGATAAACACCAAGTTGTGGAGCATATCAAAACTAACCTTTTTGCAGCTAAAGCTGACATTGAATCTATGGAAAAGCTACTTTGTGAAGAAGAGTTTGAGCAGCTGTGCGGCACAATGGTGGAGCTTTTGGAAGAAGAGTTTGATTGTCGAGAATCTGCGCAAGAAGTTTTACTGAAAAGTCTCAGGTATTTGTACTCATTTAGAAATTCTGCAGATCATTTAGGCTTGTATCAGTTACTAGAAGGTGAAGCTCTTTATACGTCATCAATATTAATTTCAATTCTTCATAACTTTGGTGATGATTACGAAGTGGTTCCGTATTTTAGAAAAGCGTTAAAGGCTTGGGTTGATTTTCTTAAGCAATGTCCTGAATACTACCGCCAAAGAAATAGACTTTGTCAGTAAAAGTCGATATGTAAAAGGGTGACAAGATTTTGTCGCGGCTCCGAAGTTAATGAGTAGACACTTCGGAGCCAGCTTAAACCAGAAATAATAAACGTTTTGCATGGCTTGTTACTCTCTACGTTTTCCCCCATTTTCTTTTAAAATTAGCTGTTTATTTAAAATTCCCTTACACTTTACTGAAATCTGATTCTTGAGTGAAAAATATCAGTAAAACTACCCTTGATTTCCCTGAAGGAGTTGTTTACTGAAGATTAAAAGTGACTCAAGCCAAATTTAAAGGTTAGTTACCACCTAATTGGTACTAACTTTGCTTCATCAGTGAAGTTGAAAATGTTAGTTGAGAAATCATGACGAATAAAAATACTGAAATGCAAGCAAAAGCGAAGCAACTGATCCCTGGTCTTTCACAATTATTGTCAAAGCGACCCGACATGTTTAATCAAAGTGTGTGGCCAGGTTACTTCAGCAAAGCGAAAGGTTGTTATGTTTGGGACCTCAATGAGCAACGATATCTTGATATGTCGATATCTGGCATAGGGGCAAACATTCTAGGGTATGCTGAGCCTGCCGTCGATCAGGCTGTAATTGAAACAATCAATAATGGGGTTAGTTCTAGTTTAAACTGTCCAGAAGAGGTCATGTTGGCAGAGAAATTAGTAGAGCTGCATCCATGGTCAGATCAAGTCCGATTCGCAAGGTGCGGTGGAGAGGCAATGACAATTGCTGTAAGAATTGCTCGCGCCGCGACGGGAAAAGATAAAATTGCATTTTGTGGTTACCATGGCTGGCATGACTGGTACTTGGCGGCAAATGTGTCCTCGAAAGAAAACCTAGATGAGCATTTAATTGCGGGTTTATCTCCAGCGGGTGTTCCAAAAGCGTTGGCTGGCACTGCAATACCATTTTCATATAATGACATTGACTCTCTAAAAGAGGTTGTCGAGCAACATGGCCCTGAGCTCGGCGCAATTGTTATGGAGCCAATGCGTAATATTGCACCTAATTCAGAGTATTGGAGTTTCGTTGGAAAAATAGCCAAAACACTGGGTATCCCATTAATAATTGATGAAATATCGATGGGTTTCAGAATTAACTGTGGAGGATCGCATTTACTGCTTGGTATAGAACCTGATATTGCCGTATTTTCTAAAGCATTAGCGAATGGTTATGCGATGGCCGCAATAATCGGAAAAGAGAAGTGGATGGATGCTGCACAATCAAGTTTCATTTCCAGTACGATGTGGACGGAGCGAGTGGGTCCAACCGCAGCACTAGCAACTATACGTTATTATGAAGCAAATAACGTGCATGATCATCTTCAAAAAATTGGTGCACTGGTTAAAGCCGGTTGGCAGTCTCTTGCTGAAAAACATGGTTTGAGCATTCATATTTCTGGTATTGATGCCCTGTGTCATTTTTCTTTCGAGCATGATAACCCACTGCAGTTGAAGGCGTATTTTATAGAGCAGATGATAAACCAAGGAGTGTTAGCTACAAATATGTTCTATGCAATGTATGCACATAAAGAAGAACACGTAGATGAATATCTATCTGCAGTAGACAATGCATTTAAAGCAGTAAAAGTCGCTCTGCATGATCCTGAAGTGCTGAAGGAGGTTACTCCGACAACTGCTGGTTTTAAAAGGTTAAATTAATATTAACAACCTTTTAAATACTGATATTTGATATTAGACGGGAAAGCACAAAATGATGATTGTTTCCGAGCGTTTCAAAATGAGAGGGTTAACTCCGTCCGACGCAACCGCTGATTATCTTTCATGGTTAAATAGTGACGTCAGTCAGTTTATTTTAAACCGACAACAAACGACCGACGATTTAGTGACATATATCAATACACAAAATAATACGCCAGATACTTATTTGTATGGAATTTTTACAAAGGAAGCTGAGCAGCATATTGGCAACGTGAAGTTTATTCTTTCAGAATATTCTGGTGGGACCTCGGCTGAAATGGGGATCTTGATTGGCGATAAAAATTGGCATGGCAAGGGAGTTGCGAAAGAGGCAATTTTTGCTTTTATCACAATAGCAAAAGACAAATACAACCTTAAGAGAGTGTTTTTGGGCGTTGATAAGTCTAATGTCCCAGCTGTGAAAGCGTACATTAAAATGGGTTTCAAGACTTTGGAACCTGATCAACTCGATGATGAAAGTCTCTCTGGGGTTAAAATGGAATTGTTATTAAATTAGTTATCGGTTTGGCCGATAACAAAGCATTGAAGTATTTTAGTTATTAGTATGAATCAGAGTAACTCTATTTATGAAAGCTTAAAAAATAAGGACTTTCATATTATTATTCAGGCGCGGATGACATCAACTCGCTTGCCGAAAAAAGTGATGTTGCCTTTGTGCGGACGTCCAGTGCTTCAGGTTATGATTGAGCGCTTATCCCCTTTCAAAGACAAAATTATTGTAGCAACAACCAATGATGGCTCCCAAACTCCAATTACCGAACTGTGCAAGTCTTTGGGGGTAAGGTTTGTTGAGGGGGATACTCACGATGTGCTCAGCAGGTATTACTTAGCAGCAGAATTAGTAAACGCGAAACCAGATACAGTACTTGTTCGCTGTACTAGTGATTGCCCTTTGATTGATGCCTATGAAACCGCTAAGGTCGTTTCTCATTTCTTTAATATCCGCAACAATTTTGATTATGTATGCGCGGGTCCTCATTGTGGATTTCCAAATGGCCTTGACACCGAGGTATTTACATTCGCAGCGCTAGCACAAGCACATGCCAGTGCTAGCCAAGATTTTGAGAGAGAGCACCTGACACAGTATATAGTGAAAAATTTGAAGGTCGCTGATTATAGTTATCATGAGGATTTATCTGGTTGGCGTTTGACTTTAGACGAACCAGATGACTATCTAGCAATACAGAAAGTTTTTCAGCTCTTCGATAATAAGACTGAATTTAGTTTTCCTGAACTGAAGAGAAAATTAAAAGCACACCCAGAAGTACTCGACATAAATAAACATGTTGAGCAAGTAAAAGTTGGATAAATATGTTTAAACAAGAGCTTAAAATAGATGGGCGTCTAGTCGGACATCAACACCCAAATTATATTATTGCTGAGATGTCTGCAAACCATGGACAAAGCTTAAGTCGAGCCAAAGAGTTGGTTTATGCGGCAAAGGAAGCGGGTGCCGATGCAATTAAATTACAAACATATAGTGCCGACACGCTTACAATGAAGTGTGACTTACCACATTTTTTTATTAAAGATGGGCCGTGGAAGGGGCAGTATTTATACGATCTTTATCAACATGCGTACATGCCTTGGGAGTTTCATGCTGAACTTTTTGAATTAGCTAAAAAAATAGGGATTACTTGCTTTTCTTCACCATTCGATAAATCAGCTGTTGATTTATTAGAACAACTTGATGCGCCGGCATATAAAATTGCGTCTCCAGAGCTGATTGATCATCAACTTATTCGTGATGTTGCCGCAACCGGCAAGCCTGTGATTATGTCTACTGGCGGTGCGACGCTGCCTGAAATTGCAGACGCAGTAAAAGTAGCAAAAGATGCCGGTGTCACTGAATTATGCCTGTTAAAGTGTACCAGTACTTATCCGGCACCTGCTGATAGTATTAATCTAAGAACAATACCGCATATGCGAGAAGCTTTTTCGGTTCCTGTTGGTTTGTCAGATCATACTCTAGGGAACGATGTGCCTTTAGCGTCGGTTGCTGTGGGTGGATGTGTTATCGAAAAGCACTTTGTAATGGATAAAAATGATCAAACTGCAGATAGCTTTTTCTCAATGACACCAGAAGAATTACAAAACCTTGTACATGGTGTAAGACAGATCGAGAAAGCAATGGGGCGAGTACATTACCCAGATACTCCTTGTCAAAAGCGCCGTTGTGTTTACCTTATTAAGGACGTTAAATCGGGTGAAACGCTGTCTGATATGCACTTGCGACAAATGCGCCCAGGTGGAGGCGAAATTCAACCAAAGCACTTGCCATCGCTTGTCGGGCGACGAGTAAATAAGTCTTTACCTGCAGGTACTCAGCTTAAATGGGAGGATTTTTGTTAATGCCTAGCGAAACTCAGCTACTTGAATTTTTTCAGACCTTTCTATTAGCTCGTGGTGTAGCCGTTAAGAGTGAACAGCTACAAAGTTTTAATTTTATGGAGTCCGGGTTATTAGACTCATTTGAAATGTTATCAATGGTAATGCAGATCGAAACCGATTTTGGGGTTCGATTAACACCTGAGCAAATGTTGAGACCAGACTCAGCGACAGTGGGTGGCCTCATTGATGTAATCTTGAGGTCTTGATGTTTGTTTTTCGTGTTAACAGCACTCAAGGAATTGGCCACTTAAAACGATGCTTGAATTTGGCTAAGGAGCTTAGTGTTCGGGGTTGTGGTAGTCATTTCATTTTAGATGAAAATGACTGTCTGAGTGACTATATCAGTGGTATTAACGACAGCGTCACCCTAATTACTCATGGGACGAGTGAATATGATGATGCCCAACAAACTTTATCTATCGCTTACCAAGTAAGTGCTGAAGCTATCGTTGTTGACTCTTATCTATTAGGTAGAGAGTGGGAAAGCCAGATTCAAGATCAATTTAAACTTGTTGTAATAGATGATTTGGGTCGTGAACATTTAGCCAATACATTAATAGATATTAGATGGCGAGGAGATCAAACCGAAGCTTATTATCATCATTTGGTATCTCATGACTGTGAAACGCTTTTGGGACCTAAATATGCTTTACTTGAAAGTGTATATCACGACAGTTCGCGCGCAGATATAGAACGTTCTCATCTGCTATTTTCTCTCGGTGGTGGCGGGGATTGGGAGTTATTGACTCCTATAATTGAATTAGTGTGTCAGCTTAGGCCATGTCAGCCGATAGAAATTGTCCTAGGACCATCTGCAATAAATTATGAATCGATAATATCGTTGCAGCATATTTATCCACAAGTTGAGATAAACAGAAGTCCAGAGAGTTTGTACCCAAGCTTTATTAGAGCACAGTTATTTGTTGGTGCGTTGGGTACTTCGTTGTATGAACTTGCTGCAACAAAAACACCTGCACTAACATTTAGTATGGCTAAAAATCAAGAGCATAATCAGAGCTGGTTGGATGATTTAGGGCACTGTTTACATCTGCCTGAGTTTTTTTCTAGTGATCCGTTGGAAGTCGTTGAATTGATTAATATATTACTTGATAATTCAGACAAGCTAGCTGAGTACAGAAACCACAGTAAAGTTTGCGTTGATGGCCGGGGAGCTGCTAGAGTTTCAAGTCATTTATTATCACAACAGACACAGTCTGAAGCGGAAATACAGTCACTTTGTAAACGTGAATATCTACCTATAGCAGCAGATTTAACCGTTAGGATGGTAGACTTTTTTGATATTAATCGCTATTTACACGCCCGCAATAGTCAACATAATAACGTCAGAATGACTATCACGGAAGCTATCCCGACACTTGGTCACTACAAGTGGTGGCATCAAAATCAGCGTGAAAACTTTGTCGTTGAATTAGATGGTAATCCTCTTATCTATATTTGGCACCAATCACTTGAGCAAAACGGACAAACATACTTATATGGTGGCTGGTTTTCAGCTCTTGAGCAGGTTAATTTTGCGTATGTCCAGTTGGCATTAAACTGGCAGCTAAAACTCTGTGAGGAAGAATATCCTGATGGTATTTGGCTTGCAGTAATCCATAAAGACAATAAATTTGTTAATTTGCTGAATCAGCATAATGGTTTCAAAGCTATTGAGGTCGATAGTCCTCATTTTCAGGTTACACAATCAATTTTCCCATCAGCTGATCCTAAAAAGTTTAATTATGTAATGTTAACGAGAGAGAACGAGCATGGTTAATATATACCACCTTTTTCATCGAAATGTGGAAAAGTCGCCAGATAAGGTAGCAGTAGTATTTTCCGGAACGGAAGTTACCTACCGCTCGTTATTTAATTACGTCCTAATTTTAAGTCGCTTTTTTAAGGACCAGGGTCTAACACCGGGGCAGCGAATTGCATTGTTTGCACCCAATGGCATTGAATACCCTGTTGTATTGCTAGCTGCTGCGAAATTGGGTTTAGCTGTGGTACCGTTGCCAATAACCCTAAAGGGAGCTGCGTTAGAAATAGCGCTGAAGAAGACTCCTGTAAGTATGGCCATTTGTTGGCCCACTGTTAGTCGTACTTTACTGGAAAGTGCGGTTGTGAGAGAAGATGAGGTAATAACTATAGGTGAAAGCGTTCTCGGTGAACGTTGTTGGGAAGATATTTTCACCGATGTAGAACATGACGAAGAATACTCGGATGCAGCGCCTGAGTTGGACTTTATTTTGACTATGACGTCAGGCTCAACAGGTTCACCAAAACCAATCGTGTTAAGTCAAAAGTGTAAGATTGAACGCGCGTTTTCAGCAACGATAAATTACTATCAATTAACGTCAGATGATGTCATTTTGGTCGCAACACCGCTTTATCATTCCCTTGCCCAACGAGGGGTATTAATGCCGTTAATGCTCGGCGCTACAACTGTGATTTTACCTAAGTTTCAGTTACAAAGCTGGCTAGGTGCTATCGAACAGTATCAAGTCAGTTTCTTGTTTGCGGTGTCTTCACAGCTTGAGGGGCTAGTTGCCCAAGGTGTCGAAAACAAAGACATTTCCTCCGTCCGAATACTTGTGTCTTCATCAGCTGTTTTAAACACAGTTACGAAAGGGAAGTTATTAAAGTTACTTAGCTGCGAGTTTCATGAATGCTATGGCGCATCTGAAGTGGGGGTAGTAACGGACTTTTGTATCGATGATGAAGGTGGAAATCAGGGCAGTGTAGGTAAACCTCTCCCATTTGTTGATGTAAAGATCTGTGACGGCCACAGAAAGCCTGTTGAAATCGGAGTTGTCGGAGAAATTGCCTGTAAAACTACAACTCAATTTTCAGGTTATTTGAAACAGTTAGAGGCTACGAAAGCAGCATATGATGATACAGGTTATTTTTACACAGGCGATTTGGGCTACCTGAACAAGGAAGGTTTTCTATTTTATGTGGGTCGCAAAAAAGAGGTAATATCAAGTGGTGGCATCAATATTTACCCACAAGATATTGAAGAGGTAATAAAACGTCACCCCTTAGTTACTGATTGCGTTGCTTTTGGCGTTGCCGATCCTACTTTAGGAGAAGTCATTAAAGTAGTCTACGAGCAGGCGAATGTACAACAAGAAGAAAGCCTTGAGCGAGCGTTACGTAAATTATGCTTCGCTGAATTGACCGATTATCAACAGCCTCGGATTATTGAAAAGTGTGACAATTTAGCCCGAAATGCGATGGGAAAAGTACTCCGGCAGCAAGTCAAAGAGACATACAGCTAGTCAGGTAGATAAGCACTTTAGAGAGTAATAGCATGAAGATTTCACTAATAGTACCAACTTACAACAGCGCTGAGTATATTCAAGCTTGTCTTGCAAGTTTGGTGACTCAATTAGAAGATTTCGCTGAGATCATCGTAATTGATGATTGCTCAACGGATGGTACTTTTGCGTTGTTATCAGCTTTTGCAGAGCGCAATCAAGCTGTGCATGTGCTCCAGACTGAGACTAATAGTGGTCCGGGAGTTGCGCGTAATTTGGGTATAGAGCATGCTAAAGGGGAGTGGATTTTATTTGTTGACAGTGATGACGCATTGACTGATCTAGCGTTAAAGCAGTTGATACAATTTGTTGATCCCGAAGCTGTTAATTGTGATGTGGTGGCTTTTGACTGGCGATATAAAAAAGATAACGTTAACAATGAGACATTTCATTTTGAAGGTCGGTTTGATAAACCTGAATTTACAAATGAAAAAGCGTTGTTGTTAGAAAAATACGTAAAATTTAGAATGGATCATTCGGCAATTTACTTGATGATCAAGCGTCAATTATTGATAGAGCATCAGGTGTCCTTTGCTGGTGGCTTCCATGAAGATATTGACTTTACCTTTTTAGTGTACTGGCATGCAAGGGAAGTAAAATTACTGGATGAAGTTATCTATTTAAAAACCCCACGACCTGGTTCAATAGTGAATTCGGTTAGCACGTCTCACATCAAAGGGTTTTATCGTTCTTATGCAGTGATCCACACACTCCTCAAATCAGTTTCAAAGAACCAAAGCCTGCATACTGCTTTCTTAACCGGTGTAATTGGGTTGGTTGCTACTTGCATCCGGAAAATATTCTTAAAAGCGCCAAGTAAGGAGCTTCGAGAGCCTCTCTATGAATATACGTTTAAACAACTTAACGATTTTTCTGTGCCTATTGATAGCCTACCATTGGACAAAACCTATTACAGTTTGTTAGTAAAACACTTTCTTAATACCATGATGACGCATGAAACCGCAGCGCCGCGCCGAAGTGAAGTAATAGATGAATTCCTTGAAGAAAACGAAGGGAAAAAGTGGAGCTGTATAGACTTACATCACTCCGCGTTTCTTGCACCAAAAGAAATTCGTACTTGTTGTAAGCGTTTCTTTGTTGACAACGAAATGCGTGGCGACGTAACTATTGTTAATAGTGAGCAGCTAGAGCAATCCGAAAATCTGGTAAAAACGATAATGGATGCAAAGAAAAAGCTATTTGCAGATATCAATATGGGTGAGCCGACAGGTTGCGATGGTTGCCCTTACCTAGAGTTTAAACAGTGGGGGGCGATTGAATCTAGTAAAATTACAAAGGTATCGTATGAGCATCACTCAGTATGTAACTTGAAATGTAGCTACTGTAGCGATACTTACTACGGTGGAGAAAAGCCAGCTTACGATGTACTGGCTTTGCAAAAAGCATTATTAGATGAGCAACGACTGAGTGAAAAAGCGCTTTGCATTTGGGGTGGAGGGGAGCCTACCTCTGATAAGCATTTTTCTAAATTACTTTTGCAGACAACGGAGCGATTACCGCTATCAAGCAACCGGGTTATAACTAATGCGGTAGTGTTTAATAAAGCGATCTATGAGCTATTGCTCGCTAAGAAAGTTAGCATATTTACGAGTATAGATGCGGGGACTGAAGAAACGTTTGTCAAGATCCGGGGCAAAAACAGCTTACATAAGGTGATGGAAAACCTTGTAAAGTACTCCAGTGCTAATGCCGAAGCCGTTACGGTTAAATACATATTCACGGATGGAAATAAGTTTCAAGCGGAAATTCGTGCGTTTGCCGAGCTAATTGATCGATATCAGCTGAAAGCTTGTAATTTTCAGATAAGTTTTGATTTTAAAGAAGAGCGTATTAGCAGCGATGATTTGGTGCTTATTGTGCGTTTATATAAATCATTAAAGCAGCTTGGCGCACACGTAGTTTATTTAGACGACTTGATACTCATGCGTATCGGAGAGTTAAGCGCTGATGAAGAGGCGTTGTTAGCGGATAAATTGGAGCTGGCTGGGCTGAATGATATCGTCGCGTTAGCGGACTCCAAAGTGCCTGTTGCTCTTTGGGGGGCAGGAGAAACAGCACGTCTGTTATTGGAGCATAGCAACTACTTCAAAAGAGTCGAGTTAGCTTATTTTGTTGATCCAGACCCCAATAAAATTGGAACCACGTTTATGGGTAAACCGGTTTATGCGCCAGATGTGCTGACAAAAACCCAGACACCGGTGTTTATCGCAGCGGTTCAGTACTATGCTCCGATATATAGAGAATTTAAGCAACTAGGCTTGCCTGACAGCCGTTTGATTAACAAGCTTATTATCTAATCAGAACAGTGGACAAACTGGAAGGCCGATTGCACGTTTACGGCTGGCTTTGAGGCTACACGATGTAAAAGCACTATTATGTTCAGCACAAGGTGAGCTACAAAAGATAGGTTGAACAACACCTTATGCAAGGGGGAGATATCCCGAAAGTGATTTTTATTTTAGTGGTATGAAGAGCTAAACCGAAGGTAAAAGTCGTTAGCAAAGCTTGGCTCATTCAGAACTCGAGAGCGAAGTGTTTGATGCAATTGGCTGAAAATTTATTCCCTAAAATTGATTAGGGAATAAATAAGGTCTATTGAAACGATGTTAATTCGCTATTTTTTCCCATGTACCAGAGTGTACAGATTCTTTGGCGGCTTTAAATAGGCACAGACCTGCTTTAGCTTGCTCTAGGCCAAATACGTAGTCATTGCTTTTCTTTTCACCTTCCAGATATAAGCATAGCTCGTGGTGTATATCTGCGTATAGGTTAGCGAATGCTTCGACAAACCCGGTAGGGTGGCCTGGCTTCATACGGTTATACCGAAATTGACCTGCGTACTCACATTGCCCAGCGCGGTCCAAAATTTCTCTGCGGCCATCATTATAGTTGAGTTCAAGTTCATCTGGGTTGAGTTGATACCAAAACGCACTCCCTTTTTCACCATAAATGCGCACTTTTAAGCCATTCCTATGTCCTATTGCTGTCTTAGACATCCACATACTACCTTTAATATTACATGGATATTTTAATAGCATATGTACATCATCTACTAAATTTGGGTACTGCGAGTGATTCGCAAATTCTGCTATGGTTTCGTTCGGTTCAATGTCGAGCAAGTAAGTGGACAAGTGATGTAAATGAACGCCTAAATCCAAACAAATTGTTGGAACTTCGCTGTCGTGTAAGCGCCAAGCCTGAGGGCTAGAAGCTTTCCCCGCAATATCTGGAGGTCTACGAAAACCCTCTTGAGGCATCTCTAAATGAACTTTCTGTATGGTTCCCAGCTTATCGTGCTTAATCAGATGCTTTAGCTCTCTGATCATGGCATAACCTGAATAGTTATAGGTAACTGCTAAGAAGTGCTTACTGGCGTTATAAGTCTTCTCGAGAGTTGCTATTTCAAGTGGGCCGCAAACTAATGATTTTTCGCAAATTACGGGTATATCTTGCTCCAACAAAGTTGTGAGAACTTCGATATGGTGGGGTGTAGGTGTCAGTACAACAAAGGCATCTACGTTACTTTTCTCTTTTTTTATAAGCTCTTTCCAGCAACGATAAGTGCGTTGCTCTGATATACCCCAGCGATTTGAGGTTGCAATGTTTTGTTCCGTATCTCGTGAAAAAGCACCAGCAACAACGGTGAATTTGTTGT
This sequence comes from Pseudoalteromonas sp. BMB, assembly GCF_001709235.1. Lineage (NCBI taxonomy): Bacteria > Pseudomonadati > Pseudomonadota > Gammaproteobacteria > Alteromonadales > Pseudoalteromonadaceae > Pseudoalteromonas > Pseudoalteromonas sp. BMB. The sequence goes on from NZ_MBQA01000013.1 coordinate 111,406, forward strand.
CGAGTTGAGTGGCTGCAAAGTGTACATAACCGACAGCTGAATTATTGCCACCACCAATGAACGCAAGCTTTAGTGGGGACTGGTTTGTCTTCATTTGCATTTTAATTCCTATTCGTTATGGCCACAGTGCGGGGTTGGTTAACGCTAAATCATCCACACTCAAATCTGGCAAGTCACTTGAAGCTATGTGAATCGCATTCTCAAAAGCTGATAGTATGTCAGTAAGCTCTCGAGCCTTATTTACTCCAACAACACAGTGATCTATCGCTTTTTGCTGTAATACATAAGCGAGGCTAATAACTAACTTGGAGGTATTGAAGGTCTCTGCGAGTTTTGAAATCTGTTCAAGGTTGCTTATCCAAGGCTTGAAGTAAGGCGGTACTTTGTCAGATTCCATCAAAAGCAACCCCTGTAGAAATATACTTCGAGCATGAACTTCAATTCCTCGTTGTCGGAATTGAGCTAACCATCCTGTCTGTTCAAAGTATCTGTCCAATACATTGTATGGTAGTTGAACTAGATCAAGCTGATAAAGTGATAAGAGCTGTTTACAGTCAGCATTGGCATACATCGATACACCTAGCTTTGAAATTTTTTTTTCACTTTGAAGGGCTGTTAGTCTTTGCCAGATTGCTTCTACTCCGGGCTTTAGGAGATCTGCACTTTGGTGAAATAACACGCCGTATAAAGAGTCGGCGCCGAGTTCCTCAAAAGCACTTTCAATATATTGCAGGTAATGGTCTACATCCGACTTTTCGAAGTAAGCTTTGTTGAGCGGAGGAAGTTTCGTGATCAGATTGAAATCACGTTTGGCTACATGATGATCGTTTAGGACGTTGTGACTATTGCCGTAACCGATAGCAGTATCAATCAAGTTGATATTATTTTTTTCAGCAATCTCTAGAATTTGAGCCACTTCTGCTGTGCCCGGTCTGCCATCAAAATTACTCACTCCATAATCTAAACCAAATTGAACGGTACCTAGTGCTAACTTCATAATAGCTCCGACAATATGGACGAGATGTAAGCAATATCTTGTGTTGTCAAATTAGGGTGTAGAGGCAAAGTAATGGCACGTTTATAGTACGCTTCCGCATTGGGAAAATCACCTTTTTTAAATCCGAGAGACTGGTAAAACGGCTGTAAATGAATCGGGATATAATGGACGTGTGCAAACACTCCCTTATCGCGTAAATGTGTGACCACGTATTTTTGGTCCAAGCCTTCAGGTAGCAGCACGATATAAAGGTGATAGGAGGAGCGACGATTAGATAGCCGAGTTAAATGGCAAAACTGCTTAGGCAAATTATCACTGTAAATCTCAGCCAACTGGTTTCGCCGAGTAACAAAATCTTCTAGGCGCGACATTTGACTTAGACCGAGAGCTGCTTGTATATCTGTCAGTCGATAATTAAAGCCTAAAGATTGCTGTTCATAATACCAAGGACCGTGACTTTGCTGGAGTAATTCTTTTGGATCAGAGGTAATACCGTGGCTTCTAAATGACTTGGCTCTGTGTGCTAATTGTCCATGCTTAGTTGTAAGCATGCCTCCTTCAGCACTTGTGACAATCTTTACTGGATGAAAGCTAAATACGCAGATATCACTGTATTTACAGTTTCCTACAGGTTCCCCTTTGTAATTCGCACCGATAGCGTGGGAGGCATCCTCTATTACTTTAAATCCATATTTTTTCGACAGTTCAGCAATTTCATACATATCGCAAGGCTGACCTGCAAGGTGCACTGGAATGATAGCTTTGGGTAATTTATTTTCAGATTTTGATTGCTCAAGTTTTTTTGTCAAAGCTTGAATCGACATATTACCCGTTTGGGTGTCTATATCAACAAAGTCGATGCTTGCACCGCAATATAGGGCACAGTTACTACTTGCTACGAATGAGACTGGTGATGTCCAAACGATATCATCTGGACCGATTTCTATTGCTAAGCACGCTATGTGCAAAGCTGAAGTAGCACTATTACATGCGATAGCATGTTCAACATTGCAGTGTTGCGCAACTTTTAACTCAAAATCTTGAACTTTAGGGCCTTGGGTTAGCCAGTCTGACCTTAGAACTTCAATGACAGCATTTATATCATCTTGATTAATATCTTGTCTGCCATATGGGATCATTTAATTGCCTCAATGTTAAATGCCAATATTTCTTCAACAGACATATAATCAGGGTTATCGAGAGAGTTAAATTCGAAGTTAGTACTAACAGGGTGGCCTTTTTCGCCAATTGCGTTGATCGTAAAGTCGTTACTTCGACTACTGAACTTTATACCCGGAGCGATAACGAAATGATCGTCATATTCAAAAGTATCAAAGCATAAGTCTGCAGGACACATTACTTCGTGAAGTTTTTCGCCTGGACGTATACCAATAATTTTCTGCGGTAAGTTGGGGGCCATCGCGGTCGCCAAATCCGTAATCTTTATGGAAGGTATCTTTGGAACGAAGATTTCACCACCTAGCATCCGCTCAAAATTCTTCAGTACAAAGTCAACCCCTTGCTGCAGGCTTATCCAAAAACGGGTCATTTCAGGGTGTGTGATAGGAATGTGATCTTTACCTTCATCAATGAACTTTTGAAAGACAGGAACTACAGAGCCTCTGGAGCAGACAACATTGCCATAACGGACAACGGAAAAAAGAGTTTTATGTCCACCTGCAATATTGTTCGCAGCGACGAAAAGTTTATCTGATGCGAGCTTCGTAGCACCGTATAAATTAATTGGATTTGCTGCTTTATCTGTAGAAAGTGCGATAACCTTTTCTACATCATTATCTAAAGCGGCTTCAATCACATTTTCAGCCCCATTAATATTGGTTTTAATACACTCCATAGGATTATATTCAGCAGCAGGAACTTGTTTCAATGCAGCGGCATGAATGACGTAGTTGACGCCTTGCATTGCTCTTCGTAACCTATCTTTATCTCGTACATCTCCGATAAAGTATCGCATGCAGCGTTGATTAAACTCTTGTTGCATCTCAAACTGTTTTAACTCATCTCGAGAAAAGATAATGATTTTTTTAGGCTTGTATCTCTCGAGCAAAGTTTTTACATATTTTTTGCCAAAAGAGCCTGTGCCGCCGGTTATTAAAATGGTTTTATTATCAAACATAGGGTGTCCACCTACAGGTGCAATCAAAACTTTACAGTATCGAGTATCGAAACTGCTCTAGATATCTCACCGATACAATAAATTAGCTACTACTCAATACTTTATATCACTTCTATGTGTTTTGCAGTATTTATGCCAGTCATTGCAGGAAATTTAACGGCTATGGTGACTTTTTGCTCACAATAGCGTAGATTTAACCTAATGATAGTGAATGGGGGTATATATGAAAATCCAATCACAAAGTACTGCTTTTTTTAATCGTACGGAGCAGACTGCTAATAAACTCAATCAACAGCTGGCTTCTGGTAAGAAGGTTAATTCTGCTGCAGACGACGCTGCGGCTTTGCAGATCATTAATCGTTTGACGTCTCAACAGGACGGCTACAGTCAATCTATTCGTAACGCATATGATGGTATCTCGTATTCGCAAACTGCTGACTCGGCATTATCTGGTGTGAATGATGCGGTTTCCCGAATTAGAGAATTATCGATTCAAGCTGGTAATGGGGCGCTGACAGATAGTGACCGTCAAGCATTGCAAGAGGAAGTATCGCAGTTGCAAACGCAAATCAGCGAAACGTTTGAAAACACTACATTTGGTGGAGCACAAATTTTTGACGGTGAGTCTCGTAGTTTTCAGGTAGGTCCCGACGCTAATACCACTCAGTCGCTACAGCAGACTGATGGTGGTTTTGCCAGTGCAATATTGAGTGTGGACATTTCGACGCAGGCGGGCGCACAAGCTGCCATTGATGCGGCAGATACAGTCTCTGAGGATTTAAACAGCCAACGCGCGGAGCTTGGCGCATTTGAAAATGCGGTATCTAGTACAATTCGCTCGGCAAGTAACCAACGTGAGAACATTGCGGCGAGCCAAAGTCGAATTCAAGACACCGATTACGCGCAAGCGGTGAGCGATCAAGTTGCCAACGATATTTTATCGCAAGCTTCTATTGCTTTGCGTGGTCAAGCTAATCAGTCTGCATCATCGGTACTAGGTTTATTATAAATTAATACCAAAGTATTGATATAGAACAGCTCTAGTGGCGATTTTTTGGCGTTAATGTCAAAAAGTTGCCACTTAGGTATTGCATCCCCCTTAATCTCTCTTACAATCTAACTATTGAAAAAGTTTTAAGTAGATTGGTTCTCAAGCAATGGTCTTGATCTTAGATAACAACAACAAAAGAGCGATCGGATTAGGTGCGGCACTTAGTTTTGTCGGTCAAGCAAATGAAGTGCTGGCCGAAGAGCGTTATGAGCCCAAGATCCTTGATAACAACCAAGAACCAATTTTTGTGCTAGGCGCTTTGCAAAGCTTAACACACGAAGCGTTGATAAAATCTCATCCCGCCGTCCCGTTCTTATTAATAGGTGAAACGCTCAGGCCGCTACTTGCATTACCGAATGTAATAGGGCTTATCACCGAACCCTTTGGGCAAGAAGTCACGATGCAATTGCTACATGACTGTCAGCAATATTTACGTATGCTTCCAAATAAAGAGAACAAGCTACTAAATAAGAGCTTTGATGGTTTAGTTGGGGAAACCGAAGCGGTTAAAAACGTTCGTTTCTTGATTTCTCAAGTGGCTAAAACCGACGCCAATGTCCTTATTTTGGGTGAATCGGGAACCGGTAAGGAAGTGGTTGCACGTAACGTACACTTATTGTCTAAACGTGCGCAGGGACCATTTGTGCCAGTTAACTGTGGTGCTATCCCTGGAGAGCTGTTAGAAAGCGAGCTTTTTGGTCATGAAAAAGGTGCGTTTACTGGCGCGATTTCAGCCAGAAAAGGGCGTTTTGAACTTGCGCAAGGAGGTACGCTTTTTCTCGATGAAATCGGTGATATGCCACTGCAAATGCAGGTGAAATTATTACGAGTTTTGCAAGAACGCACCTATGAACGAGTCGGGGGCACAAAGCCTATTCAGGCGGATGTTCGTGTGATTGCCGCGACGCACCGGAATCTTGAAACCATGATTGAAGATGGCAAGTTTCGCGAAGACTTATTTTATAGACTCAATGTATTCCCCATTGAAAACCCCTCTTTAAACGAGCGTGCGGAAGATATTGCGCTACTGCTAAAAGAACTAACGCGTAGAGTAAATGAGCAAACGGGCAATTCGGTTAAGTTTACGGATAGAGCCGTAGACAGCTTAAAGTCACACGCTTGGCCTGGGAATATTCGAGAGCTTGCGAACCTTGTGGAACGAATGGTGATTATGTTCCCGGACAAGGTTGTCGATGTGACGGATTTACCACAAAAATACCGCTATATAGAAGTTGAAGCGTTTGAGCCTGAATATCCAGAAGAACTATTAGAAAAAGATGCGTTCAACGAACTATTTAGCGATGGTTTTAGTGACGATGAAGAGGACATGGTCGCGGAAGATTTTGCGCCACAAGCACCGAATGTTGGCTTACTGCCGGACGAGGGGATAGAGTTAAAAGAATATTTAGCAGAGCTTGAAATTGATTTGATCACTCAAGCTTTAGAGCGCTACGATTATGTGGTTGCTCGCGCGGCTGAAATCTTGGGCGTTCGCCGTACAACATTAGTTGAGAAGATGAAAAAGTATAATCTCAATCGTGATTAATAGTTCATCAATTACTACCTAACCTGAACTCGGGATAAGAAGTAAGTTAATCCACTAAAATCACTAAATTCAAAAGCGAAGTATCACTCTAGCCAGAAGTTATTTCTTAATACAAGGCAAATTTGTGCGTCAATAGCTGGCCTATTGCAAGCAAATTTAACACAGTAGTAAGGGATAACAGCTGCTAGAGAACAAGTTGTTATTCCAAGTTCAGGTTACCTAATCAACTCAGCAAGGCCGCTTAATACGCGGCCTTGTGTTTTATTGTTTAAAGTCGAGTAAAATCCAAGTCTTGATAACCGGCAATAATGGTTTGTTTGCAAAAACAGTTATCGGCATGGTCGTTAACCATGCCGCAAGCTTGCATATGCGCATACACGGTGGTTGAGCCTAAAAACTTAAACCCACGTTTTTTTAAGTCCTTGGCAAATTTGTCACTGAGTTCACTGGTGGCAACGGCATCGTGTTTGTCACGCATGGGGTTGATAACAGGCTTGTAATTAACAAATTGCCACTGGTATTTTGCAAAGCTGCCAAACTCTTGCTGAATTTCAATAAATCGCTTAGCGTTGTTTATCGTGGCTGCGATTTTTGCACGGTTTCTGATAATTCCGTCAAATGCTAATAGCCGCTCGACATCTTGCTCTGTCATCTGGCTCACTTTGTGTACATCAAAATCGTGGAATGCTTTTCTATAGCCTTCACGTTTTTTCAAAATGGTATACCAGCTTAAGCCAGCTTGTGCAGATTCCAATGTGATAAACTCAAACAAGCTCTGGTCATCTAGTACAGGTCTTCCCCATTCCTTATCATGGTATTCAACATAATCGGGTTTGCTCTCGTCTACCCAGTGGCATCGTATTGTCATTGTTGGCTCTCTTCTATCTAATTGTGAATATGAATAAGCTAAATGATTTACTACGCCAACTACTCATTGCGGCATCACATTTGGCTTTCAAAAACTCTAGCATAATGCTGTATATAAAAACAGTGTCAATAAATTGATATTGTTAAGTGTTATATAACTCTATGTTTTAAATGAAATATAAAGTTGGATCGTTTTTTGCTTTTATCCATTGAGTTTATTTTTAAGAGAGCGGAAAAATGGCATTAGCACATGTTATTAATCCACAATTTGTACCAACGACGAATCGCTACAATCCCTGTTTGCTGCAAGAAGCCTACGTCGGTGAGCTAAGCGACCTTAGGCAGCAGGCGAGTTGGTTAAGCCATCTTGTTGATACTATGCCTGCGGGTGTCGTGGTACTTGATGGTCAAGGTATGATTGCCAAGGCGAATCAAATTGCGATGGATATGTTGGGTGAACCACTCGAAGGTGAAAAGTGGTTTAGCGTTATTCAGCGTTCATTTCGACCACAGCAGGACGATGGTCATGAAGTCTCTCTTAAAGATGGCAGAAGAATTAAGTTAGATATTACCGCGCTAACACCAGAACCTGGGCAACTCATTTTGATGACAGATCTCACCGAGACGCGCCGGCTTCAAAGCCGTGTTGCGCATATGCAAAGGTTAAGTGCGTTAGGAAAAATGGTTGCTTCATTGGCGCATCAAGTGCGTACGCCGTTATCGGCTGCGATGTTATATGGTGCAAACCTAGGTGCAGCTAATCTTCCTTCGGCTTCTCGAGAAAAGTTTCACGATAAGTTGATGTCCCGGTTAAAAGACTTAGAAAGCCAAGTTAATGACATGCTGTTGTTTGCTAAAAGCGGTGAGCAACAAGTGGTTGAGCGAGTGTCAATGCAACAGTTATTGAGTGAAGTCAAAGCGGGTGCTGACGCTATGGTTGAGCTTAACCAAGCAACATTGGAAGCATTTTTACCCGAGCCAGATATCGAAATATTAGGTAATCGTACTGCGCTTGCAAGTGCGATCCAAAACCTGATCCACAACAGTATTCAAATAATTGGCAGTGCGGCACACATTGAACTTAATGCAGAGCGCGAGCCGTGTGGCGAGTATGTACGTATCTCAGTTGTTGATAATGGACCTGGCATTGATGAAACCTTAGTAGACAAGTTGTTTGAACCATTTTTTACAACTAAGTCGCAGGGGACTGGGCTAGGACTTGCGGTGGTTAATTCGGTCGCTATCGCGCACAAAGGGTTTGCGCAGGCAGACAATGTTGAAGGTAAGGGTGCGCGTTTTAGCTTGGTACTACCACTAATTGAGGCGGAGGAACTATGAGTAACAGAGTTTTAGTTGTTGAAGATGATGCTGGTTTAAGAGAAGCACTCATCGATACATTGCAGCTTTCAAATATCGAGTGCGTAGAAGCAAGTTGTGCGGAACAAGCCGTTTTATTGCTAAAGCAGGAAACCTTTTCTTTGGTGGTGAGTGATGTGCAAATGGGTGCCATGAGTGGGCTTGACTTGTTAAAGACCATTAAACTCAACTATCCCGAATTACCGGTATTGATGATGACAGCATACGCGACCATTGATGATGCGGTCGAAGCGATGAGATTGGGTGCCATCGACTATATGGCTAAGCCATTTGCGCCTGAAGTATTGCTCAATATGGTTGGACGTTATCTACCTGAGAAGGAAAAAGAGACAGACGGCCCCATTGTTGCCGATCCAAAGAGTATTAAACTACTTGAACTGGCCGCAAAAGTAGCTAAGTCGGATGCCAGCGTTATGGTACTTGGACCGAGCGGTTCAGGTAAAGAAGTGTTGGCTCGCTATATTCACGATAAATCCGACAGAGCAGACGAGCCTTTTATCGCAATTAACTGCGCTGCAATCCCAGAAAATATGCTCGAAGCGACCCTGTTTGGTTACGAAAAGGGGGCATTTACAGGTGCCATTCAGGCGTGTCCAGGTAAGTTTGAACAAGCACAAAAGGGAACGATTTTGCTTGATGAGATCACAGAGATGGATTTGGGATTACAAGCAAAATTACTTCGCGTGTTACAAGAGCGGGAAGTAGAGCGTTTAGGCAGTAGAAAAACCATTTCACTGGACGTCAGAGTGTTGGCAACCAGTAACCGCGATTTAAAAGAAGCGGTGGAGGATGGGGTATTTAGAGAAGATTTATATTATCGCCTCAATGTTTTCCCGCTAGAGTGGTTGCCACTGAAGGATAGAGCGGGTGATATCGCGGTGTTAGCCGAGCATTTGTTGGTAAGACATACGCAAAAAGCAGGCAAGCCAACACCTATATTAAGCAGCGGTGCAAAGCACAAGCTCAGTTCGCACAGTTGGCCTGGAAACGTAAGAGAGCTAGATAACGTTATTCAACGTGCCCTGATTTTGTTCCAAGATAATGAAATTCAAGAAGATGATATTTTTATCGAAAATTTCTCACCGATGGCTTTGATTGAGTCTGCACCACTTGTAAATCATGAAGCATCAGCTTTAATGGAGCGCTCTCAAGGTGAGGATGAGATCATTAGCTATAAAGATGAGCTACAGGATAAAGAACACCAAATTATTTTAGATACGCTGGCAAAGTTTAATGGTAAACGCAAAGAGGTGGCGGAGGTATTAGGTATGAGTCCTCGCACGCTTCGCTATAAGCTGGCAAAAATGCGAGACTTAGGGATTGCGCTACCTGCTTAACCTAAGTTACCTGAGCTTAAAAACAATGAGTTAGCTTATTTCTTTTCCAAACCTCAGGTTAAGCTTTATCTGTTAATTCAAATTTACTCAGGCGCCTATAAAGATCAGCAGATTTTAGGCGCCTAGTTTTCACTTCTATGCACTGCCAATTTTTCGACATGATTAAAATGTTATAAGGTGTTGAAAATAAAGGGTTTTAAGTTGGCACGTTTTCTGCTTTATTGCAGGTAACTAAGAGTTATTTTGAGTAAAGCATCATGAAAGTACAATCATCAGCGCTATTTCAAGAAATGCAGGCAATGGCTGCAGAAGCGACGAGAAACACACAGCCATCAGTGCAGCCGGTTAAGACTGCGGCATCTTCGTCGGCTCAGTTTGGCGATTTACTCTCAGACGCACTTAATACGGTTCATGGCTTACAACAAGAAGCGAAACAAAAAGTCACCGCTGTTGAAATGGGTGACAGAAGCGTTTCTCTTGCAGAAGCCATGATAGCGAAACAAAAATCGTCGGTCGCTTTTGAGGCAACAGTGCAAGTTCGTAATAAACTTGTTGAGGCCTATAAAGAAATCATGAGCATGCCAGTTTAATTGAGTGACTGTGGAGAGTAATCGTGGCTACTAATCAATCAACAGATCTTACGCTTTCCGATGCAGCGCTGAATAATGACAGCGGTTCGGATGAGCAACAAGAGCAAAAATCAGGCTACTTCAGTGCGCTAAGCGGTGTTGATATGTTGCGCCAGGTTACTCTGGTTATTGCCCTTGCTATTTGTTTAGCAATCGCAATCTTTATTATCATTTGGGCGCGCCAACCAGATATGCGCCCACTTGGTAAATATCCAACAGAAGAACTCGTTGAAACGTTAGACTTTTTAGACCAACAAAAAATTGAATACCAATTAGATGGTAATACCATTTTAGTCGCTGAGTCGGACTATCAAGACATAAAACTACGCATGGCGCGTGACGGTTTTACCCAGTCTCCGAGTTCTGGCACTGATATTCTGATGCAAGATATGGGTTTTGGTGTTAGCCAACGTCTTGAAAGAGAGCGCTTAAAGCATAGCCGTGAGCAACAACTTGCAAGAACAATTGAAGAGTTACAAGACGTAAATCGTGCAAAAGTGTTGCTTGCAATACCAAAAGAAAACGTCTTTGCGCGTCGCGAGAAAAAGCCCTCAGCAACCGTAGTTATTACCCTTAAACGTGGCAAAACGCTTGGCGGCGAAGAAGTTGATTCAATCGTAGACATCGTGGCATCAGCGGTACAAGGCCTAGAACCTTCACGCGTGACCGTCACCGATCAAAACGGTCGTCTACTCAACTCTGGTTCTCAAGACTCTTTAGCTGCACGCTCGAGAAAAGAGTATGAAATTGAGCGTAAGCGTGAACAAGAATATCTAGAAAAAATTGATAGCATCCTGATCCCAACTGTAGGTCTTGGTAACTTTACTGCGCAGGTTGACTTAACGATGGACTTCAGCGCAGTTGAAGAAACGCAAAAACGTTATAACCCTGATTTACCTGCGGTTCGTAGCGAAACGACGTATGAAGAAAATAATATTGGTGGTTTAGCTGTGGGTATTCCGGGGGCGCTGACTAATCAACCTCCTATAAACTCAAATATCCCAGAGATTGCGGGTCAAGGCGGCAATGGTCAAAGTGCAACACCAAGCAGTAATCAAAAAGAAGCAACCCGTAACTATGAGTTAGATACCACTATTAGCCATAAACGTCAGCAAACTGGGGTTATTCGCCGGATCAGTGTAAGTGTGGCCGTTGACTACCTCGCAAAACCTGATGCTGAAGGTAACATGGCAATGGCGCCGCGTACGCAAGAAGAGTTAAATAATATCCGTCGTTTGCTACAAGGTGGTGTGGGCTTTGATATGCAGCGAGGTGATGCGTTAGAGGTAGTGACTGTGCCATTCGTACGTGAAGACCTCACTGAAATGCAAGAGATACCACTTTGGGAGCAAGATTGGTTCCAAAAGACAATCCGTCTTGCAGCAGGTACCTTAGTGATCATTGTGCTAATCTTAGCGGTAGTACGACCTATGCTTAAGCGTCTAATTTACCCAGATGATACGCTTGAAGATTTTGATGAAGATGCGTTGACCAGTGGTGTAGATTTAGGTGACAGTACACTCGATATGCTAAATAACGAATTCGATGAGTCTGCGGTTGGCTTCTCTTCTGACGGTAGATTACAATTGCCAGACTTACATGGCGACGAGGACTTACTCAAAGCAGTACGTGCCCTAGTTGCTAACGAACCAGAACTCTCATCACAAGTTGTGAAAGCGTGGTTGACAGAAGATGACTGATCAAGAACAAAAACAATTGCCCGCAGCCTTTGACGTTGACAAGCTAGATGGCGTCGACAAGGCTGCCATCTTACTGCTTAGTTTGACTGAAGAAGATGCGGCTCAGATTTTGAAACACTTAGAGCCAAAACAAGTGCAAAAGGTCGGTATGGCAATGGCCTCCATGGATGACCTATCTCAGGCTAAAATAGCAGCTGTGCACAATTTGTTTATCGAACAAATTCAAAGTTTTAGTACAATTGGTTTCCAATCGGAAGATTTCATTAAGAAGGCGCTAACCGCAGCACTTGGTGAAGATAAAGCGGCAAGTCTTATTGACCAAATCGTTATGGGCTCCGGTGCAAAAGGGTTGGATTCGTTGAAGTGGATGGACTCGAAGCAAGTTGCCAATATTATCCGCAACGAACACCCGCAGATCCAAACGATTGTATTGTCTTATCTCGAGCCTGAGCAATCCGCCGAAATCTTGTCTCAGTTTCCTGAGAAAGTACGCTTAGATTTAACAATGCGTATTGCAAACTTAGAAGAAGTACAACCTGCGGCACTGCAAGAACTCAACGAGATCATGGAGAAGCAGTTCGCTGGTCAAGCTGGTGCACAAGCAGCGAAAATGGGTGGCTTAAAAGCCGCTGCAGATATCATGAACTACTTGGATACCAATATTGAAGGTCAGTTGATGGATTCAATCCGAGAACATGACGAAGAAATGTCGCAACAAATTCAAGACCTCATGTTTGTGTTTGAAAACTTGATGGATGTCGAAGACAGAGGTATCCAGGCTATTCTGCGTGAAGTACAGCAAGACGTACTGATGAAAGCAATTAAAGGCGCGGACGAATCTTTAAAAGAAAAGATTATGAAGAATATGTCTAAGCGTGCTGCTGAGATGATGCAAGATGACCTTGAGGCTATGCCTCCAGTGCGGATCAGTGAAGTGGAAGCTGCACAAAAAGAAATTTTGGCAACGGCTAGACGTTTGGCTGACTCAGGCGAAATTATGCTTGGTGGCGGTGGTGGTGAGGAGTTCCTATAAACCATGGTCGATAAAAAGTTGTATAAAGGCCGCCCAGTCAGCACCGAAGCGCTGGATGAGTTATTAGAAAACTGGCCTATTCCAGATGTTACGGATAAGCCCGAAAAATTCCGCGGTCGCTCGACCGCATTCGGTACACCGCTTGAAGAGTTGTATACGAAAAAGCAGGCACACCCCGAACCTGAGCCACAAGAGCCTGAATTTCCTACTTTGACCATTGAAGAGTTAGAGCAGATCCGCCAGGACGCCTACGACGAAGGAATAAAGCAAGGCCACGAACAAGGCTATATTGAAGGCTTTGACAAAGGGGTTTCTGAAGGTAAAGAAGCCGGTTATAAAGAAGGCGTAGAAATAGGTAAAGAAAAGGGGCTTGAGGAATCACAACCGCTTATTGAAGAGAGGATGAAGGCGCTATCCACTATTCTAGATGGCATGCAAACGCCACTGAAAAAGGTTGATGATGAGTGTGAAAAGCAGCTGGTTGTACTTGTCAATTTATTGGCGGAGCAGGTTATTTTTAAAGAGCTTAAGACCACGCCTGACCTCATTTTAAACGCGTTGAAAAAAGCAATGGACGCGTTGCCTGTCAAAGATCAAACAGTACGCATCCATCTGCATCCAGAAGATTTGGCCTTAGTGCAAGCCATGTACGGCGAAGAACATATACAATCACAGCATTGGCAGTTACTTCCAGAGCCGACGTTGGACAGAGGTGGCTGCGAGGTGAAAACGCCACAGTCATCCATTGATATGACGCTTAAGAACCGTATTAGCGAAGTGTTGGAATCATTTTTGCAAGATAGCGGTATAAACCAATAATACTGCACTGTTATCTAGATAAGCGAAGCAATCAAATCAGGATAACGATGCCTTCCTAAGGTAATTGCGAACATGTCGACATCTGCTGCTATGAGCGAGCGCATCAGTAAGTATCAGAAATTTATTAAACCATATGGGGTTGCGGTTGCAGGCAGCCTCACCCGTGTGGTTGGCCTCACCCTTGAAGCTAGGGGGCTAAGTGCTCCCGTCGGCAGCCAATGTAAAATCGAGACACTGGGCGGTTTTATTGATGCAGAAGTCATCGGTTTCAATCAAGAAACGCTTTACCTTATGCCAAACGATCATATTACAGGCGTCCTTCCTGGAGCGCGAGTGATCCCAAAAGTTAAGGATGCTGGATTACCTGTCGGAATGGGTCTACTTGGCCGCGTGGTTGACGGACTTGGTAGGCCACTAGATGGCCTTGGTGCCATTGACGCTGAGAAACATCTGAAATTTGCCGCAGCGCCCATTAACCCACTAGCAAGGCGTCCAATCGACTCACCAATGGATGTAGGTGTACGCGCGATAAATTCGATCGTGACAGTGGGTCAAGGCCAACGTATGGGTCTGTTTGCAGGGAGTGGTGTGGGTAAATCGGTACTGCTTGGCATGATGACACGAGGCAGTGAGGCGGATGTTATCGTCGTTGGCTTGGTCGGTGAACGCGGTCGTGAGGTGAAAGAATTTATTGATGAGATTTTGGGCGTTGAGGGTAGACGCCGCTCCGTCGTGGTTGCCGCTCCCGCCGATGCCTCACCGCTGATGCGCTTAAAAGGCTGTGAGAGTGCAGTGACTATTGCGGAGTATTTCCGCGATCAAGGATTAAACGTACTGTTATTACTGGATTCGGTGACGCGTTATGCCATGGCACAGCGTGAGATAGCGCTTGCGGTTGGTGAGCCGCCAGCCACAAAAGGATATCCGCCTTCCGTGTTTGCAAAGCTCCCAGCATTGGTTGAGCGCGCAGGTAATGGTGGTGAAGGACAAGGCTCAATTACCGCATTCTTTACGGTATTGAGTGAAGGTGATGATATGCAAGACCCTATTGCCGATGCCGCGCGAGCTATTTTGGATGGTCATATTGTGTTATCACGAGAGCTTGCCGATAGTGGTCATTATCCAGCGATAGATATTGAAAAGTCCATTAGTCGAGTCATGCCGCAAGTGGTGTCAGAGGCACACATGCAGCAAGCCAGAGTGCTCAAGCAAGTCTATTCAATGTACCAGCAAAATAAAGACATGATCACCTTAGGTGCTTATCAACGTGGCAGTGATCAGATGTTAGATCAGGCGATAAATATGATGCCTGCGGTGAATAACTTCCTTCAGCAAGGCATGAAAGACGTGATCAATTATGACGAGTGTTTACAAGGCCTCGCTAAGCTACTAGGACAAGCATAATGGCAAATAACAAACTGACTTTATTGCTTAAGCTAGAAAAAGACAAAGAAGATAACCTTCGAGCGAATTTTGTTCAAGCGCAGCAGCACTTAGCAACAAACCAACAACGGTTATCGGGACTAAACGATTTCCGTCTGGAATACAGCATGCAGCTTCATAGTAAAGCACAAGTTGGTCTGTCTAGTGGCGGTTTCAATCAATACCATAACTTTATTAATAAGATTGAGCAGGCTATTGATCAGCAAGCAAAAACGGTCAACACAGCCAAGCAGGTGGTTGAACAACGCCGCAAGCTATGGCTAGCGCAACAGGCTAAAACGAAGGCAATTGAAAAGCTTATCGAGAAGCAAGCTCTCGCGAAGCAAACTCGTCTAGCCAAAGCAGAGCAAAAGATGCTTGATGAGTTTGCAACGAATCAGTTTGTACGAAGAGAGCGTGCTTGGTAAGTTGGCTCGAAATATGCTTCGTAATAATTAGCGTTTTATTATTTAGGTAGTTCACTCGTAAAAGTCACTAATATTCATAGTGTTGGTTTTTAATGGTGTATTACAACGGCAGGACATTGCCACTTTATGAGGTAGCTTTAAGATGAATCTAATGCTTGCATCCATGCTGCAACGAGGCAGTAACGAGGTTGATATTAAAGAAAAATCCCAAGATATGGATGCTGAGGGTTCTGAGGGCGGCTCTGGGTTTAGTGCTTTAATGGCTGAGCTAGCGGAACAAGAGAGTGCAAGTAAGCAGGTAAAAGAATCTGCAGATCCTGTAACCTTAGATCTGGATGCGCCAATAGATAGCGAAGTCGCATCAGATGATGCTCCGCAGGCAGATAGTAAAGCACAAGCCTCTTCTTCTAAGCAGCAAGGGGAAGTACCAACTTCTACTGTTAGCTACACTGACAAAGGTCAGGTAGTTGTGGACAAACCGCTTCCTGATCTCCCGGATAATGACTTGTATGCTCAGATCAACGCTGCAAAACAGCAGAGCACTTCATTGAGCCAATCCCCAACAGCAATTGCGCAATCAGTCAAAGAAGCATTGGGCAATGCTTCTTTGACTGATGAAGAGGTTGTAGCTAGCGATAGTGCGCCATCTCAGGAGCCGCTACAAGACGAAGCCAGTCCACTCATTCGAGGGGGGAAAGGCCAAACTGAAAACGCCGGCACTAAAACAAATACTTTGCTACAACCAACCGTTTCTTTGGATAGTCAAGACGCAGACGGTGAGGTTGCTAAACCTTCGTTAAGAAACGACAGCGCAGAGACTGAAGAGCAAATATTACAGCCTAAGTTGCAAAAGGATACTGGCACTCAAGCCTTGGTTACCAATACAAACGTAGAAAAGCGGGAGCTAGGTGCTGATAAGTCAGTTGGGACTCAAGTTGAAGATGAGTCTGAAACCGCGCAACTGAAAGAACTCTTAGCTGCTAAGAAATCAGAGCTTGCTCAATCGGTTTCCTCATCTGAAGCTAAGCAATCAGAGACAAAGCAAATCGTCTCTGAGGCTAGTAAACAAACTGCGAAAGACAAAAACGCAGTAAGTACAAAAAGCACTACAGATGTGCAAACCATGGTAGAAAAGTTGACCGTACAGCAACAACAAGAATTAAAAGCCGTGATGGCTGGTAAGCTGGATATTTACGATGCGTCACCGGCTGTACAAAAAGCCGTAGCTCAGTTAATTGGTAAAGGTGTTGATATCGCAAATGTACAGCCGTTTAAAGCATTTGTGCCATCCTCCGTCGTAACACAAACTTCAACAAACACGCCGCAAGAAGCTGCTACAGATGTTAAAAATACTACTCAAGCGTCTTTTAATGTAAATAGCACACAAGAAAAGTCTAACAATAGTGAGCAGCAGGCTGTGGTAGTTAAAGAGGGTGAACGTGCTGAAAAAAATATAGCTGTAAATAAATTGACTAGCGATGAAAAGTTGGCTGCAGAGAAGCAGAGTTCAGAAAAACAGAACTTAGAAAAACAAATAAGTGAAAAGGTAGTTGATAAAGAAAATAGTAAGCTGATGCAAGCGGAAGCAAGCATCGCGAAAGAGGCTGTCAAAAATGAGCGTCAATCGGCCAATACCGCAACAGCGATACCAACTCCTGCCAAGCCTGAAGCAAGCCCTGTAAGTGCATCGCAAGACACAAGCTCACTAAACCAAACATTGAAAGAAGTTCAGCAAATTCAACAGTCTCAGCCAACAAACCAAAGTACAACACAGACAAAACAAGCAACAGATGCTAATCTTCAACAGGCGATTAACATAGCGCGTCAAGATGCCGCTAAAGAGCTTCATCAACGGGTAGGGCTGATGCTTAATCTTAACAATAAAGAAGCTGAAATTCGCTTAGACCCGCCAGAGCTTGGGGCGATGCAAATTCGGATAAAAAGCGATGCAGAGCAGGCTCAAGTGAATATTGTGGTGCAAAATCAGCAAGCTAAAGAGTTGTTAGAGCAATCACTTCCAAGACTAAGAGAAATGTTAGCTGAGCAGGGTATTGAGCTGGGTGACAGCCAAATATCACATCAGCAAGGTGGAAATACTGAATCAGAGTCGCAAACTGCTGGTGGCAATACGAGTGGACAGCAAACTTTAGGTGATGAATCGGGGGGTTCTGATAATTCACAATCGCCGCAAAAGAGAAATACTGATTCTGCAATAGATTACTATGCCTAACACCTGCTATTATTGTAATTAATAAAGATCATAAGGGCTTGCTATGGCTGAAGAAACCGACTTAGAAATAGAAGAAACGGGTGGTTCTAAGAAAAAGCTGATTATCATTATTGCCGCGGCGGTATTGGTACTCGGCGGTGTCGCAGGGTTTTTCTTATTTTCAGGCTCTGGTGCACCAGAAGAATCCTTAGCAGAAGAGACGACAGCGAGCGAAGTTAAAGCGGAGCAAGGTAGCGCTGCGCAAATGGGCAGTGCACTGTACGTTGCTATGCCTCGCCCTTTTGTTTTTAATGTACCTGGTGCAAGTCGCGATAGAATTGTGCAAATTAAAGTTCAGCTGTTGGTTCGCGGTGATGTTAATGAAGAAGTAGCAAAGAAGCATATTCCCTTGATTGAAGGGACTTTACTTAGCGTGTTTTCAACGACTACTGCTGATGAGCTAAGCACAAGTGCAGGTAAAGAGACGTTGCGCTTAACGGCGCTAGATAAAGTCCAGGCTGCGATGGAAGGGGTTGAAGGTAGCAAAGTAATCGAGCGTGTGTTGTTTACTGGCTTTGTAATGCAATAAGGTAGTATTTGTGAGCGATTTATTATCCCAAGACGAAATTGATGCGCTACTCCATGGTGTAGATGAAGTCGAAGAAGACGAAATCGGCGATGGTGATGACGGCGAAGGTGCTGGTGCCTTACAGTACGATTTTTCGTCTCAAGATAGAATTGTGCGTGGGCGGATGCCGACGCTTGAAATCGTTAATGAACGATTTGCCCGCCATATGCGGATAAGCCTTTTCAACATGATGCGCCGTACCGCTGAAGTGTCTATTAATGGCGTACAAATGCTGAAATTTGGCGAATATATCCATACTCTATTCGTTCCGACTAGCTTAAATATGGTGCGCTTTAGACCGCTAAAAGGTACTGGCCTGATAACCATGGAAGCTCGGTTAGTCTTTATTCTTGTGGACAACTTTTTTGGTGGGGATGGTCGTTATCATGCCAAGATCGAGGGGCGTGAGTTTACACCAACAGAACGTCGTATCGTGCAGATGCTACTTAAGATCATCTTTGAAGATTACAAAGAAGCCTGGGCGCCGGTGATGGATGTGTCGTTTGAATACCTCGACTCAGAGGTTAACCCTGCGATGGCGAATATTGTGTCACCTACAGAAGTGGTGGTCATTAGTTCTTTTCACATTGAATTAGATGGTGGAGGGGGCGATTTCCATATTTCATTGCCTTATTCTATGTTGGAACCTATTCGAGAGTTACTTGATGCTGGTGTTCAATCAGATACTGAAGATACCGATCTGCGTTGGAGTAAGGCGCTTCGTGATGAAATTATGGATGTCGAAGTCGAGATCTCTTCCCAGTTACTAGAAGTTGACTTATCACTTGAGCAAATAATGAAGCTTCAAGCTGGTGATGTTATTCCAGTGGAAATGCCAGAGCATGTCACTGTTTTTGTTGAGGAATTACCAACTTTTAGAGCGAAAATGGGTCGTTCTCGTGACAATGTCGCATTACAGATCAGTGAAAAAATCAAACGTCCAGAATCAGTTAAGTCTGAGCTTCATGTATTTACCAAAGGTGGTAAAAAGCTCGATTCAGACGCTGAACTGGCAGAATTAGAAGAAGATCTGCATCTTTCCGAAGGTGTAGATTTAGATTGGTAGTCGCGGATTTGCATACGCAATTTCGTGAGGCTAATTATGGACAACAAATTAACTTAATCAGGTAGTAATCCAATGAGCGATGATCAAGATACTATGGACGAATGGGCAGCAGCACTAGCTGAAGCCGAAGGTGCCGAAAGTGGCAGTGAGCCAGAAGTTGCAGAGTTAGATGAACTCAAAGATTCAGCGCCTGCATTATCGTCAGATGAAAAACGTAAACTAGATACTATTTTAGACATTCCAGTCACCATTTCTATGGAAGTTGGCCGTTCTAAAATTAATATTCGTAATTTACTCCAGCTAAATCAGGGTTCTGTTGTTGAGCTTGATCGCGTGGCCGGTGAACCGTTAGATGTGCTTGTTAATGGCACATTGATAGCGCACGGTGAAGTGGTTGTAGTAAACGACAAGTTTGGTATTCGCTTAACGGACGTCATTAGTCAGGTTGAGCGTATTAAAAAGCTACGTTAATGCGCTGGGGTTGGTCTTTAGCAGTGTTTGGCATCGCTTTTTATACACGGGCTGTCACTGCAACAACCTCAGAGACAGTACCTAAATCTTCTGTAGGGGCAGGTACCGCGGGGTTAAGCTCAGAGCTACTTTCCATGGGATTGTCTCTGATGTTGGTGATCCTACTTATTTTAGGCTTAGCGTTCGTTTTAAAACGTTTAAATCCCAATATTGTAAACCAGAAAGACTTTAAGGTGATCCGCAGTATATCGCTCGGTACGAAAGAACGTTTGCTGGTTATCGAATTGGATGAAAAGCAGCACTTGCTTGGAGTAACACCAAATAATATCAACTACTTATACCAGTTGGAAACACCGTTAGATGATGTTAGCCGAACGCCATTTGCAAATGAGTTACAAAAGTTTTTAGCGGGCAAAGGGCAAGTAGCCAATAACCATAATAAGAAAAGTCATGATTAGATTGCTGATACTCTGTTTATTACTGTTTTCTGGGGTAGCTTCTGCAGAAGGGATAGAAGCAATAAACGTTACAACAAATCCTGATGGCTCTCAAGAGTACTCAGTGACACTTCAAGTACTCGCCATTATGACAGCGCTGAGTTTTATTCCAGCAGCTGTTATCATGATGACTTCGTTTACTCGAATAATTGTTGTGCTTGCGATTTTGAGACAGGCGATTGGTCTGCAGCAGTCGCCATCGAATCAAATTTTACTCGGTTTATCGTTGTTTTTGACGTTGTTTATAATGGCACCCATATTTTCGCAGATAAATGATGAGGCGGTGCAGCCGTACATAAAGGAAGAAATCACGTCAATCCAAGCACTTGAACGTGCTAAAGAACCGATGAAAGCCTTTATGCTGTCACAAACTCGAATTAAAGACCTTGAAACCTTTGCCAAGATAGCGGGTTATGACAAGCTTGATAGCCCTGAAGACACGCCGTTTATCGTCATTATTCCGGCTTTCGTTACATCCGAGCTGCAAACGGCTTTTATTATCGGCTTTATGTTCTTTATTCCATTTTTGATAGTCGACTTAGTCGTAGCCAGTGTCTTGATGGCCATGGGTATGATGATGTTATCTCCAATGATAGTTTCCTTGCCGTTTAAGATTATGCTTTTTGTGCTCGTCGATGGTTGGAGTTTGGTCATGGGTACACTGGCCAGAAGCTTCGGATTGGGGGTGTAATGTGGAACCAGAAGTCTTTGTTGATATCTTAAGTGATGCATTGTTTTTAGTCATCAAGCTGGTGGCGGCGATTGTAGTACCTGGGCTTCTAGTTGGTTTAGTTGTTGCTGTGTTTCAAGCAGCAACATCGATTAATGAACAAACATTAAGCTTTTTACCTCGTCTCATTATTACTATCCTTGCGCTGATCATTGGCGGCCATTGGCTCACTCAAGAACTAATGGACTATTTTACCTCTTTGGTGATGCGCATCCCTGAAATTGCAGGCTAATCATGGAGTTCACCTTTGCGGTAATCATGCAGTGGCTAAGTGATTTTTTACTTCCACTGGTGCGGATAAGCTCAATGATGATGGTAATGGCGGGGCTTGGGGCACAGAGTGTACCTGCCCGAATTAAGTTTGCACTCGCCGTGGTCGTTACTTTTGCCTTGGTCCCCGTTTTGCCCAAATCAGAATTTACCGATTTGTTCTCCTTTTCGATGATTTTAGTTGTTATTCAAGAAATGGTCACTGGGGTAGCTATTGGGTTTGGTTCATTGCTACTTCTGAATACTTTTATCATTGCGGGTCAAATCCTTGCTATGCAAACCGGTCTTGGTTTCGCATCTGTAGTAGATCCGGCCAATGGGTTGAGTGTACCTGCTGTCGGTCAGTTCTATTTAATATTAGCGACATTACTGTTTTTTGTTTATAACGGCCATCTGATGATGATCCAAATGGTTGTGTATAGTTTTGAAAGCTTTCCCATTGCAGGGAACTGGTGGGCGGTAGACAATTTTTGGCGAATAGTTAATTGGGGGGGATGGATGTTCTCTACGGCTCTTGCACTTGCATTAGCTCCGTTAACTGCAATGTTGATTATCAATATCTCATTTGGGATTATGACTCGAGCCGCGCCTCAAATGAACATTTTCTCTGTGGGGTTTGCTTTTACCTTAGTTGCAGGGCTTACCATTATTTGGGCGACATTGGGTAATTTTTTAGCACAATTTGAATTTCAATGGCTCAAAATGACAGAGCTGATGTGCGATCTAATTGGTTGCACGGTATAGGAGTCTGAAATGGCAGAAGATTCCGGTCAAGAACGCACCGAAGAACCCACCTCCAAGAAAATAGACGATGCTAGGAAGAAGGGCCAAATAGCCCGTTCAAAAGAACTCGGCACGACGTTTGTGTTATTGTTTTCTGCAATAGCTCTACTTTTGTATGGGCCTGGAATTGGGAAGGCGCTCTACAATGTTATGGGGCGAATGTTGTCGCTCAATCGCAATGAAACCTACGATACAACCAAAATGTTTGCTGTGTGGGGAGATATTGCTGCTGAACTGCTATTTCCAATGGCCATGTTTGTTTTTATCATCGCAATTGCAGGAATAGTGGGGAATACGTTACTCGGGGGCTTTAACTTTTCTTGGCAGGCAGCCGCTCCAAAAGCAAGCAAAATGTCTCCAATGAAGGGATTGAAGCGAATGTTAGGCCCGCAAGCGGCCATAGAGTTATTGAAGTCCGTTCTTAAGTTTGTATTAGTAGCTGGCTTTGCAATCTTGCTTATCAATATGTATTTTAACGAAATATTACACTTGAGTATTGAGCAAATCCCATCGAGTATAGAGCATGCGTTAGAAATCATTGCGTGGATGTTCTTAGCACTTAGTTGCACTATGATCATTATTTCAGCGATTGATGCCCCTTATCAAAGTTATAATCACCATAAGCAGCTAAAAATGACGTTGCAAGAAGTCAAGGATGAATACAAAAACTCAGAAGGTGACCCTCAGATAAAAGCGCGGATCCGTCGAACACAAAGAGAAATGTCGCAACGACGTATGATGCAAGATGTACCAGACGCCGATGTTGTTGTGACCAACCCTACTCACTATTCGGTTGCGCTTAAATACGACACTGAACGAGCGGGAGCGCCTATAGTTATTGCAAAAGGGGTTGATGAACTTGCGATGCAAATTAGGAAAATAGCCAAAGGAAATGAAGTGCCGATTGTGGAGTCACCCGTATTGACTCGTTCACTTTATCACACCACAGAAGTAGGTGATCAAATCCCTGAACAATTGTTTACTGCGGTTGCACAGGTACTTGCTTATGTATTTCAGCTGAATCGTTTTCAAAAGGGCAAAGGGAAAAGACCCGTTGCACTTACTCGAGATTTACCAATTCCAGACGATTTGAAGCATTAAAATTGCTCTCATAAAAATAAGCTATTAATTGGAACGCATATTGCATTTGTTGCTATGTGTCAATTTTTTGCTTGTGTTAAGTTATGGAATTTAAAGCAGTTTTACAACAACTCAATCGAGATAAAAAAGAATATGCTAAAGGTGTGGGTACTCCATTGTTGGTGCTTGCAGCACTTGGCATGGTTATTCTGCCGCTACCTCCTTTTTTGCTTGATATTCTATTTTCCTTCAACATTGCATTGGCACTTGTGGTGCTATTGGTGACTGTTTATACCTTGAAGCCACTTGAATTTGGTATGTTTCCGGCGGTACTACTGATCGCGACTATCATGCGATTGGCACTAAACGTAGCGAGTACTCGCGTCGTATTACTTGAAGGTCATAATGGTGGTGATGCGGCAGGTAAGGTGATCGAAGCCTTTGGTAGTGTTGTTATTGGTGGTAACTACGCCGTCGGTTTAGTTGTATTTCTTATCCTTATTATTATTAACTTTGTTGTAATTACCAAAGGTGCAGGTCGTATTTCTGAGGTGTCTGCGCGTTTCACCCTTGATGCTATGCCGGGTAAGCAAATGGCCATTGATGCGGACTTAAATGCCGGTTTTATCTCTGCAGATGACGCCCGGGCTCGTCGTGAAGAAGTGACTCGAGAAGCTGACTTTTACGGTTCAATGGACGGTGCAAGTAAATTCGTTAAAGGTGATGCTATTGCAGGTATCGTGATCCTTGCCATTAATATAATAGGTGGCCTTTTCGTTGGGATGATCCAGCATGATTTAAGCTTTGGTCACGCGATGGAAGTATATACCATGCTGACAATTGGTGACGGTCTGGTCGCGCAAATTCCTTCTCTTTTACTCTCAATTGGCACTGCAATTGTCGTAACGCGTCAAAATGAATCGCACAACATGGGCGATCAGTTTAAAAACCAACTGGGTAATGAAAAGTCGCTGGCTATCGCGTCAGGCATTTTGATCACCATGGGACTCGTTCCTGGCATGCCACATGTTGCCTTCCTAGGGTTAGGCGTATTACTTGGCTATATAGCCTATTACACAAGTCAGCAAAAGAAAAAGGCGGAGATCGAAAAGGCGGAACAAGCTGCCAAAGGACCTGCAGCCAAAGGTGGCCATCAACAAGATCAAAAAGAGCTTGGTTGGGATGATGTACAACCTGTTGATGTGATTGGTTTAGAGGTAGGTTATCGCCTAATTCCTCTAGTTGACCAAGCCCAAGGCGGGGAGCTTCTCAGTCGTATTAAAGGGGTGCGTAAAAAGCTATCTCAGGAACTGGGCTTTTTAGTACCGCCGGTACATATTCGCGATAACCTAGAATTAGATCCAAATGCATACAATATTACTTTAATGGGGGTTGGCTCAGGAACCGGTGAGTTGAAGCATGGCGATGAGCTCGCAATTAACCCAGGGCAGGTGTTTGGGCCAATTAAAGGCATAGAGACTAAGGATCCTGCATTTGGCCTAGATGCAGTATGGATTAAGCCAGACCAAAAAGATGAGGCGCATTCGCTTGGCTATACAGTAGTAGATGCTGCAACTGTGGTGGCAACACATATCAGTCAATTATTAACGAATAATGCGTCACTATTACTTGGCCATGAAGAGGTACAAAATCTATTAGATATGCTTGCGAAAAGTCACCCTAGATTAGTAGAAGGCTTAGTACCTGATATTTTACCGCTCACTACCGTGGTAAAAGTGCTACAAAATCTGCTTAATGAGGGCGTTGCAATTCGAGATATGCGCTCGATTGTACAAACCTTAGTTGAGTACGGACCACGTAGCCAAGACCCTGATGTATTAACGGCTGCGGTAAGAATTTCATTACGTAGACTGATTGTTCAAGATGCCGTTGGAAGCGAAGAAGAAATTCCTGTCATAACATTGGCGCCTGAGTTGGAACAGATGTTGCATCAGTCACTTCAGAACGCAGGTGATGAGGGGGCAGGTATTGAACCTGGCTTGGCTGAGAGGCTTCAAGAATCATTAAGAGAAGCACATCACAACCAAGAAATGCTAGGGGAACCGTCCATCTTATTAACCTCAGGTATGTTAAGAAGTGTGTTATCTCGATTTGTTAAACATACAATTCCAGGTCTTAGAGTGATGTCATATCAAGAAGTGCCGGAAGAAAGACAAATTAAGATAGTGAGCTCGGTTGGACAATAGAGGATAAAGGGGCTGTAACATGAAAATTAAACGTTTCTTCGCAAAAGATATGCGTACGGCTTTAAATGAAGTAAAAGAAGAGCTTGGTGCAGATGCTGTCATTATGTCTAACAAAAAGTTAGCAGATGGTGTTGAAATCGTCGCAGCAATTGATAATGACCGTGCTGCAGCACCTGTTAAGCAAGCTCCCGCTGCCCGTGCGACTGCCTCAAACGAGGCTCCGACCCGCTTTGTCCGTCCTGAGCCTCGCCAAGCACAGCCAGCAAAGCAAGCGCAAGTTGCTGATAGCTTAGAAGCATTGCTTGAGCGTCAAGCGCCGCGCCCACGCTCACCAGAACTTGCTTCTATGTTCTCACAGTCGGGAATTGATACAGAGCAAATGTTAAGCAGCCAACGTAAAACACAAACTGCTGCACCGGTGCACCAAGCGAAGCCACAGCAAGCTCGTCGCCAATCTTTTGACTTTGATGATGATGCATTTGAGCAGCCACAGCATTGGGGCGAGTCGGATGAGTTAGACAACGGTTTTGGTGATGATTTACCTGAGTTAAATGCCAAGCCTGACGAAATGAGTGCAATGCGCGAAGAAATGAACGCTATTCGTCAATTACTTGAACATCAAGTATCTGGTCTAATGAAACAAGAAATGGCTCGTCGCGATCCAACCCGTGCGTGTCTTGTAGATCGTCTGGAAGGAATGGGCATAGACAAAGACGTTGCTGAGCAAATGGCATGCTTTATCCCTGATGATGTTTCTCGTAAAGAAGCCTGGAATGCATTGTTAAACATGGTGATCAACCAAATGCACACCACTAACAATGATATTCTTCGTCAAGGTGGAGTATTTGCGATGGTGGGTCCAACTGGTGTTGGTAAAACCACAACGGTTGCAAAATTAGCGGCATTAGGTGCACAAAAATACGGTGCAGATAAAGTGGCGTTAATAACGACTGATACCTACAGAATTGGCGCTTACGAGCAGTTAGCTACCTATGGTAGAATCATTGGTTGTCCGGTTAAGCAAGTTAAAGATGCAAATGAACTTGCAGAAGTGCTTTATCATTTACGCAATAAGCGTCTAGTATTAATAGATACGGCGGGAATGAGTCAAAGAGATTTGCGCTTAACTGAACAGTTAAATACACTTATGCGTAGCGCGAGAGTAGATATTCGCAGCTATTTAGTATTAAGTGCGACAGCACAAATGAATGTGTTACAAGAAACAGTAAGACACTTCAAAAAAGTAAATTTAAGTGGCTGTATTTTCACAAAACTTGATGAAAGTCTAAGTTTAGGTGAGATAATTAGCATAGCGATTCAAAATCGCTTGCCAATAGGGTATCTTACCAACGGTCAGCGAGTGCCAGAAGACATTCGCGTAGCAAATGCTCAAAAGCTAGTAAAAAAGGCTGAGCAATTGTATTTAAAAAGAATAAAAGCACAGCACTCTCGACGTGTACCTGTAGCGTCAGAGTCAGTAGGAATGTATGATTAACACAGTTTTAGATCAAGCAAGTGGCCTGCGTAGAATGAGTCAAAATAGCAACCAGGGTGTAAAAGTAATAGCCGTGACCGGTGGAAAAGGTGGGGTGGGTAAAACCAATGTCTCGCTCAATACTGCCATCGCTATGGGCCAACAAGGACAGCGAGTTCTCGTTTTAGATGCGGACTTGGGCTTGGCAAACTGTGATGTGATGTTAGGTCTAAGGGTAGAAAAAAATCTGTCGCACGTGTTGTCGGGTGAATGTGAACTAGATGAGATTCTCGTAGAAGGTCCCGCTGGAATTAAAATTGTACCGGCGACCTCAGGCTCTCAAAGTATGGTAGAGCTGACTCCCGCAGAGCATGCAGGACTTATTCGTGCATTTAGCGAGCTTAACACGCAATTTGATGTCTTAATTGTTGATACCGCAGCTGGTATCTCAGATATGGTTCTGAGCTTCTCTCGAGCTGCACAAGATGTGATGGTTGTGGTGTGTGATGAACCGACTTCCATTACAGATGCTTACGCGTTGATCAAAGTTTTGAGCAGAGAGCATGGTGTCTATCGTTTTAAAATTGTTGCCAACATGGTCCGCAGTATGCGTGAAGGGCAAGAATTATTTGCTAAACTTTCAAAAGTTACAGACCGTTTTCTTGATGTAGCACTGGAATTAGTGGCCACCGTACCGTTTGACGAAAACATGCGTAAATCTTCTCGCAGACAAAGAGCTATCGTGGATTTATTTCCGAGTTCCCCTGCGGCGATTGCGATTAAGGGACTAGCTGCTAAGGCAGTTAAATGGCCAATTCCGCATCAACCTTCTGGTCATCTAGAATTTTTCATTGAACAACTTGTAAACGGGTGATTATGGCTTCTCCGGTCAATAGAGCTGCGGGATATCAAACTTCAGACCACATTCATAAGGTGGTTGAACGGCATGCTCCACTTGTCAAAAAAGTGGCATGCCACCTGATTGCTCGACTTCCGGCAAGTGTGCAACTCGACGATCTGATCCAGTCAGGTATGATTGGATTGATTGAAGCATCTAAAAATTTCGATGCAACTAAAGGCGCTAGTTTCGAAACCTTTGCGGGGATCCGTATTCGAGGCGCAATGCTGGATGAAATCCGTCGTGGTGATTGGGCGCCTCGTTCTGTTCACAAAAATAGCAGAATGGTTGCAGAAGCTATCTCCGAGTTAGAATCTCTCCTTGGTCGAGAACCAAAAGACACTGAAATCGCTGAAAAACTTGATATATCTCTAGATGAGTACCATCATATTTTACATGATGTAAATGCAAGTAAAGTCATCGGTATTGAGGATCTTGGGGTTGATGAAGACGTGATAACCCCAGCAAACAGCGATTTTGCGCTAGACAAACCGTTTAATAACGTTAAAAATGAACGTTTTAACGAGTCTTTAGTAAATGCTATCAAAGCGTTACCCGAAAGGGATGCTCTGGTTTTATCACTTTACTATAACGACGAAATGAATTTAAAAGAGATTGGTGCCATCCTTGATGTCAGTGAATCTCGAGTAAGCCAAATTCACGGTCAGGCAATGATAAAGCTTAAAGCTAAAATCAATGACTGGATAAATTAGAGTACATAAAATAGTTGGGTTCGAACCTCACTGGAGGAAGTTTTGGATAAGAACATGAAGATTCTCGTGGTTGATGATTTCTCTACTATGAGAAGAATAATCAAAAACCTATTAAGAGATTTAGGCTTTACCAATGTTCAAGAAGCTGATGATGGTAGTACAGCACTTCCGATGCTACAAAATCAGGAGTTTGACTTTGTAGTAACTGATTGGAATATGCCGGGCATGCAAGGTATTGATTTGCTTCGTGCAATACGCGCAGATGAAAAGCTTAAGCACATTCCAGTGTTGATGGTTACCGCAGAAGCGAAAAAAGAACAAATTGTTGCAGCAGCGCAAGCTGGGGTGAACGGATATATTGTTAAACCGTTTACTGCAGGTACGCTCAAAACTAAGCTTGAAAAAGTATTTGAGCGACTAGGCTAACAGCAAGGGGATATGGCCTATGTCTGTAAATGCTGCGCCTCAAATTACACTTGAACAAGCTAAGCAACTTGTTGAGCTTCTAGAACAAGGTGAACAAGAAAAAGCTGACCAGCTGATTTTAGAAGCTGCTAACAAAGAGCAATCGGAGTTATTTGCAGAAGTCGGAAAGCTGACTCGCCAATTACACGAGTCCTTGAAGAACTTTGAGCTGGATACTCGCCTCGCAGATCTCACGACAGAGGCTATTCCTGACGCCAAGCAGCGTCTTAATTATGTTATGGAAATGACAGAAAGCGCTGCGAACAAAACGATGGACGCGGTCGAAGAAAGCTTACCTCTTGCGCAGAACCTAGCGGATGAGTTAGCGCAAATAAAGCCCACTTGGGATCGATTGATGAGCAGAGACATTCAACTCGGTGAGTTTAAATCTCTATGTCATGATCTCGACAGCTTTATGCAGACTTCAAAGACACGTACAGACGAATTACAAGGTTTAATGACTAATGTGCTGATGGCTCAGGACTATCAGGATTTGACTGGGCAGGTTATTCGGCGCGTCATTGAGCTTGTGAGAGAAGTAGAAGATAGTCTCATTCACCTCCTGACTGTTTTTGGTACTTCAGATGAAGCACCTTCAACTGCTGTGAAAGCGAATGAAAACGAAATAAAAACAACCGAGACTATCAGTGATGAATTGTCTGGACCTGAAGGTCCAATTATTGACGCTGAATCGCGAGATGACGTGGTTTCTGGTCAAGACGAAGTCGATGACTTGCTATCTAGTTTAGGCTTCTAGTTGGAGAGTGTGTATGAGCTTTGAAGTCGATGAAGATATCTTGCAGGACTTTCTTGTTGAAGCAGGCGAAATATTAGAACTGTTATCTGAACAGCTTGTTGAACTAGAAAATAATCCTGAAGATAAAGAACTTCTCAATGCGATTTTCCGTGGCTTCCATACCGTAAAAGGTGGGGCTGGCTTCCTAGGTATGACCGAACTGGTCGATGCCTGTCACGGTGCGGAGAACGTGTTTGATGTACTACGACAAGGGCAACGAAAAGTAACTTCCGAACTGATGGATGTTATTTTGCAATCTTTGGATACGATCAACGAAATGTTCGCTTGTATTCAAAACCGTGAGGAACCAGAAGCGGCCGACCCTGTGTTGCTTGAAACACTCCACAAACTTAGCCAGCCTGCATCTGAAGACGAAGTCAGTGAAGTGATTGACGAACCTACTTCTGAGTCAGAACCTGTGGTGCCAGATTTAAGTGCTGATGATATTTTATTCGACGCCGATGTTGGTTCAGGCGATGATAGCGGCTCCAGCATCGATGAGATAACAGAAGAAGAATTTGAAAATCTTTTAGATGAATTACACGGTTCGGGTAATGCGCCTGCTGTTGCTCCGGCAACTAAACCTGAAGCTGTATCAACCTCAGATGATGGTGATATCACTGATGACGAATTCGATAACCTCTTAGATGAACTTCATGGTGTTGGTAAATTCGGTGGAGCACCAAATGCAGAAGATGCTGTTGCCCCAGGAGCGAGTGAACCTAAGGCTAAATCAACCTCACCAGCAGCCCCAAGTGGGTCTACTGGCGACGAAGAAATTACCGACGATGAGTTTGAAGCTTTGTTGGACGAGCTTCATGGTAAAGGCAGTGCACCTAAAGCGGTCGATGAATCGCCAGTAGAGGTTTCAGAGACTAAACCTGCGCAACCAGAGCCTGTTAAAGCCGCGCCAGCGCCGAAACCTGCACCAAAGCCTGCGCCCAAAGTTGAAGCTAAGCCTGCGACTCCAGCACCAGCACCGCAAAAAGAGCCCGAGGCTGCAAAAGCTTCCACACCAGCCGCTGCGAAGAAACCTGCGGCACAAGCTGAGACCACGGTCCGAGTTGATACTAAACGTCTTGATGAAATCATGAATATGGTTGGCGAATTAGTATTGGTTCGTAACCGTTTGGTTAGCTTAGCGAATAACACCAACAGCGAAAGCATGGGTAAAGCTATTTCGAACCTTGATGTAGTCACTGCTGATTTGCAGGGCGCCGTGATGAAAACGCGGATGCAGCCAATCAAAAAGGTATTTGGTCGCTTTCCTCGAGTAGTGAGAGACCTTGCTCGCAGCTTGAAAAAAGAAATCAACCTAGTTTTACAGGGCGAAGAGACGGATTTAGATAAAAATTTGGTTGAAGCGCTTGCAGATCCATTGGTCCACTTAGTGAGAAACTCAGTAGATCATGGCATTGAAATGCCTGACGTACGCGAAGCGTCGGGCAAACCAAGAATGGGTACAGTCACATTGTCAGCATCTCAAGAGGGAGATCACATTCTTCTCACGATTCGAGATGATGGTGCCGGTATGGACCCTGAAAAGCTCAAAAAGATTGCTATAAATAAAGGCGTTATTGACTCCGATCAAGCAAGCCGACTGTCCGATACCGAAGCCTATAATTTGATCTTCGCACCAGGGTTCTCAACAAAAGAGCAAATTTCAGACATTTCTGGTCGTGGTGTTGGGATGGACGTTGTTAAAACGAAGATCACTCAATTGAATGGCTCGGTAAATATCCAATCAGAATTGGGTGTTGGTACCGTATTAGAGATTAAGGTACCGCTTACATTGGCTATTTTGCCTACCTTGATGGTGGTAGTCGGAGAGCAAACGTTTGCGTTACCACTTGCCGGCGTGAACGAGATCTTCCATTTAGATTTGACCAAAACGAATGTGGTTGATGGTCAGTTGACTATCATAGTGAGAGAAAAAGCAATTCCGTTATTTTATCTTGAACATTGGTTGGTAAAAGGTGCGAACAGGGGCATGAGAAAGGCTGAAGGCCATGTTGTCATTGCGCAAATTGGCACTAAACAAGTCGGTTTTGTGGTTGATTCTCTGATAGGCCAAGAGGAAGTCGTAATCAAACCACTAGATGCGTTATTACAAGGTACACCAGGTATGGCTGGTGCTACCATCACATCTGATGGTGGTATTGCGCTAATCCTTGATGTCCCCAACTTATTAAAACACTACGCCTAATTTTATTAGGCGTAGTTCGAATTCTAGAGCGGCATTTGCTGCTCTGCTGTAGAGCAAATTAAAGAGCGTTGCCAATGGCAGTTAAAGTGTTAGTCGTAGACGATTCTAGTTTTTTTCGTCGTCGAGTCAGTGAAATTTTAGAAAAAGACAGTGAAATCAAAGTTATAGATTTCGCAGTTAATGGAAAGGAGGCGGTTGAAAAGGCCGCTTCATTGCGTCCAGACGTAATTACGATGGACGTGGAAATGCCTGTGCTTGATGGGATCAGTGCGGTGAAGCAGATCATGCAGGCCACTCCGACCCCAATCTTAATGTTTTCTTCGTTAACTCGTGAAGGCGCTAGTGCTACGTTAGATGCACTGGATGCGGGCGCTGTAGATTTTTTACCGAAAAAGTTTGAAGACATCGCTCGTAATAGCGAAGAAGCAATTAAGTCGTTACAAAATAAGGTAAAGGAAATTGGCCGCCGTCGCGTTAGCCGTTTTACTCGCCCTACTATTACGACTCCGCCAAAACGCGTCGAGTCTAGAGCAACTCGCGCTGATGCAGGACGAGCAACGATCCCTCAACCGGATAGAAGTTTTCAGAGGCCTGTATCTGGTGGTACGTCTAGTGCTGCGGGTGCTAGAGCGTCGGGTAAGAAATATGGACTGGTTGCAATTGGCACATCAACAGGTGGACCCGTTGCACTGCAAACCATACTAACTCAGCTGCCTGCAAACTTTCCTCATCCAATTTTACTGATCCAGCATATGCCAGCCGCATTTACACCTGCGTTTGCAGCGAGATTGAATAGTTTATGCCAGATTAAGGTTAAGGAAGCCGAGCAAGGTGATAGATTAATGCCTGGGGTGGCCTATTTAGCCCCTGGCGGTAAGCAAATGCTGGTTGAAAATCGCGGTGGTAGTAAGACACTAAAAGTGTTCGAAGATGATAGTCCAAGGATCACCTATAAGCCCAGCGTTGATGTGACATTTGCAAGTGTTGCAAAAGCTTATGGTGGCGACACGTTAGCGATTGTCTTAACGGGAATGGGCGCAGATGGCCGAGATGGTGCTCGTATGCTAAAACAGGTAGGGGCCACTATTTGGGCACAAAATGAAGCGACTTGTGTTGTTTATGGTATGCCTCAAGCTGTCGCTGGCGCTGGACTTTCGTCGGATAGTATCGCCCTACAAGACTTTGCTGCGAGAATTAATAAAGAAGCGGGTAACCAATAGACTAAGTCATCACTTGGTTGCTTTGCTTGAAGCTTGTAAATATCAAACGTCTAAAAAGAATGAATAACACTGAGTTGGTATAGTATCTATTGAACGAAATCAATAGTGATGAGCGAAGGAATATAGAGTGAAAATTTGGACAGTAGCAAATCAAAAAGGTGGCGTGGGTAAAACCACGACGACGGTGAGCTTAGGAGGCATTCTTGCTGAGCAGGGTCACCGAGTTTTGCTTATTGATACTGATCCACATGCTTCACTGACATATTACTTTGGTATTGATTCTGAAGAGTTAGAAGTCAGTGTGTATGATATTTTTGCACGCGGCAGCAGCATGACGAGTGAAGAAATTTTACAGTCTCTTTGTCCATCAACCATAGAGAATCTTGATATTTTGCCTGCCACTATGGCCATTGCTACGCTTGATCGTAGTATGGGTAATAAAACGGGCATGGGGCTTATCTTAAAGAAATCGCTCGAAAAAATAGCGGATCAATATGACTATGCTATTTTAGACTGTCCACCAGTGCTTGGGGTACTGATGGTTAACGCATTAGCAGCGAGTGAGCGAATTTTAGTGCCTGTCCAAACTGAATTTTTGGCGTTGAAGGGACTAGATAGAATGATGCGCACGATGGAGCTGATGCAGTCTTCACAGCAGAAACAGTATCAATATACTATCATTCCAACTATGTATGATAAACGGACCAAAGCGTCGTTGGAGGCGTATAAAACGTTGCTAGCAACATACAAAGAGGCTGTTTGGCCAGGTGTGGTTCCTGTAGATACTAAATTTAGGGATGCGAGTCTTGCACAGCAAGTCCCAGTACAATTTTGTCCTAAATCACGAGGCGTGTTCGCTTATCGTGCACTTTTGGACTATTTGAAGCAGTTAAGCTAGAGAGCATAATGAGTAAGCATTTATTTGCAAATGAAAAGGTGATGAAGCAGTATCTTGGCGCCCTATTACAAGAGGAGCCAGAGATTGAGCAATGCGAATTATCACCGGTTGCAAAGCTACTTGAACAAGTAAAAGAGCCGGAATCCGAACTTGAAGATACAGACCTTCCAGCTGTCGTTGCTACAGAGCCTCAGGAGTCGGTGAGTGAAGTTATTGAAGAACAACCGAGTAAATTAGCTCAAGATCTTGAAGTCACTGAAAATACATCTATTATCAAAGAACAGACAACGATAGAATCCGTTTCTGCAAGGGAAGCCTATCAAGAAGGTGAATTTCAGGCATTGTTTTTTGAAGTTGCAGGCTTAACACTGGCGGTTCCGCTTAAATCACTTGGGGGAATACACCAACTGGGTGAGGTCAATCAACTCTTTGGTAAACCTAAATGGTTTAAAGGCGTGATGCTAAATCGTGAAGAAAAGCTTAATGTTGTTGATACTGCGCGATGGGTAATGCCTGAGAAGTTAACACCAAAATTAGAAGATGCTCTGGATTACCAGTATTTGATTACGCTTGGGGATAGTAACTGGGGACTGTTAGCAGAGAAACTAGTCAACAACTTAACACTCAAGCCTGAAGACATAAAGTGGCGCACAGCAGATGGTAAACGGCCTTGGTTGGCTGGGGTGATTAAAGAGAAAATGTGCGCGCTGATTGATGTAGAGAATTTAAACCGTTTGCTAGAACAAGGCCTCGATAGTCGAGAGCAGTAACTAGTATATTGATGGAGTGAAACCATGAGCCAAGATAGACTACTTTCTGCAGACAAAAATGCTGATAGTAATGATGAAGTATTGCAATGGGTTACTTACAAGCTTGAAGAGGAAACTTACGGCATCAATGTAATGCAAGTGCAAGAAGTATTACGTTATACCGAAATTGCACCAGTCCCAGGTGCGCCAAGCTACGTACTCGGGATCATTAATCTACGTGGTAACGTTGTAACGGTTATAGACACACGAGCTAGGTTTGGTCTGCAAAGTGCGGAAGTGACGGATAATTCGAGAATTGTAATAATCGAAGCCGAGAAGCAAGTTATTGGTATCTTAGTCGATAGCGTTGCTGAGGTGGTTTACTTACGTAGCTCGGAAATTGACAGCGCGCCAAACATCGGCACTGAAGAGAGCGCTAAGTTTATCCAAGGCGTATCAAACCGAGAAGGCGAGCTATTGATCTTAGTCGATCTTAATAAGCTATTAAGTGATGACGAATGGGATGAGCTGAGTCATATTTAGATGTCTGAAGTAGTAAACGCACAAACCGTTTTACTCGTCATATCAATAACCTCAAGCATACTTGCGTTAGTATGCTTGAGGTTTGTTTTTGTGCTGGGTAAAAAATTACAGAATGCGCAGGGCCAAACCGCGCAACTTTCGAACTCACTACAAGGGTCTGAGCAACAAATAGCAATTTTACGCAGCGAAGTTGCAGAGTTACGCGCCAGTATCATGAGTATTGGTAAGCGGGTGGTCGCAACCGAGCAGGAATTAAATGATGTTGCGAATCAGCAAGCAGCACAAAAATATGATGACCCCGACGCAAAAATGTATTCTCGCGCCGTGAAAATGGTGGAACTTGGCGCTGATATTGAAGAGGTGATGCGCGAGTGTGAGTTGCCAAGAGCTGAGGCAGAGCTGCTCATGTCTTTACATAACAAATCAAAATAATCGTCTAGAAAGTAGCAAGTTAGAAAATTTTGGCTATGCCTTAATATCTAGCTTGCCACGAAAACCTTCCCAGCCAGGTGGAAACTTACCACGCATAATGTAAGAAAAAGCGATGAGTTCAGCAATCACATAGTAGAGCTCCCGTGGGATCTCTTGGTGTAACTCAAGTGCACTGAGTGTTTGTGCTAATGATTCATCTTCATGGATCATGATGTTTTTCTCTTTTGCCAGCGCAATAATTTCCTCTGCCAGCTCGCCATATCCTTTAAAGGTGACCTGAGGTGCGCTTCCAGCTTCATATAACAGTCCAATAGCAGATTTTTGTGTCATCTCTTTTACACCTTAATGTTGATAATTGCGTGTTCATTAAAGAACTTATCTTGAAAGCTGGCTTCTTCTCTAAGGCCTATCTCAGCGACTTGTAGCCCATGAGATGCTAACTTATGTCTGAGTGTTGCCAAATGTGGCTCTGCGAGCTGCTTGACCTGATTGGAGGTGGCTACTAATGCACATTCTAGGGCTTTATCCATCAGCTCTGCTTGGGCATGGATCTGACCTTTTTCTGCAAAATCAAAACAAAGACGAATAAACCACACAGACTTCTCTGGCATACCAGGTTTGGGCGACTTTTTATATTCACCTATTTGTAATTGTGTTTGCTGTTGCTCTTGTCCTACTTTAGTGGGGAAGAGCAGGTTTACAATCAACTGTGCTTCGCTGTCTTGTTTCGCAGAGTTGGTCGCTGTAGTCGGTGATTGTTGCGGTTGTAATTGGTTGTGCAATTGCCCCAATTCGTTTAACAGCTCTTTTGCTTGTGGTTGTTGAAGCGCGTCTGCTATTTGCTTGGGGGAGAGCAGCTTCAGCTGTGGTAGTAGCGTATCCAGCAAGGCTTGTATTTTTTGCGTTGCGTGCTCATTGCTCTGAGCTTGGTTTGCCGCCTGACTACCTAATAACGACACAATTAAACGGTCCAACATTTGTGTAAAGCTCGATTGAGCTAAACTTGTTGGCGTGTTAGCAAAGGTTGCCATGCCCAGTTGGCTTTCTAACTGGTTTTTAACGGTAAGCGCGTTCACTGAACGGTCATCAAGCAAGCGCGTAAATGCTTGATTGACTAATTTCTGTAATTCAGGCGTTTGTTTGAATGTATCTGCTTTTACGAGTTTTTCGATAGTTGCAGAAGCTTGGCGTAACATGTTTGGTGTGTTTTCTTTTT
Source organism: Pseudoalteromonas sp. BMB (assembly GCF_001709235.1). Lineage (NCBI taxonomy): Bacteria > Pseudomonadati > Pseudomonadota > Gammaproteobacteria > Alteromonadales > Pseudoalteromonadaceae > Pseudoalteromonas > Pseudoalteromonas sp. BMB. The sequence continues at coordinate 148,300 of NZ_MBQA01000013.1, forward strand.
GTTCGGGTTTAGCCATGGGCAGAGTAAGCAGGGCTTCAATAACCCCTTTAATTTGATTGCTGGTAGGCTGCGGTACTTGAGAAGGCGTAGCGGTTACTTGCGTGCGTTGTGAATGTGTAGATGGCAACTGGAACGTTTTAGCAGAATCTACAGGCGCAGAACTCGCTTTACGATAAAGCGGCCGAGCTAAGACTTGTGTCAGCTGTTCAACTTGCTTATTGCTAAGCGATTGTTTACCTGTGAGGGTGTCCAATAATAAGGACAGGGCTTTTTGTTTCACCTCAAAATCGACCGGGGGCGCCTGATATTTTGGTGTCTCTGCGAGCTGGTGTTGTAAGTAACGAGCGATTGAGCTGGCTAACTTTTCGTTTTGCAAAGGTGTGTGACTTTTTTGCAATGGTAATGGTTGCTTTGCCATCAGCTCTGTAAGATTAAGTTTTATTTGGTTTGAGAGTTGCTGCAGTGGCGTGCTTGGTTTATTTTTATTGTGAGCACTTACTTTCTCGCTTGGCTCAAGCAGAGTTGCGACCGAGTGACTCAAAACATCATTTTTACTTTTATTAACTGGGGAGTTCGTGGGCTGAACGACCTGACTTGTGAGTGGTTTACCAAAAGGTCTTCCGATCAGTACTTGCAACGCTTTTACTACCGTTGACTTAATTTGTTGCAGATTGACTTCAAGTAACGGTTTGTCATACGCCAGCGTATGTACTGATGCTAAGCGTGACTCAAGCGGTGAAGGTGCATCCTTATTGACTGCGCTTACCTGTTGCAGCAAAGCGCTAAGCGGCTTTATGGTTTCTACTTTTACTTGTTGTGTCGATTTTGTGATATCAATTCCATTGAAAGCCGTTTTTACTTCGCCCTTTTGCCATGTGTTTGCTGCAGGCCAGTTACTGCTTATTGGCGATAAGGTTACTGAACGGTCATGAATGTTAAGTGTTATCCCACTTGGCTGCGGCTTCACCTCAACACTACTAAGTTGACTAGAGATAAGTTTTGCAATCATTGACTTAGGTAAAGCCGTACTAAACAGCAAGTCTTTAAATTGATTGACGACCTGCAAAGAAACATTACTTTGTTGGGCACTAAGATGCGCAATGAGTTTGTTTTCACTTGCGAGCAATTGTGCCACGGCTTGCGGAAGCGGTATTTTTAAATCAAGCGCCTTGATGTGTAATGTGGCGTCTGGCAACGTGGTTGCTGAAGACTGTACTACTGGGCTTGGCGTATGCGTCTTTAGCGTCGTTAAAATATCAAAAAGCTGTTTTGTCAGCGTTACTTGCGCTTGTAATTTGGGCGTTTGAAAGGTGACTATCTTACCAGTTTCATCAATACTAACCTGTGCTTCTGGAAGCTGATTGGGCTGGGTTGGAGGCTTAAGCGCTAGTTGGATAGTTTGCCAGCGACCATCAATTGCCACATCCATTTTTAGTTTATCGTTACTAATTTGGATATTCTTTGCTGCAAACGGTTGGTTTTTGGCTAAGTCTAATCTCGATACTTCGCTATTATCTGTGCTTATCACAGATGCTGTCGTCGTATTTGTTGTAATTGGCAGCTTATTCATTATTTTAAATCAAATTTTCGCTAATCGGTCGCATCGGATTATTCGTATTACCATACCATTATGTTAGACTAACGCCCAATTTTAGGTAAAGAGAAGCCCAAGTTTGCTAGAGATAGACGCCGTCACTTGTACCAAACAAGATAGATGCTTGTTTGACTCATTAAGTTTCACTCTCCATGCGGGGCAGATCATGCAAATTGAAGGCCCAAATGGTGCCGGAAAAACCTCTTTGTTGAGGATCATTGCTGGGTTCGCCAGAGCGGACGAAGGGCAGATCCGCTACAACAGCACTGATATCCGCGATGATTATGATTCATTCGCTGCCGATTTATTATTTATTGGTCATAAGACAGGTGTCAATCAACAACTTAGTGCCTACGAAAATGTCCAACATTGGCTTATGGTCCATGGCGCTCAGGCCGATGAAGAAGAAGTCTATACACTGCTTGCCAAGCTCGGTTTAATAGGGCTTGAAGATGTACCTGTGCGGACATTGTCGGCAGGCCAACAGCGCCGTGTTGCATTAGTACGTTTGTGGCTGAATCAAGCCAAGCTTTGGGTGCTAGATGAACCATTTACTGCGCTGGATAAAAAAGGGGTCGCCATGTTGCAAACCCAATTTCAGTCTCATCTCGACAAGGGAGGCGCCATTTTATTGACGACCCACCAAGATCTCACTGCACATTTTGCACAGTTACAAACCTTGGCGTTGGAGTACCGTTTGTAATGCAGACTCAACATTCTTATTGGTTAGCTTTTAAATCGGTTTATGCCAAAGATGTGACCTTGGCCTTTAGACAGCGAGCTGAGATAGTCAATCCTTTGTTGTTTTTCTTAATCGTGATCACCTTATTTCCGTTAGCAATTGGGCCCGAACCTGCGCTGCTTACCAGAATGGCTCCGGGTATTATTTGGGTAGCGGCGCTTTTATCGACTATGTTAGGTCTAGATAAATTATTTAGGGACGATTACAACGACGGCTCATTAGAGCAATTGATTGCTTCACCTTATCCTTTATCGCTATCAGTATTAGCAAAAGTAGCAGCGCATTGGACAGTCAGTGGTTTGCCAATGGTGGTGCTTGCGCCCTTGTTCGCGCTGTTAATGAATCTCGAATCGCAGTCTCTCAATGCGACTGTATTGACCTTACTGATAGGTACACCGTTATTAAGTTTTGTTGGGGCTATTGGCGCAGGACTCACCGTTGCATTGCAAAAGGGTGGCATTTTAATGAGTTTACTCGTCCTTCCGCTTTATATCCCCGTATTGATTTTTGCAACGTCCGCCATAGATACCAGTAGCATGTCTTTAGCGTATGGTGGTCAGCTTGCAATCCTTGGTGCGATGCTTGCCGTCGCAATTGTTGCCGCACCAATTGCCATATCGTCAGCTTTAAGAGTGAGTGTAAGTTAAAATGTGGAAGTGGTTACATCCTTATGCCAAAGCGGAGCGTGCTTACCAATTGTGTAACACCTTGCTTCCTTACTTTGCCGTGATTGCGGTAGTGGGCTTAATTGTTGGATGGGTTTGGGGGTTAGCCTATGCGCCAGCCGACTACCAACAAAAAGACAGCTATCGTATTATCTTTATTCATGTGCCATCGGCTATCTGGTCAATGGGCGCATACTCGTCTATGGCTATTGCAGCGATTGTTGCCTTGGTATGGCAAATTCGTAATGCTGAACTGGCGGTTATTGCCATTGCTCCTATTGGTGCGGCAATGACCGCGATTGCGTTAATCACCGGTGCGGCTTGGGGTAAACCTATGTGGGGCGCTTGGTGGGTCTGGGATGCAAGATTGACGTCAGAGCTTATCCTACTGTTTTTGTATTTTGGTGTTTTGTCTCTTTATCACGCCTTTGAAGATAAAAAATCAGGTGGTAGAGCTGCCTGTATTCTTGCCATTGTCGGGGTCGTTAATCTGCCTATTATTCATTTCTCGGTAGAGTGGTGGAATACGCTGCATCAGGGGTCAACTATCACCAAATTTGATACGTCAGCGATTGATCCTTCCATGTTGTGGCCTTTGTTGATCAACATAGTGGCGTTTGCTGGTGTGCTTGGCGTGGTTACGCTAATTCGTTTGAAAAATGAAATTTTACGAAGCGAGCAACACCGTCCTTGGGTCCGCGAATTAGTGAATAGGGGTTAATCATGCAGTTTGAATCCTTCAGTGAATTTTTAGCCATGGGTGGCTATGGCTTTTATGTTTGGCTCTCATTCGGCTCATGTGCATTAATACTGGCTGGTATTTTAGTCGGCTCTATCTTGGATGGTAAGGCGCTAAAGCAAGCAGTTAAAGCGCAAATGGCAAGAGAAGCACGCATTAAAAAAGCAAAAGAGGAGTCGCAAGCATGAATCCTAGACGCAAAAAGAGATTATTCACCGTTGTTGCCGTTATCTTTGGTATTGGCGCAGCGGTCGGGCTTACGCTTTACGCACTACAAGAAAATATTAATTTGTTTTACACGCCGAGCGAGCTTGTTGAAGGTAAAGGTGAGTTAAAAGAAATACCGCAAATTGGTCAGAAACTGCGCATTGGCGGTATGGTTGTGCCTGGTTCAGTGGTGCGTGATGAAACGTCCTTAGATGTGTCATTTAAACTTATCGACACCGGTCCTATGGTTACTATTCGTTATAAAGGCATTCTTCCTGATCTATTCCGTGAAGGCCAAGGTATCGTAGCACAAGGGACATTAGTTGAGTCTAATGTAGTTGAAGCGTTTGAAGTGCTTGCCAAGCATGATGAAGAGTATATGCCATCAGAAGTGGCGGAAGCCGTGAAAGGCATTAAGCACGAAAAGCCAAAATATAATTTAAACAGCGAGAACTAAGATGGTCCCAGAAATAGGTTACTTCGCCTTAGTTCTGGCGATGGCATTGAGCTTATTACTGTGTATTTTCCCATTGTGGGGTGCTTATACGGGTAATTTGAGGCTGATGAAAGCCGCTCCTTCACTGGCCGTTGGTCAGTGTATTCTTGTGGTATTCTCATTTATGGTACTGATCTACATCACGTTAATGGATGACTTTACGGTTGCGTATGTGGCACATCATTCGAGCAGTACTTTGCCTTGGTATTATAAAATCACCTCAACGTGGGGTGGACATGAAGGCGCAATTTTACTGTGGTTGGTAATGCAATCCATGTGGACCATGCTGGTTGCAGTGATGTCAAAGTCGCTACCGTGGGTTTTGCGAGCGCGTGTGTTAGGCGTACTTGGCTTTTTAGGTGTGGGCTTTATGCTCTATACCCTGTGGATGTCGAGCCCGTTTGAGCGTTTGCTTCCTTACTTCCCTGTTGAAGGGCGTGATTTAAATCCATTATTGCAAGACCCTGGAATGATCATTCACCCGCCACTCCTTTATATGGGTTATGTTGGCTTATCAGTGTCTTTCTCTTTTGCAATTGCTGCGCTTTTAACCGGTAAACTTGATAATACTTGGGCTAAATGGTCTCGTCCTTGGACAATGGCCGCATGGGGCTTTCTTACTCTTGGCATTACAATTGGTAGTTGGTGGGCGTACTCAGAGCTTGGCTGGGGCGGTTGGTGGTTCTGGGATCCGGTGGAAAACGCTTCACTGATGCCTTGGCTTGTTGCAACCGCTTTATTGCATTCACTCGCAGTAACAGAAAAGCGTGGTGTGTTTAAGTCTTGGACCGTACTACTTGCTATCACCGCGTTTAGTTTATGTTTACTTGGTACCTTTATCGTTCGCTCAGGCATTATCGTATCGGTGCATGCGTTTGCAACCGATCCTGACCGTGGTTTATACATTCTGTCATTCTTAGCTGTGGTTGTGGGTGGCAGCTTAGCGCTTTACGCAATGCGCGTTGCTCAAGTATATAGTGAGGGGCGCTATCAATTCATTTCGCGTGAAGTGGCGCTGTGGATCAACAATATCTTCTTAGTGGTTGCGACCTTGATTGTATTGTTAGGCACGTTATTGCCTATGATCCACAAAGAGCTGGGCTTAGGCTCTATTTCTATTGGCGTGCCTTTCTTTAACCAAATGTTTGCGATATTAATCGTGCCATTCGCGATTTTGCTAGGTTTAGCACCTATGCTGCGCTGGAAACAAAATAAAATGCCGCCACTAGTGAAAAAATGGGCTGTATTGATTGCGGTGAGTTTAGTGCTCACGGCGACGTGGTTGTATTCGAGCTATGAAGTGGTGGCACCTCTGACATTTGTTGCGACAGCGTTGGCTGTGTGGATAAGTGTGGCTACTGCTGCTGACTTATTTAATAAAGTGACTGTTCACCCAAGTGTTGCGATCGGCTTTAAAAAGCTAGGATTGAGCTATTGGGCAATGGTACTGGGGCACGTTGGTATTGCCTTTGTTATTGCGTCGGTGACGTTAACTTCAGCATACTCAGTTGAGCGCTCCGTGAGCATGAAACCCGGTGAAACGGCGATGCTAAACGAGTACGAATATCGCTTTGATGGCGTAAAAGAAATTCGAGGCCCGAACTACGGTGGTCATGCTGGCGTAGTGACGGTATTCAAAAATAGTAAAAAAGTCACCGAGCTGCATGCAGAAAAACGCCGTTATGATGTAGGGATGCAGTTTATGACCGAAGCCGCTATTGATGATGGTTTCTTCCGTGATTTATATCTAGCACTCGGCGAGCCGCTTTCTGCAGGCGCGTGGTCGCTTAGGATCTATCACAAACCATACGTACGCTGGATGTGGCTAGGTGGGCTACTTATCTCTTTTGCCGGCTTCATTGTGCTTGCGGATAAACGCTACCGCAGCCGCGTGAAAAAATCATCCCAAGTGGAGGCTTAACATGAACCGCAAGTTATTAGGTTTAGTGCCTTTTTTGATATTTATTTTCCTGTGTGTGTTTTTGTACCAAGGACTATTTGGTAATCCTAGAGAGATCCAGACCGGCCGTTTAGGACACACTATGCCTGAGTTTTCATTACCCGATCTAATGGATAGTGATAAAACCTGGACCGCCGACTCGCTTAAGGGTGAAGTCTACTTGATGAACGTATGGGGCACTTGGTGCCCAACGTGTATCGCTGAGCTGGGTTATTTAACTGAGCTTAGAGAGCGCGGCGTGAAAATAATAGGTCTGTATTACGAGCAGGCTTATGATCCTGATTTTGGTGACCAGTTTGATATCAATGCTCTAAGACAAGATGTCAATAATATGCTGAGTCGTGCCGGTAACCCATACCAATTTAATATTCTCGATTTGGAGCGTACATTAGCGTTGGACTTAGGGGTTTCGGGCGCGCCAGAGACTTTTTTGGTAGATAAGCAAGGTAAGATTTTGTTGCATCATACTGGCGACATCAATGAACGCGTTTGGCGCACTAAGTTTGCGGCAATCTATCAGGAGTTGGCGCAATGAAATATGTAATTGTTTTGCTTTTAATGATGATTACCGCAGCGGCACAAGCAACGGAAGACAAATATAACTTTGCTACAGCTGAACGTGAGCAAACTTTCCGAGAGCTGACTCATGAGCTACGCTGCCCGAAATGCCAGAACCAAAACATTGCAGATTCAGATGCCGTCGTAGCCAAAGATCTGCGTGACAAAGTCATCGCTTTGGTTAATGAAGGTCAGTCTAAGCAAGAGGTCATTGATTATATGATCGACCGCTATGGCTATTTCGTTCATTATCAACCACCTGTTACGCCTGCAACGATCGTACTTTGGGTACTGCCAGTGGCAATCATTATTTTAGGCTTCGGCTTTATTGTATTTCGTCAAAAACGCGCTGCGAAAAAGCAAGATTGGAATGTAGCGGACGAACAAAAGCTGACAGAGCTCATTAATCAATATCAACGTCAGGAGCGTGAGCAGTGAGCGAATTCTCGACAGATTTAACCCAAATGTGGTTTTTGTTTCTTCTGCTGGGCGTATTTGCCGGTCTCTTTGTGGTTTTTCCGTTTATTAAAAAAGAAAGACGCATCACGGTTGATCATGATGCGAATGCCGAGCGTATCGATATTTTCCATCAGCGTTTGGAAGAGTTAAAAGAAGAGCTTGCTAATCAGCGTATCGAAAAAGACAGTTATAATGAATCTGTGGTTGAACTCAAGCGTCGCTTATTGAATGAGTTATCGCCTGAACAATCATTGACGAGTCGTGGTGACAACCGTGTGTTGGCGCTGACGGGTATTGCTTTTATGGTGTTGGTGACAGGTGTCTTTTATTACTACACGGGTAGCCACAGGCAAATAGCGAGCTGGCATGAAGCCGTTGAAAAGTTACCTGAGTATGGTGAGCGTGCAGTAATGCAATCTGGAGAGCCGCTAAATGCCAACGAGCTACAAGCATTTGCGCTGGGGCTAAGAACTAAACTAGCAACCGCTGGCGACGATGCAGTTGCATGGATGTTACTTGGTCGTGTTGCAATGTCACTTAGTGACTTTGAGATGGCGATGCAGGCATTTGATAAAGCACTCGTGATGCAACCTAATAACAATAATGTTCTGGTGAATTATAGCCAAGCATTATTGATAGAGGGCTCAGAGCCAAGTATGAATCGCGCGGCCAGAATGTTGTCAAAAGTGCTCAAGAATGATCCAACGAATATTGATGCGATTAGCTTGCTGGCGTTAATTGCCTATGAACGTCAAGATTGGAAAGAGTCAAAAGCCGCTTTTGAAGTCTTGTTGTCACAATTAACCAAAGATGATCCGCGTTATGAGATGATCGCAGGGCGGATTGCTGAAATCGAGCAAAAGTTAGGTCAACAAACAGATGATCCAGTAGCTGTAAAAGCTGGTATTGTCGCTACTGTAACCATTTCGGCAGAGTTACAGAACAAGATTCCAAAGGACAGTACTTTGTTCGTTTTTGCAAAAGCGGCTGAAGGCCCAGCCATGCCATTGGCGGTCGCCAAAATTACAAACTTTAACTTGCCAATGACGGTAAACCTAGATGATAGTATGGCAATGATGCCTGAATTAACCTTGTCGAAATTTTCTCAAGTTACGGTCACCGCTCGTGTTTCTAATGATGGTTCAGTAATGCCTTCAGATGGAGAACTAGAGGGTGCTTCAAGCGTAATTGAACTTCAACAAGGCGAAAATCAGCTCACTGTCGAGATTAGTCGTGTCTTAACAAATACAGGGAAATAAATGCTTAAAGCTGTGCTCACAGGTTTACTTGCGCTGACCGTTGTCGGTTGTGCGCAAGTACCCGAAGAGAAAAAGGATCCACGAGATCCATTTCAATCACTTAACCGTCCACTTTATGACTTCAATATGGATGTGTTGGACGCCTATATCTTACGGCCTGTTGCTAAAGGATATGTTGCGGTGACTCCCGCTCCTGTACGCAGTAGTGTGGTTAATTTCACCACCAACATCGCCGCACCGACCGATGCAGTAAACGCAGCACTACAGGGTAAGCCTGATCATATGGCAATCAATGTTGCTCGCTTTTTAGTTAATTCTACGGTCGGTATTTTTGGCTTGTTTGATGTTGCGAAAACACTTGGGCTTGAGCTTAAAGATGAAGATTTTGGCCAAACCCTTGGTGTGTGGGGCGTTGGCGATGGTGCGTATATTATGATCCCTGGTATGGGACCGACGACCGCGAGAAACTTAACGGGTGATGTAGTCGATAACTTTGTCTTGCCAGAAATTGCACTCACTACGCCACAAACAGTATTAGTGTTTGCACTGCGTGCGGTTGAAGCAAGAGCGGCTTTGATGTCACAAGAAAAGCTGCTAAATGAGTCGCTTGATCCATACACTTTCTTAAAGGATGTCTATTATCAACGTCAATTGTACGAGCTATTCGATGGCAACCCGCCAATGGAAGAAGAGCCGGATGATTTTGACGAGAACTTTTTAGAGAACTTGTAAAAATAAGGTCGGCAATCGCCGACCTTTTGGTTATCTAAGTATACGGTTAAAAGCGCCAGTTAAGATTTGCCCAGAGCGTCCGTCCCGGCTCATTGACTCGATCAATTTGGTCAAAGCCACTTACTGCGGCCCCTGAACGACTTAAATGCTCAGCATAGGTTTTATCGAGCACATTATCTACTCCTGCACTGAGCTGTATTGCATCGCTATATTGATAATTGGTATTGAGTGAAAGCGTACCAAACCCTGCCGTCGCAGTGACGTCCTGCCCTGCAATATTCCCTTGTCCAATCGCCACTCTGTGCTGATGTTGTACTAATCTTACCAATCCGCCTAGTTGCCACTTATCGCTTAATTGGTAATTGCTTGCAATACGCAGTTGTAGGGGCGGTTGCTGAGCCAATGCGAGATTGTCAGTAAGGTTATTACCCTTTACGTAGTTGATACTACCGGTGAGTTGCAGCGCTTTGCTCGCTTGCCACATTACTTCACCCTCAAAACCGAAGGTTTCCGCGTCAATATTTCTGGTCACTTTTGACATCATATTCATCTTTTCAAACATATTGTCGATTAATAAATAGTCGTCAATTTGGTTATAGAACACTGAGAAGTTGACGTTAATGTCTTTGAACTGCTTTACCAATCCAGCATCTAATTGCACGGTTTTTTCAGGATCGACATTAAAGGCAGAAATAGACGTTTCACTTCCTCGGCTACCACCGACTACTTCCCAGTAATCGGGAAAGCGCTCTGTAACGCCGAAGCCGACAAAATAGCTACTGTTTTTAGATTGTGCTTGATAGCGGCTAAATCCACTGAATAACGTATCGTCTCTTGTTTGTAGGGCGGTTGGGTTTGGTTTCATTGACATCATTGCGCTTATCATGGTGCGATGATCTTCACTTTGCCAATCATCAATGCGCAATCCGCTAACCCATTGGCTAGTTTGACTCAATTGATATTCGAACTCGGCAAATACACCGAGTTGTCTAAATTCAGCATCTATTTGGCGAGGCATCGTTTCTACCGGATTGTTGAATTGATCTCGGCTGACTCGATTGCGGTGCTCATTTGCTTGATAATCGACACCGTAAATAAAAGAATGTTGGGCATTGATTTCAGAAGTCAACGTAAGCTTTGCGCCATAAGTTTTACGGTCAGGGTTGGAGGAGGTTGGGGTTTTCATCATCATGTTAGCAACAAAAGGACGTAAGCTATGATTGTCCATGATGTGGTCAACGTAGTTATAGTATGCGTTGAATGTTAACTCTTCAATCAGTGATGAAAGGGAAGATAATTTGATATTCAGGCCGATATTTTCTCGGTCGAAGAGGCTGCCATCCATCATGCGGTCGGCATAGGCAACTTCACCATCGCTTACCCCGTAAGTGATAGAGTAAAAGGCGTCATCGCTTGGGGTATAGGCAAACTCTGTGTCTATATTCCAGCGTTCATACGCTGAGTGAACTTTGGTGCCATTACCATCTTCATAATCATCTGCATCACTGTAATTTGCTGCGATCCGAGCGTATCCGCGTTCATTACCAGCCTTGATATCACTGTTAACACTGTGGCGGCCTTGGCTCGAAAGCACCGCATTGGTAAAGCCAATCACTTCAGATTTAGCTAGGCGTTCATTTTCACGTTCAAACACCACAGTCGCAGCACTGTTGCCTGGACCATACAACACGGTTTGTGGGCCTTTGATGACTTTTAAGGTGTCGTAGGATTGTGGCGTAATATATGCTGTAGGTGGGTCCATGCGGCTACCGCAACCACCAAGCGTTTGCCCATTATTGGCGATAATGGCAATTCTAGAGCCTGCCATGCCACGAAACACAGGGTCAGCACTTGCGCCGCCTTTTTTAATGAGTGAGAACCCCGCAATTGAAGAGAGTAAATCCGCACCATCTTGTGCTGGTAGTGGTTGGCGTACTGCTTTGGTATCCGTTGTTAGCGTAATTGGTGTTTGCATCGGTGCAATAACAACGATTTTTTCGATTTCATCAGCATTGGTGATGGGGGATAAGGAAACAATAGCAAGAGAGAGTAGGGTGCGTTTCATAAGTTCACTTTGAAGTTGTTTTAGTGCACTTATTTTATCGCTATCAGGTGCTTAGCGGGATGCGACAGATTGTCGCATCCTTTGACAGGTTACTCTATCGCTTTTATTTGAGTGTCACTCCAAACTTGCGACTTTTGATATAGCTCGGCGATATTTTGGCTGGTTACGCCAAGAGATTTTGATATGGTTTCAACACTCTCCCAGTCACCCTTTTCCATAGATTCGGCAAGGTCCAGATAAATACCAAAAGCACTCGGTTTTTTCAGTAGGGTTGATTTAATTTCTTGAGATAAGGGTAATTTCGTCAATAAACTGGCCATATCGTCATCGAGAATGGCGTCCATCAGTGACATCATGCCAACCAAAAATGTACTTCCAGTATCAGAGATCTTATTGGCCTTGGTTGCTATTGCTTCCATAAAGTGTGCGCGCAATAAAGAGAGTGAAAGTAGTTCTTTGGGCTTTTCAGTATTAAGCTGTGAAGCAAATAATAATGAGATCAGACGCTTAAGCTCTTCACTACCGAGTACAACCAAGGCTTGTTTAATCGTTGATATTTCTGCTCGGCGTTTAAATACAGCACTATTTGCATAACGAAGAAGTTTGTAGCTTAGGTTTACATCACGTTCAAAGACCTGTGTGATCCTAGCAAGGTCGGGCTCAACGCTTGAAGTCTCATAAAGCAATTCAGCCATGGCTAATTCCGAAGGAGCCAACGCTTTGGTTTTGACCATTTCGGGTTTGGCAAAAAAGAAGCCTTGAAAATATTTGAATCCAAGCGACTTGGCGAGTTCAAACTGTTCGTAGGTTTCTACTTTTTCTGCCACTAAATCAATATTGGGGAAATCCTGTATCGCGGTTTTAATGGTATGGATTTGCTCTAGGTTAGTTGCCAACAAATCGACTTTTATCTGGTCAATATAGGGAAAAAAATGGCGCCATACATTTTGGTGATGGTAATCGTCAAGTGCAAGCGTATAGCCTTGCTCTTTAAGCTCTTTTACACACGCTAAGAGTCTTTTCCCCGGTTGTACCGTTTCTAATATTTCGACGACGACTTGTTCTGGCGCCAACATTTGCACATAGCCTTTTGCCAGCGTCTCTAGGGTGAAGTTAATGTAAGCAGGGCGTTGATTTGTGAGGTCATCAAGACCAAAGGTAAACTGGCTGCCTTCAACCAAGCGACTTGTTGCTTCATCACCGTCAATTTCGGGAAATACATTATTTAGGCCATCACGAAATAAAAGTTCGTATCCAATCAATTCCCTTTGGACATCAAAAATTGGCTGACGAGCCGCGTAAAAGTACATAGATACTACCGTCCAAACAAAATGCTATTGGCTTTAATATAAGGTAAAAGTGCAATCAGGTCACGTTGGGAAATTGAGTTTACAGAATATGGGTAAATACGGAACATAGGCTGAATGATAATTAACCAGTTGAATTAGGTACGAATAAAATACAGTTTTGATCAATGGTCGCAGGTGGTTGGGTGTATGGTTTGTGCGTGTTATAGTGGGTTCTTTATGTTTTTGGCTTTTATTCAAAGTGAGTTAGAAATCGAATAATTAAGTGATAGAAAAAGCTCACATTTGGAGAAGAGCCCAACTAACAATTAGGAGGCTAATTTGGAGATAGGTACGATAATCTCTCTCGCACTGTATTTTATTGCGATGTTGGGAATTGGGTTATACGCATATAAAAAGTCGACCAGTGATGTGTCAGGCTACATGTTGGGCGGTCGTAGCTTACCACCAAGTGTAGCGGCGCTTTCAGCGGGCGCATCCGACATGAGTGGTTGGATCTTAATGGGTCTGCCGGGTGCCATGTTCCTGTATGGTTTTAGCAGTACATGGATTGCAATAGGTCTTGTGATTGGTGCTTGGCTTAACTATTTATTGGTTGCACCACGCCTGCGTGTTTACACAGAGTATGCAAATGATGCGATAACCATTCCAGACTATTTTGCAAATCGTTTTGAAGATAGAGGAAACGCGTTAAGAATAGTCTCAGCGTTAGTGATCATTGTTTTCTTCACCCTATATACCTCCTCTGGTGTGGTTGCTGGTGGTAAGCTGTTTGAAAGTTCATTTGGCATGAGCTATGAGAGTGGTTTATACATCACCACCGGCGTTGTTGTGCTTTATACTTTATTTGGCGGCTTTTTAGCGGTAAGTCTGACCGACTTTGTACAAGGTTGTATTATGTTTATCGCTTTGATTTTAGTGCCTTTAGTTACCTTCTCATTGCTCGATAATCCGCTATCTCAAACACTAAATGAGTTAAACCCAACGATGTTAACGTGGGTTGGTTCGGCTGGTGCAATAGGTATTATTTCAGCAATGTCTTGGGGTCTTGGCTACTTTGGTCAACCTCATATTATCGTGCGCTTTATGTCTGTTCGAAGTGTGAAAGACATGCCGACAGCGCGTCGCATAGGGATGAGCTGGATGATAGTCGCAGCGCTCGGTGCTGTGGGCACTGGTTTGTTTGGTGCAGCTTACGCACATGAACATGGGCTTGTTGTGGATGACGCCGAGACCATTTTCTTGATTTTATCTCAGTTATTGTTCCATCCATTGATTGCAGGTTTTTTACTTGCAGCTATTCTTGCCGCAATTATGAGTACCATTTCTTCGCAATTGTTAGTGAGTTCAAGTTCGTTAACTGAAGACTTTTATAAGATATTTTTGAATAAGAATGCTTCGGATAAAGAGCTGGTGCTTGTTGGTCGTACTAGTGTGTTGGTTGTAGCGCTTGCTGCAATTTATCTTGCGTATGACAGAGATAGCTCGATTCTTGATCTTGTAAGCAATGCTTGGGCTGGTTTTGGTGCAGCATTTGGCCCACTGGTGCTGATAAGCTTATTCTGGTCTCGCATGAACTTTGCTGGCGCACTTGCTGGTATGGTATCTGGCGCTGTGACTGTGCTGGTATGGATCTATGGTCCGTTTACTTATAATGGTGAGCCGCTTAGCGCGACATTATATGAAATTGTTCCAGGGTTTATTGTTGCGACTATCGCTATCTTTGCTGTCAGCCTACTGACCAAGGAGCCAAGTAAAGAAATCACTACGCTATTTGATAAAGTAGAAAAAGCGCTTGATTAAAGTCGGTTGAAGCGAATAAAAAACGGAGCATTTGCTCCGTTTTTTATTTCTTAAAGATACGTAAATACGGTTTAAGGGGTCACTTTAAGCGTGTTCTTTTAAGTGGTTAATCACGACTTCATGGTGATCTTTGGTTTTAAACTTATTGAACACGTGCTTGATGGTGCCGTCTTGACCGACTAAGAAAGATAGGCGATGAATGCCGTCATATTCTTTACCCATAAATTTCTTTAATCCCCACACACCAAACTCATCGGCTACCGCGTGGTCTTCATCCGAGAGTAAGTCAAAGTTGAGTTCTTTTTTGTTTTCAAAGTTCTTTAACTTTTTCACAGGATCTGGACTAATGCCAACGGCTACGGTGTTTAATTCAGCCAGTTCAGCTTTGTGGTCACGCAGATTTTCAGCTTGAACGGTACAGCCTGGGGTCAATGCTTTAGGATAAAAATAGACTAAAACTTGATGTGACTTTAATAAAGTAGCAAGCTCAACGGTCTCGTCGTTTTGGTTTTGCAGTGAGAATAATGGTGCTTTATCACCAACTTTCAAAGTATTCATAGTAAATCCTTAGCGAATGCGTCTGAATATATAGTCTACGTTTAAGGAGTGTGAAAGATCTTCGAACTGAACTTTAAAGTTATCAATATCCACATCCACTGGAATATTAAACTCAAGCTCGCAGCGCATATGTAGCTCGTCTTCTTGCTCAAAAGTATCTGACTTTAGTGAACAAATATTCACTCCTTGTGCTGCAAAATAGCGCGTTACTTTGCTGAGTGTACCGGGAGTATCTAGTCCTTCATATTCCAAAGTATAACCTGCACTGTATTCGCCTTGCTGATGGCTCGACGTGCGTTTCATCATGGTTAAGAGACCGAGTTCCATCCCTTTTGCTGGTAAGGTATGTTCTACACGACTAATAGACGCCATGTCACCGGCTAGCAACATAATAAAGGTAAATTCATTTCCCAATATTGCGATACGACTGTCGATAATATTACAGTTGCAGTCACTCACAAGCTGTGTCAATTCGCCAACAATACCAGATCTGTCTTCTCCTATTGCGGTTAAGACAAGTTGATGGTTTGCATGCATGGTCATTTTGGAACCTCTGATTTCACGTAATGCGCTCAAGGTTAATAGTTAACGCGAAATACTACCATATCTGAGTTTTAGCGCTAGCGCGTTGTAATAAAAAATAGAATTAGGGTTGCACGGCATGGTTGCTTGTTTTTCTAATGTATGACAAGTAACATAAGGCAAAATTTTGGCTATGAGATACGTGTTCCCGATATAGTACGTGGAATATTTGATAGCATAGCGTTATTAATTCAGAGATTGTCAATTTTTGGCAACTTTGTGTGAACCAATTCGGCAATCCTAAATCATAACTTTGATTCGAATAATAATAGGGTTTGCTAAGGAGTAAATGAGTGCAGTATTGGATCCCAAAATCACTGGTTCTTGGAATTGCCGTGAGTCTAAGCGGCTGTAGTATTTTTACAAATGATGCACATCATGAAAGAAATTATCGTGCAAACGCACCGGTGAAAGCCCCTGAGGGTTTAGCGCAGCCTTATCGAGACCCAGAATTTGCAATGCCAGTCGGTCAATATGAAAATACAGCTGAACCGGTAAGTTACCGTGCACCGCAACAGGTATTAACAGTTGCGCAAGGCAGTTGGGTAGAGCAGGGCGAAGAAGCTGCAAGGATCTTTTTTGATAAGAATGATGGTATAGAAGATTTACCGGCATTTATTTGGCGCGCTGTGGATGGCGTTGTGGCGATGCATAACGCCGGACTTGAAAGCGATAACAAGGCGCAAGGTTCGGTGACCACAACTTGGTATTCACTGATTAAGCCTAAAGACGGCTGGTTTTGGGAAGAAGCGGCAGAGCCATCTAAGCAAAAGTTTAAGTTTACTGTAGAGCAAAAAGAACATCAGCGTACGGCGTCAATTCGAGCGGAATTGGTAGATTATCAAGGCGATGGTGAGTTAACTGCGCTTCAGAAAAACCACCTCGAAGTTCGGGCACTGAACGAAGTCGTTTCAGAATTTGACTATCAATATCGTCTACTGCAAGTTGAAATGCGTAAGCGCCAAGGTGTACTGGCACTTGAACTTGGGTTTGACAAGAATGGTGATTCGGCGCTACTGACAGAAAAAGGTCAAGAAGCGGTGCTTGATCGCTTCTCAAACTTCCTAGAAAGAAGTAACTTTACGGTTGTTCGTGTCGATAGAGAAAAGCAGGAAGTTTTGGTCCGTTATGAAGCGCCTGAAAGCAGCGTTTGGGACTCTATTTGGGGTGAAGAAGCGGTTGTGTTGCCAATTGACAATGGTGATTACACGATAAAGATCGCTCAAGCGCAGGATACGCGTACTTCAATTACCTGGAAGGATAGCGAAGGTAACGTACTTGATGCAAACACCATGAATAATCTGCATCAAGCCTTGATCACTTTGCTTAGGCAAAAAGGTCTAACAATCTAATAAATATAATAATTTAAAAACGAAAAGAGCTTCGGCTCTTTTCTTTGTTTTTGTGGAAGTAAAAAATGACAGAGAGCACTATGACACCACGCTCCACCTTACAAACGTGGTTTGCGTTTATCGTACCGTCATTGATTGGTATCTTTTTATTTATGACGCCAGTGGCGGTGGGGGAAGCAATGACTATCCCAATCGCTGTTATGGCGAAGTGGTTACAAGCGCAAGTCGCTCCTTTTATTAAAGACATGATTGTCGCAATAGTATGTATTACCGGGATCATGAGTTTGGTGATGAAGCTCCTAAGACCCCAAGCGCTATTAAAAATAACCATAATAAAGCACTTATTTGACGTTAGCTGGGTTTGGTTGATAACCCGACTAGTCGGCATGGTGTTTATTGTGCTTACCTTCAATGGTGTTGGTCCAGAAGCGATCCATTCAGAAAACACAGGAGCATTAGTGCTAAATGACTTGTTACCTGTACTCTTTTCTGTCTTTATTCTTGCCGGCTTGTTACTGCCATTACTACTTAACTTTGGTCTACTTGAGATGGTTGGTACACTCTTAACCAAAGTGATGCGCCCGCTATTCGGTGTGCCTGGTCGTAGCGCGGTAAACTGTGTTGCTTCTTGGCTTGGCGACGGTAGCGTCGGTATCTTGATGACTGCTCGCCAATATGAGGATAAGCACTATACACAACGAGAAGCGGCTATCATCGGCACCACATTCTCTGCGGTTTCCATTACTTTCTGTTTAGTTGTGATTGGTCAAGTTAAACTCGAACACCTGTTTGCTCCTTTTTACCTCACCGTATGTGCAGCTGGCTTTGTTGCAGCGATCATAGTGCCGCGCTTACCACCGCTAAGGTTCAAAAAGGATATCTATGTAGACGGTAGTGATCACAATCAGGATTCAGAAGCGGTACCAGAAGGAAAAGGCCTATTAGGTCACTCTTTGGATATTGCACTTGCTAAGGCAAAAACGGCACCAGGGCTTAAAGGTACATTAGAAGAAGGCCTGCATAATGCGTTAGATATGGTATTTGCTGTACTTCCCGTGGTTATGGCAGTTGGTACTTTTGCCCTGATCATCGCAGAATACACCCCTGTATTTCAATATTTAGGTACACCTTTCGTTCCTTACCTCGAGCTACTCAATGTGGCAGAAGCCGAAAAAGCAGCACAGACAATCGTTGTCGGCTTTGCTGATATGTTTATTCCGTCAATCCTTGCTGCAGGCTCTATTGAAAGCGATACCACCAGGTTTATCGTTGCTGCAATGAGTGTTACCCAGTTAATTTACATGTCTGAGGTTGGGGCATTATTGCTTGGTAGCAAAATCCCAGTGAACTTGTGGGAGCTATTCCTAATATTTATTTTAAGAACGCTTGTTACCTTACCTGTTATCGTCTTTATGGCGAAATGGTTAGTCGGCTAAAATAAAAACCCCCTACTATGCGAGTAATGCCGATCGTTTAAGAATCACTTGAACGATCTCGGGATCATAAGATAATCCTCACTGAATTATCAGTGGGGATTTTTTATGCTTTCAGAAGAGCTTGAATTAGTTTATGAATCTGTTGAGGAAAGTGGTGACTATGAGTCTGTAGTCAAAGCTATAGACCCTGAATGGATTGAACAATCTTTACTTGCAACGAGTAAAGCGAGTATTCGAAGGCGTAGATTGCCAGCCGAGCAAGCGGTTTGGCTAGTCATTTGGATGGGGCTCATCCGAAACCAATCTATTAAAGAGGTTTGCAGCTCAATGGATCTGGCACTACAAACAAGTAAAAATAACGAATGGTCAAGAGTTGCGCCCAGTGTAATCACGGATTGTCGACGACGTCTATCCGATTCTCCAATGAATTTCCTTACGGCCTTCGATATTAATACCAAGCACGGTGTAAACCGCCTTGCTAACGTAACGGCCATTCTCTTTGATTTTATAGTGAATAGCATCAAGCCAGATGAACGGATACAGGGTATCAAGACTTCGTGATTGCTAAGCCTTAAGCTCTGGTATTAGCTGGTCAGTTACGCCTGTTATGTGGCTTCTGATATTTCAATGCTGTACATTTCCTGAACGTGGCCTCGAATATCCCGGTAGCTCATGCCTAAAGCAAGCATGGAAAGGATTTTTTGGTCAATTTCAGGCGTTAGCTTGGTTTAATTTTTCTTAACCAACTGAGGCTCAAACGAGCCTGTACGATCTCTTGGCGTTTCAAGCTCAAATTGACCGACGGATGATTTAATCGTTTTCTTGCTTGTGCCGTTCTTGCGGTTAGGTTGTGGATCAGAGCCTAAATGTTGTTCTAGCTCTGCTTTTAAAGCAGCTTCGGTTAACTGTTTAATGAGTGGCGTTAAAACACCATCTTCGCCTGTTAAACCTTTACCAGATTGAAGTTCGGCTAATGCTTTGTTGAAGTTGAAAGATTGAGTCATGTGTCATTCCTTTTCTTAATATTACTGAAATGACACAGATTTCTAAACACTACCGTTACCGTTTTTCTATCGGTGACTGTCAGTTTAGATTTGAGCTAAATTCTTCTCAGCTAATTCATAAGATATCAACCTTAATTTGACTATCAACAAATCATACTAGTACTACGTTTATTTAGTGGTAGTCAAAGACAACAAGGCCAGCTCTGAATTATTGCAGAGCTGGCCTTCTTTTAGTGTAGCAACAGTCTTGCTTAGAATGCTCGCTCTAAGCTGCCAAGTAACTCAACCTCAGCAACTGCAACTTGTTCTAACTTGCTTAGTTCCAGTGCAAGCTTATTCAGTTCAATATTATTTGATCTTGGTTTAACTAGAGCAATCTTATTTTCGAAGTCTCGTAAAATAATGAGATCGAACTTGTTTGCAATACTTTGTAGGTCACCATTATATTTAATTTCCAGATTGCCAGAAACTACCCGCTTGTTTCCTTGCTTGTCGGAAAGTACATCTCCTTTATAATAACCAACTTCGCGTATCGAGGCTGATTTTACATAGGCAATATCATGATGCACTCTAACTGTCTTTTCGGGTGCTGCAATCGCAGCTGGTAGAGCCTTTAGTCTTGCTTCTTTAGTTAAAACTGCGGTTTCAGCGGTATCTTTTACTTTTTTCAACGTTGCTATATCAACGGCTTTTAGTTCTAATGGCTTAAGCTCAGAGGTCATGACGTTTGCTAGTGTGTTCATTGAAATTACTGAGACAGAAGCCAAAAATAGTTTTTTTACATTCATTTTAATTACCTCTTACTTACGCCCGATAACTCTTAAACCCCAACCCTCAAGAGTCGAAGGTTCTGAGTTTGCAAATACAATACTTGCTTTATTAGCCTTATTTAAATAGTTCACTTGGTCCGGCTTATCAGTGTCCACAGCTCTTACAGTCCAAGTCCCCTTTGCCTGCTCACCATAAAATGCATTGCTTAAAAAGTGTACTGAAGGTAGTTGCACATAGCCTGAACGATAGTAACCATCTAGGATTGCGGGCATTAAGTGGGCATGTTTAGACGCAAGTACAATTGCCTTGGTACCCGATGGAGAAGTTACTTCAAGTGCTAGATCAGTACCAGCGGAGCTCGCGGTATCACCAGGAATACTTGAATTACTATATAGTGCCATTTCTGGGTTTGAAATCGTAAAGCGGAACTGCATCGACTCTACCGTCATTTCATCATCTAATACGATATTATGCGTAACACCTTGTGCATCGTTATCTGGGATCGTAAGGTCCAAACTTGGGGTTGTTGGCACGACAAGCTCAGGAAACCCAGTAGCATCGATTTTGGTTTCCAATATTTGACTACCAGCATCGATCCACTCAGAGGAAATTTGTGCTCCTAAGTCAGTCTTGTAGTTCATCGCCATTTTGACTGCTTTGCCTGCATTCGCAAGGCCAAACCCATAATAGTTATTAAAATGGTAACCTGCAGCATTTTTCACCCAACCTAAATGTGCAATGAATTCGCCGGTTGGTGTTGCTAATTTAACTTGACTATTTTCTGGATCATTTTTGACCGCAGTCGTAGCTAAAATATGGCGAATGTCTCTTGCGCTCAGATCAGGATTGGCCTCGAGTATCAAAGCAATCACACCAGAGGTGTTGGGAGCGGCTGAAGAAGTACCATTCATCGTATTTGTATAATTGCAGTTTGCATTCTGTGGATGGCCAGGGTAATTGAAGTTGGCAAAGCCCTCAACAAATGCTTGCGAGCCATACTTGTACAGCTCTTCTATTCCAGCAAAGCTTGAGTAACCTTCCAAGCATGTCATCTCGTCTGTTGTGACCATCGCAGGAGCAAATGCCCCGTATTCACCACCTGGCGCTGAAATAAATAGAGCACTACCAGCAGAAGAGTAACTCGACTTCTTACCATTTGCGGCAACAGCTGCAACTGTTAAGTTATGCGGCGAGCGGCTGGCTTGAGAAACGTTTACATCAATACAGCCTAATCCGATACTGGCGACATTCGTTCTTTTACAGTAGTCACCATTATGTGAACCATTAACAAACTCGTTCCCAGCAGCGACGATACTTAAGGCTCCTTTACCGTCTCTTAGAGTCGAAGGTGCATAGGCGAATAGTGATTCTCTAACTTCGTTTTCTGGTAAAAAATGGGCAGGGCTATAGCCATAGCTTCTGTTAAATAAGACATTTTCATCTTTACGGATACCGCTACCATCCATGCCGTGAATAATGGCTAAATCGATTAGGCCACCGCGTTGATAATCTAAGTAGTTAATACTAATAAGGCTTGAATCCGGAGCCACACCTCGCCCGCCGAGTCCATTCCACCCCTTAGCTGCGATTAACCCTGAAACAGCGGTGCCGTGCGCTTCAATATCATTTTTTTCGTATACTTCTTCGATGTTACCGTCTTTGTCTTCTTGCTCAGTCCAATATCCAGTCATAGTCGGATCGGTAGGATCGCTTGCATTCGGAAGAAGGTTAATTGAACGACCTGAAAGTACATTATCGCTCAAATCTTCATGGCCGATATTTGTGCCGTGGTCAACAACTACTGAAATGATGCCTTTACCTGTGATCCCTAATGCATGTGCTTCTGCGACATTTAGGTCGTTACCTGCTATTTTGCTACCTACGAATGAATCTCTAAGTTTTTGCTCTTCGGCTTTGAGCTCATCTTCTGATGCAGAACTACCCAGTCTACGTTTGGCCATTTGTTCTACGAGTGCTTCGCTTTGCGAGAATGCTGACTGTTCAGTGTTTCTTAAATGCCACTGTTGGTATGCAAGCGGATCTGTAATTGATGCAGGGATCTCAATGCTACCATTTGCAGATTTACCTTTGGCTGTAACGGTATACTTAATTGTTGCTGCTTCGCCTGTAAGCGGTAAGTAATCAAACGTAGAGATGCTCTTTAGCGTTAAAACACCGTGTGGCAATGTATAAACATTGTCTACCGGTGTTATCTCAGTTTCACCATCAAATATTGCGATTGAAAGGTTATCACTATCAGGATCTGAAGCCTGAATTGTACCTGAAATGGTCTGCCAGTGTTTCACATTCTCTAGCTGAGTCACCCCAGCTTGAGGTGAACGGTCAACTTGTTGCGCAGTGTTAGCATTATCTTTATCACTGCCACCACAAGCTGATAGGGCTAAAACTATCGCTGTCGATAGCGCCGTGTATTTAAATTTATTGTTATTCATGTTATTTACCTTTGTACTCTTTACGGCAACAAATGTACTCAAGTAAATTTATGTTAGCAATTTTATAATTTATTTGTTTGTAATAACGATGTGAATAAAAATTATTTTTTATTCATACTTTCAAGTAGTTAATGGCATTGAAAACGAATGTAAATGGTAGCTAAGAAAGCTGAAAAAACAAACAGGTTAGAGGAGTATTTAACCTGTTTGCTTGTAATCATTGGCGGGAAGCTATTATAGATTGTTGATATCCTTTTTAACTTGATAACCTTCGTCGGTCACAATCTGCTCAAGAATGGCAACTCTTGATTTCAAAGCATTAAGCTCTGCGTGCAACTGGTCTCGTTCTTTTTGGCTTTGCGAATCTAATTTTTTGTATTCTAAACGGCGTTTATACATTTCGCTAAGTATGCCTCCACCAACGCTAATAAGTACAATTAAAAAAACCATCGTAGTGCCGGACATAATCAATTTACTCCTTTTTTGTTTATAATTGATGCTGATATTTAGCTTAGTCGTATTTTATCCATCTATTAACGTATGGATGTAAATAACCTGAATCTCTGATAATGCTTATTTATCATGGATCTTGTGGAAATTATTCCATGGTAACTACATACCGCCTTTACTAAATGACAATAGATACTTTTGCGTTAGCAAGGTGATTAAGTGCTATCACGGTTAAAACTTTATTGTTTTAACCGGCAGTGGCTACATAAAGGTTTTGACCACAATGCGCTATGTTAACTTCTTACTCTGGCCTAAAGTTAAATATTCATGCTCATAAAGAGTAAACTAAAATCAGTAATTTAATCGGTATACACCATAAAAAATGGCACCATGATTTGTCATCATGATGCCATTAAGTGGTTTATAAAGTGAACTGACAATTGTCAGTTAGCACTCAATAATATTTACTGCCAATCCACCGCGCGCGGTTTCTTTATACTTGGTTTTCATATCGTTACCGGTATCAAGCATCGTTTTAATTACTTTATCTAGTGACACTTTTTGATCGCCCGTACCGCGTAAAGCAAGGCGAGACGCGTTAATGGCTTTAATAGAGCCCATTGCATTACGCTCAATACACGGAACTTGCACAAGCCCACCGACAGGGTCGCAGGTTAGACCCAGGTTATGCTCCATACCAATCTCGGCGGCGTTCTCAACGTGTATGACGTTACCACCCATTATTTCAGTCAGAGCGCCAGCAGCCATTGAGCACGCAACACCTACTTCACCTTGACATCCTACTTCAGCACCAGAAATTGAGGCATTCTTTTTATATAAGATCCCAATTGCCGCTGCGGTAAGTAGATAACGTGTGGCAATCTCTATATCCACTTCTTTGATAAAAGTGTGATAGTACATTAACACCGCTGGAAGAATACCAGCTGCACCATTGGTTGGTGCGGTCACTACGCGGCCGCCCGCTGCATTTTCTTCGTTGACTGCCAGTGCAAACAAATCCACCCAATCCATTGCGCGCAGTGGATCTTGGTGCGTTTCTACACTGAGCTTTAAATACAGGCTAGGTGCACGACGACGAACCTTTAAACCGCCTGGTAAAATACCTTCGGTTTTCATACCACGTTCAATACACGCTTTCATTACTTGCCAGATGTGGAATAGCGTTTCTTTGATTTCAGATTCTTTACGTAGCGTTTTCTCGTTGGCCATCATTAACGAAGACACACTAAGCCCAGACTCTTTACACATTTCCAGTAGCTCAGCGGCTGAATTGAATGGGTAAGGTGCTGGGTTTTCTGTTCTGATATCTAGCGCAGCTTGCTTTTCAGCTTCAAAATTCTGATCGGTAACGATAAAGCCACCACCAATCGAATAGTAAATTTGGCTATGAGCAAGCTCTTCGCCTCTATATGCTTTAATTTCCATTGCATTGGAGTGCTTAGGCAGCGTTTTTCGACGGTGAAAAACAATCGCGCCTTGCTTAGGAAATTTTACTTTATGTTGCTTGTCGAGATAGATAACCTGTTCATTTTCGATGGTTTCTAAGATCTCTGGTACTAGATCTGCATCTATGGTCTCAGGGTCGTAACCCGCAAGTCCCAAAATAACAGCCTTACCAGAGCCGTGGCCGATACCTGTTTGGCCTAAAGAACCGAACAGTTCCACTTTCACCGAAGTGATATCATCAACGATGCCTTGTGCCTGAAGGTCTTGTACGAATAACCTAGAAGCACGCATTGGTCCCACTGTATGAGAGGAAGAAGGGCCAATACCGATACTAAACATATCGAATGCACTGATCATAAATTTTACTCACATTGCCTTTAAAACGGACGCCATCATAACGTGTCTACTTAGGGAAGTAACCCATAATCGGCAAAAGTATATGCCAGCTTTGCAGTAAGCATGATAGAAAGGTCTCTAATCTGCAAGGTGGAAGGGGATTTTAAAAAAGGTCTTACCAGTTAAGGGCTAAAATAGGGCGGTAAATTGTTTGACGATTTTTGCCGTTGCGCCCCACAGTAAACCGTGCGGTGTCATAAACCCGTCGAGTGAAACGGGTTTGCCTTTATTGGTAAAATGGAAAGTTCGCCAATTCTTGGCTGCATTTAATTGCTTTAATGGCACCGTAAAAGTATGTTGCACTTCGTCGCTTTGATTCGCCCAAGTCGCATTTTGTTGTACAGAAGCAACAACGGGGGTGATTTGATAGCCGGTTAGCGTTTGCATAAACGGCAATATGCCCAGTACTTGAGACTCAGAGATTGTCAGACCTATCTCTTCTTCGGTTTCGCGCAGTGCTGTGTTGATGATATTACTATCTTGTTGTTCGACTTTGCCGCCAGGAAAGCAAATTTGACTCGGGTGGCTCGGCAATTCGCTGCTGCGTTTGCAAAACAACAGGTGGGCTCGAGTGTTTACATCAACAATAGGAATAAGCACCGCACTTTGCTTTAGAGTATGCAGTGTAGTTGGTGTTTGCGCCATGATGGGCGCCAGCATAAATTGCGATATAACCTGATCAATCTTCATTTAATACCGGGAGGATTTTATTCACTTTGTGGTAAGTCTCTTCAAATTCCAACTGTACTTGAGAGTCTTTGACTATACCACCACCTGCCCAGCAATGTATCTTATTTTGATGACAAACTAGGGTTCTGATAGTGATAGAGGTATCCATATTACCACAGGCGCTAAGGTAGCCGATTGAGCCGCAATAAACGCTGCGTCTGTGCGGCTCTAGCTCTTCGATGATCTCCATGGCGCGGATCTTAGGTGCACCTGTTATGGAGCCACCGGGGAAGGCGGCTTCGAGTTGATCAACTGCACATTTACCTTCGGCTAGTTTAGACGTTACCGTACTGACTAGATGGTGAACCGCAGGAAAACTTTCGATTGCAAAGAGTGATGGAACCGCGACAGAACCCGGCTTGGCCACTTTACCCAAGTCGTTACGTAGTAGGTCTACTATCATGACGTTCTCAGCTCGATCTTTGCTGCTGTTCCTCAGTTTTTCAGCTTGCGCTTTATCGGCGTCAGTATTTGGTAATCTTGGCAAGGTGCCCTTAATCGGCTTAGTTTCTACAATATTGTTTTTAACTTGGATGAAGCGCTCTGGCGACACGGAAACAATGGCACTATTGCCTAAGTTAAAAAATGCTGAGAAAGGCGCTTGATTGTGGTTTCGAAGCTTTTTATACGCGAGCCACGGAGTTCCTTCAAAGTTAGCACTGAATCGCTGTGCTAGGTTTATTTGATAACAGTCGCCAGTTAACAAATAAGATTGAATGCGCTCAAAGTTTTGCTCGTATTGTGCTCTAGTCATATTTGACTGCCACTGTGACGTCAGCCTAAATGGCTCGAACGCTGAGGTGTCCTCGAGCCGCTGCAAATACATCTCTAGCCTTTGTGTATTAGGTTGCGACACATAAAACCAAGCTTTGTGTACTTTGTCATAAATTAACGCGTCTGGATACAAGCCAACACAGGCATCGGGGAGCCGAATATCATGTTCTGCACAAAGTGGAATGTGTTCAATATAACGGCCGAGATCATAGCCAAAATAACCAAGCCAACCGCCATTAAAAGGTAAATCATGGGGAGCACAGCAATTACTATACTGGGCAAGCTTATCTTTCATCACAGTGAATATAGATTCACTTTGCAGTTCGCCGTCTAAAAATACATTTCCGTCTTTAGCTTCAAGTAAATTAATTGGTGCAATCGCAATGATATCGTAGCGACTATTGATGTGATCGGAATCGCTTGAATCTAACAGGATAGCCTGAGATTCGTTTGCAAAGTGTTCAAATAATTCTAGTGCATTATGCCTAATGTCTAATTTCGTACAGTTTATTCGCTCGTTTATCATTTACTTGACCTGCAAAGCTAGCCCCAAACGGGCGGGGAGGTTATCATAGTTACCTGCTATTCCATAGTTTAAGGTATTGAAATTGACTTTCTGACGCTGAATAACAACAATTGCCAGCGAAAGTTTCAATACCAAAAAATACCGTCGAAAATTGAGGAACCGTCATGAGTACAATCCGTCAGCAAGACTTTATTGATAGCATTGAAGATGCGCTTCAATATATCTCATTTTACCACCCACTTGATTTTGTCCAAGCATTAGAAAAAGCCTACGAAAAAGAAGAAAGTAAGGCCGCGAAAGATGCAATTGCACAGATCTTAATTAACTCACGCATGTCAGCAGAAGGTAAGCGTCCGCTGTGTCAAGACACAGGGATCGTCACCTGCTTTGTTAAAGTCGGTATGGACGTTAAGTGGGATAAAACAGACTTGACGGTACAACAAATGGTAGATGAGGGAACTCGTCGTGCCTACATGAATCCAGATAACCCACTACGTGCATCAATCGTTGCCGATCCGGCTGGTAGCCGTAAAAACACCAAAGACAATACGCCTTCGGTCGTACACATTGACTTAGTACCTGGTGCTGAAGTTGAAGTGATGATTGCAGCGAAAGGGGGCGGCTCTGAAAACAAAACTAAAATGGTGATGCTAAACCCATCAGATGATGTTGCTGAATGGGTAGAAAAAACATTACCGACAATGGGCGCTGGTTGGTGTCCTCCGGGTATGCTAGGTATAGGTATCGGTGGTACAGCAGAAAAAGCGGCTGTATTGGCTAAAGAGTCTTTAATGGATCCGGTTGATATCCATGAGCTAATGGAACGTGGTGCCGAAACCGCAGAAGAAAAGCTGCGTCTAGAAATTTTTGAACGTGCAAATAAGCTAGGCATTGGCGCACAAGGCCTTGGTGGTTTAACAACCGTTGTTGACGTTAAAATCAAAACAGCACCAACACACGCAGCGTCTAAGCCAGTGGTAATGATCCCTAACTGTGCCGCTACACGCCACGTACATTTCACACTAGATGGTTCAGGTCCTGCAGATCTAAAAGCACCAAAGCTCGAAGATTGGCCAGAAGTGACTTGGGAAGTGGGTGAAGATACGCGTCGTGTCAATCTAGATACTTTGACCAAAGCAGATATCCAAGAATGGAAAATGGGTGAAACGGTGTTGCTTTCAGGCAAGATCCTAACTGGTCGAGATGCAGCGCATAAACGTCTGCAAGAAATGATGAATTCTGGTCAAGGCTTGCCAGAAGGTGTCGATTTCACTAATAAGTTCATCTATTACGTGGGTCCAGTGGATGCTGTTGGCGATGAAGTCGTGGGTCCTGCAGGTCCTACCACATCTACACGTATGGATAAGTTTACTGATCTGATGTTAGAGAAAACGGGTCTTATCGGCATGATCGGTAAAGCCGAGCGCGGTCCAGCAACTGTCGAGTCAATCAAACAAAATAAAGCCGTTTACCTTATGGCTGTAGGTGGTGCAGCGTACTTGGTGGCTAAGGCAATTAAGAAATCACGTGTTGTAGCGTTTGAAGACTTAGGTATGGAAGCTATTTATGAATTTGAAGTAGAAGGCATGCCGGTGACGGTTGCTGTTGATAGCAATGGTGAGAATGCGCATACCCAAGGCCCAGCAATTTGGAAAGCTCGAATTGAAGAGTTAGATAATAAATTGAGGTAAAAAGCGCAAACTGCAGAGTCGTACGATTCGATTCTGCAGTTGCTCACTTTTCTTACCAGTCGTAGCAGCTGTAAGTTCTTTCCTGATGCGTACATTCTGTGTCATTAAAATCAGTTGGATTAGCGAATGAATCATCGCTTCTTCGACCACCAGCAACCAATGGTGTTTGCTTATGGTTAATTGTATTATCTAATAGTGCCAATGATTTGAGTGCTTTTTTTGATAATTTTAGTTTTATTTTCATTTTCATTTCCTTGTGTTTTTGTGAGTTTTAGGTTACCACAAGTGTTGTTGGTGTTGTCAACATGTTTCAAGTTGTATCAATGAATAACTAAAATAATCTGATGATTCTTAATTTAAGCATTATTTTTGTATTGTACACTTGTGTGCCACTTTACTCCTGTATTGAAAGCTTTACATTTATTTTTTGCTTTCCGTTTACGTAAACAGTAACTTCAGAAAAGTTCAATAACTTGAATTAAAATTCCTAAATTAAATAAATTTATGGTTTGTTTTTCTTTTTTTGGTTGTATTTTTGAGTTAAATATTTGTATTTGCTTTGAATTGGGTTTATATCATCTCAATTTGTGGAATGGTGCTAAAGTTAGTGATAGAGTCTTGCCAATTTCAGCGCTATTTGCCCTTAGTGTGGTATTGAACGCAAAGTCACACCTAAGAGCTTACCCGTATGGGATAGATAATTTTTGGAGAAGAAGAAAGTGGCTGTATTTAACCAAGTTGAATTTGATAACCATGAGCAAGTCGTATTCTGTTCAGACGAAGCATCAGGTCTTAAAGCGATTATCGCTGTACATAATACTAAGCTAGGTCCTGCGGTAGGTGGTTGTCGCCTATGGAATTATGCCTCTGATGAAGACGCGGTATATGATGTACTGCGTTTATCTAAAGGGATGACATATAAGAATGCGGTTGCACGCTTACCATTTGGTGGTGGCAAATCTGTCATTATTGGCGATGCTAAGGCAATCAAGTCAGAAGCGCTATTCAGAGCGTTTGGTAAGCACCTAGACCGTCTAGGTGGCAGCTACTACTCAGCTGAAGACGTAAACATCACAACAGGTGATGTAATGGTAATGCATAAAGAAACAAACTACGTAATGGGTCTTGAAGGTAAAAGCGGTAATCCTTCTCCATATACTGCGTTAGGCACATTCCTTGGGATTAAAGCAGCTTACCAACACAAGTATGGTCACCAAGACTTGGCTGGTATCAAAGTTGCCGTGCAGGGCTTGGGTGCAGTTGCTTACACTTTATGTAAGCATCTCCATGAAGCGGGTGCGGAGCTATTTGTTACTGATATCAACGAAGAGTCAGTACAAAGGGTAGTCAATGATTTCAATGCTACAGCTGTTGGTATTGACGAAATCTATGATTTAGATGTTGATGTGTATGCGCCGTGTGCACTCGGTGCTACGGTAAATGACGACACTATTCCACGTATTAAAGCGACGATTATTGCAGGGTGTGCAAACAACCAGCTTGCTGAGTCTCGTCATGGTGAGATCATTCGTGAAAAAGGCATTTTGTATGCACCAGACTATGTGATTAATGCTGGTGGAATTATCAATGTTTACTATGAAACAAAACCTGAAGGTTATAATGAAGCAGCAGCGACTAAACACGTTGAAGGTATTTTTGATACGCTAACCGAAATCTTTAAGCGTTCTGAAGATGAGAAAGTTTCAACACATATAATTGCTGATAAATTAGCTCAAGAGATTATTGAAAACGGTCTATAATAACAGCGCCGTTTAATTACCAGAGAGGGGCATGTGCCCCTTTTTTTGTATGAAAAAGAAAATACCTCTTGATACTTGGCCTCGCCAAGAACACTTTTCGTTCTTCAATGATTTTGCCCAACCTTACTTTACCGTTACCGTCAGCTTGCAAATGGAAAGAGTTTACGAAATGAGTAAACGTAATGCCGTTCCGTTTTCTCTTAGTTGCCTATACGCACTACAACTGGCATTACAAAGCTATACCCCCATTCGTTACCGAATAGAGGCAGGAGAGGTGGTTGAATATGATGCTGTAGAAATTAGCAGTGTTTTTCTGCGAGGGGATGAAACCTTCAGATTTGTAAGGCTCGCACCTGAAAGTGATTTCAACCGTTTTATTAGCGCCAATATTCATAGCAAAACTGAGCAACTAAATGGGCCGCTTGTCAATGAGCAATTTTTAATGGAAAGTCAGGTGCCAAATTGTGTTCATGTATCTATACTTCCATGGTTATCTTTTTCCAGTTTTGGTCATGCGAGACACAGTCGAGATGACTTCGGCATCCCAAAATTTGTGTTCGGAAAATACAATAAAGCAGATGGTACGATGCCATTTTGTATTGAAGTCCACCATGCCTTAATGGATGGTCTACACGTCGCTGAATTCGTTCAAATTCTGCAGGAAAAAATAGATCAAGCGATTTGGGATAGATAAACAAATTTTGCGTTAGTTCGCAGAAGATGAAATAATTTGCGTTCTGTGCAATGAAAAATCTAGCTTATATTGCTGTTTTGATAGGTTATTCACAATTTCTATTTGGAATATCTATTCAATTTATTGGAATAAACCTGATGTAAAACATTGTAAACGGCGTATGCAAAAGGTTGGTTTTACAAAGGATGTGTATCTTTTGCTGTGTTTTTGATGTTAATTTTTTGTTTTGTATATAATTATTACTTATTTATTGACAAAAAATGTTTTCACAGTGAAGTTGACACATCGTGTTGCATTTAGCATTATTGGACAGTTGGTATCTGTCAAATGATATCAGGGTTGCTCTCACGTTGGTGAGAGCGCGAAAATTATAAAAGTAACATTACTTAATTGGTTGGGAACTATGTCTGTTAAAATCAGAAAGAGCCTTGTAGCTACGGCGCTTTTAGGCGCGACAGCTTTTGCAAGCAGCAATGTGATTGCAGATCCTTTGAATGACATACAAAAAGTAGGTCAACAAACTCAAACGGCTGCTAAAAAGTCTCAAGAAAAGATTGATAACCTTTACGGTCAGTCTCAAGAAATGATCGCGGAATACCGTGGTCTGGTTGAAGAAGCAGAACTGCTTAAAGTTTATAACGATCATGTTGCACGTCTTGTAGCAGATCAAAATGCAGGTATTGAGTCTCTTGAGCGTCAAATTGGTACTATTGACAAGACAAAACAGGACGTTGTGCCTTTGATGTATCGCATGATCGATACGCTTGAGCAATTCATCAAAGCGGACGTTCCGTTTAATCTAGAAGCACGTCTAGAGCGCGCTGAGAAACTTCGCAACATCATGACTAACTCGTCTGTAACGACTTCTGAGAAGTTCCGTCAAGTTCTTGAAGCTTACACTATTGAAACTGACTACAGCACAACAATGGTTGCGAGCCAAGGTTCTCTTGAGCAAAATGGCAAAAACATCAATGTTGACTTCGCACGTCTTGGTCGTATTGCATATGTTGCCCAGTCGTTCGACCAAAAACACGCTTGGGTTTGGAACAATAACTCTAAGCAATGGGATCAACTTGGCGAAGAATATCTTAAGCCTGTTAAGAGCATGATCCGTATTGCACGTAAGCAAGCGGCTCCTGAACTTGTAAATCTACCTATCTTTGGCGCGGAGTAAATAATGATGAAGAAACTATTTAAAGGTTTTGCAGTTGCTGCAGCGTTAACAGTTTCTGCTGGTGCCGCGCTAAATGCACACGCAAACACTGAAGCCTTAGACAAAATCCTAGAGCAGGTTAAGCAAAACCGAATCTCTGAAGGCAAAATCAACAAGCAGCGTGAGCAAGAGTTTTTAAATGACCGTGCTGACAAACAAGCATTGTTGAACAAAGCAAAGCGTGAGCTAGCTGCTGAGAAAGCACGTGGTGAGCGTTTAAATGAACAATTCAAACAGAACGAAGTGACGCTTGCTGAGAAAGAAGTTGAGCTAGAAAATACCAAAGGTACACTTGGTGAAATGTTCGGTGTTGTACGTCGTTCAGCTGCTGACGCTATCGGTTCAATCGAAGCTTCACTAGTAAGTGCTGAAAAACCAGGACGCGCTGAAGTACTTCGTTCATTAGCTGAAGCGAAAGAGCTTCCAACTACTCGTGAAGTAGAAGATCTTTGGATTGCATTCCAAACTGAAATGACAGAGTCTGCGAAAGTAACTAAGTTTGAAGCTGAAGTTGCTGAGCTAAATGGTGATGTAAACGTCAAAGAAGTAACACGTGTTGGTAACTTCAACCTTGTAACTAAAGATGGCTACGTTATCTACGACGCAGAGAACAAGCAAATTGTTCCTCTTGGTAAGCAACCAAGTGGTGAACTAGGTGGTGTTGAGCGTTTGATCGGTGCACCTGCTAATCAGTTCGTTATGTTTGCGGTTGACCCGACTCGCGGTTCATTACTACAACTTAATACTCAACGTGCAACGATGGAAGAGCGCTGGCACCAAGGTGACACGGTTGGTTACATCATTACAGCACTACTTATCTTGGGTGCATTGATTGCTATCGTTCGTATGCTAGACCTATTCATTGTTAGCGGTAAAATCAAAGCGCAAATCAAAAACGCGAATAACCCTAACACAAACAACCCACTTGGTCGTATCTTGAAAGTTTATCATGATAACAAAGATCAAGACGTTGAAAACCTAGAGCTTAAGCTTGATGAAGCTATCCTACGTGAAACTCCACGTATCGAGATGGGTGTAAACATCATTAAGATCTTAGCGGCTATTGCGCCACTACTAGGTCTACTAGGTACAGTTGTTGGTATGATCATGACATTCGAATCAATCACACTTTACGGTACTGGTGATCCGAAGATCATGGCAGGTAACATCTCTCTAGCGCTAGTAACTACAGCACTAGGTCTTATTGCAGCTCTACCTCTAATTCTACTTCACGCTGTTGTACACGGTCGTAGCAAAGCGGTTCTACACATCCTAGATGAGCAAAGCGCAGGTATTGTTGCTACTCACGCGGAGAAGGAGAAAGCCTAATGTTAGTCCTGATGGAGATATGGGAATCTATCAGGGATTTTGTTGCTACAGGCGGCGATGTATTATACGTGGTCGCGATAGCACTCTTTCTAATGTGGGTTTTAATGATTGAGCGCTATTGGTTCCTACTAGGCGAGTTTCCTAAGATACACAAGGATATCGTTGCTAAGTGGGACGCCCGCCAAGATACTACGTCTTGGTACGCACACAGAATCCGCGATGCTTGGATTTCTGAAGCGTCTGAAAAATTAGATGAGCGCATGTTGATTATCAAAACATTGGTTGCGATGTGTCCATTAATCGGTCTTTTAGGTACAGTGACAGGTATGATCACAGTATTCGAAACGATGGCTACTCAAGGTACGGGTAACGCACGATTAATGGCTTCAGGCATTTCAATGGCTACGGTACCAACAATGGCTGGAATGGTTGCGGCACTATCAGGTGTTTTCTTTAGCACGCGTCTAGAAGCACGTGCAAAAATGGCTAAAGAGAAGCTAGTTGATAGCTTGCCTCATCACTAGAGAGAGATTGAACTATGGCACGTAAACAACGTTTTCGTGAAGAGGAAGATGCAGCAGTAGATATGACGCCGATGCTAGACATCGTATTCATCATGCTTATCTTCTTCATTGTAACCACTTCTTTTGTTAAAGAAGCTGGTATTGAGGTTAACAAGCCAAAAGCGGCACAGGCACAAAAGACTAAGAATGCGAACATCTTTATCGCAATCCGTGAAAACGGTGAGATTTGGATGGACAAGCGTCAAGTTGATGTTGAGCGTGTAAGTGCAAACCTTGAAAGTCTAATGGCAGAACAACCTACTGACGTGATTATTATTCAAGCCGATAAAGGCGCGAAACACGGCGTAGTTGTTCAGGTTATGGACCAAATTAAAGCGACTGGCGACAATCTGAAGATTTCAATAGCTGGAGATCAGTAATGATTCGACTTCTGTTTTCACTTCTAGCAGGTGGGGCAGTAACTCTCGGCTTGTTCTTTTTCATGTCATATCTTATCTCCGGAGGAGCAGATAGGGCAGATGTACAAAAAGAACAAATCGTAGTCGAGATTATGTCGAATCCGCCTGAATCAAAGGTGCAGCAGCGGAAGCGTGTCCCGCCTCCGCCGCCGCCACCACCTAAGCAGCCGCCAAAACCGCAGCCGCCTCAGCCAGACACGGCTGATCCTTCTGCGGGTAACATCGGCTTTAACATGCCTAGCATTGACCTAGGTGGTACTGCAGGTGGTTTATCTGGACCTGGCGAGTTTGGCCGTGATGGTGATGCGACACCTATCGTTCGAATTGAGCCAAAATATCCACCTCAAGCCGCTCGTGATGGCAAAGAAGGTTGGGTACGTTTATCTTTCACAATCAATGAGCTAGGTGGAGTCGAAGATGTTGAAATTATCGATGCTGAACCAAAGCGCATCTTTGACCGTGAAGCGAAGCGTGCATTGCGTAAGTGGAAATATCGTCCTAAAGTTGTTGATGGTAAACCACAGAAGCAACCTGGAATCACAGTCCAGCTTGATTTCACACTAAACCAAGGTAATTAAGGAGGCAGGCATGAAAAGTTTACCCAAATTTACAGCTCTTGCTCTTCTTATTGCATTGACTGGTGGCATTTACTCAGAGTCAGTTTCTGCTGCGCCTAACTATGAAGAAATAGAGAAGCGTAAAGCGGCAAAAACTAAGATTATGGGTGAGCGAGTAGGTAAAAAAGTTGCCAAAGCGTTCGAATTATATAACGAAGAAAAAGTCGATGAAGCGATTGCAATGCTTCGCGAGCTTGACCCTTCAGATGATTTCGATAAAGCAACGGTTAACCGTTACCTAGGTCAGCTTTATGCTCAAAAGGAAAACTACGGCGAAGCGATTAAGTATACGCGTTTAGCTATTGCTCCTGATGCGCTTAACTTTAAAGATCAAGGCGATCTTATGAAGTTACTTGGTGATCTTCTGCTAGGTACTGAAAAGTATTCAGAAGGTATCAAAGCCTATGAAGCGTGGATGGACTTTACGGGTGAAAATGACCCTAAAGTACACGGTCGTATCGCACAAGCTTATTATGAGTTAAAGCAATATACTAATGTTATTGCTCCAGCTGATAAAGCTATCGCAGGTGTAGAAGAGCCAAATAAACAATATTATCTGATGAAAGTTGCAGCTTACTTTGAATTGAAGCAATTCAAAAAGGCTGTAGAGGTTGGTGAAGAGTTAGTACGTGTTTTCCCTGAAGACCCGAAAGCTTGGACACAACTAGGTGGCTTTTATTTGCAAACCGAAGATTACAGTAAAGGTATGACTGTAATGAAGGTGGCGTATAGCAAAGGTTACTTTGAAAAAGAGAATGACTATAAGATTCTTGGAAGCTTATACTCTTTGACAGAAGATCCTTGGCGTGCTGCTCAAACGTTCGAAAAGGCTATGAAAGATGGCAAAATTGAACGTACGAAGCAAAACGTGACTGCGCTTGCAAGTTATTACCACCAAGCTAAACATATCAGTGATGCTGCTAAATACTATGAAGAAGCTGCTAAATTTGACGATGACGCAGAACTTTATGGAAGAGCAGGTGGCCTTTTACTGCAAAATCTACAGTACAGTGCAGCGGTAGTTAGACTAAATAAAGCGTTAGAGCTTGGTACCAAAAAGAAAGGCAGTACATATGCTGATCTTGCGGAAGCTTACTACTATCAAGATAAGTTTAAACAAGCTTATGCAGCAATTTTGAAGGCGAAGGAAGATCCTAGCACTCGAAGATTTGCAGTTAGCTGGTCGAGCTTTATCAAAGAAAAAGCACAACGTAGGGGTGTTAGCCTCTAATTAAAAAGCCCCGAAAGGGGCTTTTTTGATTTCAAGTTTTAATGTGAAATTATGAAAAAGCATCTATTGTTCAGTCTTACTTTGGTCGCGTTTATATTCCAATCTGCTTGTAGTGAGCAAAAGCAAGTCGTAAGTTATCAGGAACTCAGAACTTCTTTAATCTCTCTTAACAGTAGTTTAAGTCATTCATCTACTGATGATATTACAGTTTTTCCGTTCACAGAGGGCTATTTACAGTTACGACACGCTTTATTATCAAGTAGTTTGAATGAACCTGATGTTATGGCGCATAAAGAGCTGGACTACTTAAGAATTCAAGAGCGCTACCCAGAACGTTATTTACCTTGGCCTGCCTACAGGACTGTGATCCAAAATGTGCAAGATAAGGTGAACAATGAAGAACTAGGCCAATGGCTTGCATTTGTGTTAACTAAGCTAAAAGAGGCTGATGAAAGTAATATTCGCCTAAATCGCTTAGAGCGGGAAACCATAATAAAGCAGCTTGAAGATTCGGATATTAACCTACCATCACGCTCAACGCTGCTGACTTATTTACATGATTATAAACCAAGAGCGATGCTTGGGCTGCATCAGTTACCTAATGGGAAAGAGTGGTACCAATCAAAGCTAAATTTTTATGGGGCCATTCAGGAATCGCCGAATAAAGTTTTGGCAACGTTATCAAAAATTGATGAGAAAAATAGTAAGCCAAATGAGCTCAAGATAACGGCGAATACTCAGCAGCCTTATATATTAGAGTTACTGCCAGCGAATTGCCAAAGAATTAGCGGGCTTAATTGGCGTGATGGGTTTATTAATGTGCCTTCGAGCATAGCAAAATGTACAAAGGTAATAGAGCAGCATAAAGCGCTAATCATAACTTTGATGGCTGTGGATTTGGGAATTCATTATCAAGGGTGGTCACAAAAGCAAGCATTTGTTGCGCTCAACTCAAAACTAGCGCTGAATGAACAACAAGCACAACAATTGATTGCTAATATAGTCTATTTTCCGGCGACTATTTTTGCTGCATATCCCCATTTTTTAAAGCCTTAGTCTTACAACTGCGACAGCGTTGAGTTGCTGGATCTTGTTCTAGCAACTCAAGCTCTATTGTCTGTTCGCAATCACAGCAATAACCAAACTGACCGATCTCCATTTGGCATAATGCCGCTTCGACTTTCATCAACCTATCATAGAGCGGAAACTGCTCGGGATTTATTTTTTCCATTACGATATCAAGCCATTTATTGGGTGGGTTGAGCTCTAAGGTATTGGCAAGGTTATGAGTAAACTCATTAGGTGAAGCTTTTAGCTCCCCTAAAAAGTCGCTTCTAAGTGTAGCGAGTTCAGCTTGTAAGCTTTGCTCGTAGTTATGTGTGTTTTCATTCATGGGCGCTCTCCTATCCGACGCCCCATTATCATTTCAGTCAAACTTCACTGTTATGATTTGAATCAAGGTCTGGAGACATTGCGTATTTCTGCAACACCTTCATGACGTCATCTTTGCTTTTAAGCGTTTTGATTTCATCAAAAAGAACATGTGCGCCGCTATACTGACGTTTCAAATAACTTAACCACTGTTTTGTTCTAGCCGAAAAGTACTTTTCACTCATATTCTCATCTTGATGCATGGAAGAGTGGAGGATATGGTAGACCACGTTTTCCCATGTGAGTGGAGTGTAATGAGTTCCGTTAACATGCGCTTTGATTTTTGCTGCCAGATCAGGGGTGGCTAGTGCACCGCGACCAAGCATCAAATCTTGGCATTGGCTACGTGTTTGGCAGAGTATCGCATCTTCAACTTGCCAAATCTCACCGTTAGCAACGACAGGAATGGTTAACCTTGATAGTAAAGGTGGGATCTTTTCCCAGTACGCTGGCGGTTTGTAGCCATCTCGTTTGGTACGCGCATGTATCGCCAAACTCGACGCACCACCTTGCTGGACCGCATCGACAATTTCAGTGCTATTGGCATCATCGTCAAAGCCAAGGCGTATTTTAGCGCTTACTTGATGTTCTTCTGGTACCGCATCTCTAACTGCTTTAATGATTTGATAGATTTGCTCAGGCTCTTTCAGTAAAACCGCGCCGCCGCGGCTTTTATTCACGGTTTTCGCAGGACAACCAAAGTTCAAATCGACACCATGAGAGCCAAGCTTTATGGCCTTTCGTGCATTCGCTGCAAGCGCATGGGGAACCTGACCTAGAAGCTGTACTCGTACCGGTGTTCCGGCTCTGGTATAGCCACCATTTAATAGTTCAGGACAGTATCTAGTGAATACTCTGCGTGGAAAGGTGAGATCAACAACGCGAATAAACTCAGTCACACAAAGATCAAAGCCGCCGAGATCTGTGAGCAATTCGCGCATTTTAAAATCAACTACACCTTCCATCGGCGCTAGAACTAGCTTCATGTGTTAACCTTCAGACACAACAAAAATAAAATGAGTCACTGATGACTCATCGAAAAGCGCGACATTTTAGCTAATTGTTTGCTGCAAGTCATCAACAGCCCTTAGTTATCCACAAATAGCAAAAAGGCAACAGATGGACTATAAATGGATGTAAACCACAACTTAGCGAATGCAACTAAAATTTTTAAACGTTTAGCGAAATAAATATTTAGACGTTTGGGTCTACTAATTGAATCTACTATTTCTGAGAGAGCAAACATTATGAATACCGTTAAAAAGAACTCTATTGCCCTTACTTTAAGCGCTGTTGTTGCGGGTACCGCGGGGTTAACCGCAACAGACGCAAGTGCTAATCCATTTAGTTTTGAAACAATGACCGCTGGTTATCAACTAGACGCTGGTGAAGGAAAATGTGGCGAAGGTAAATGTGGTGGCGACGCCAAAGGCAAAAAAGAAGGAAAATGCGGCGAAGGTAAATGTGGTGGCGACGCCAAAGGCAAAAAAGAAGGTAAGTGCGGCGAAGGTAAATGTGGTGGCGATGCCAAAGGCAAAAAAGAAGGTAAATGCGGCGAAGGCAAATGCGGTGGTAACCACTAAATAGGAATACCATTTTGTTCGACCCAATAGCGCAGCTAGTTATGTTAAGGTAAGCGGCGCTATTGGGTAATCCCAAAGTGAAGCCATGCATACAGTAAAGCCTCTGTGATGCCAGCTTCTGATTAGTTCAAAATAATGTCTAAAGTGAGAGAAATATGGCAGTGCAGTTAGGCAACTTAGGACTTGGTTTACGCCGTGAAATGGTCGATGACGTGCTCAATGCGCCGCCAAAGCAAGTAGACTTTTATGAGGTTGCACCAGAAAACTGGCTAAAATTTGGCGGTAAGCTTGCAAAGCAATTTCAAGCATTGACGCAACAACATACCTTTATCTGTCATGGTTTATCGTTATCGCTAGGTTCACCTGCACCGCTTGATCGCGAATTTTTATCCCAACTCAAAACATTTTTTAACCAGCATAATATCGCTACGTATAGTGAGCATCTGAGTTATTGTTCGGGAGAGGGTCATATGTACGATCTGATGCCAATCCCTTTTACTGAAGAAGCAATCTATCATACCGCTAAGCGGATCCGAGCCGTCCAAGAGCACCTAGAACGCCGGATTGCAGTAGAAAATGTCTCTTACTATGCCGCTCCTGGACAAGAAATGTCGGAGTTGGAATTTACCCTTGGGGTATTAGCCGAAGCCGATTGCGATTTGCTACTCGATGTTAACAACATCTATGTCAACGCTATTAACCATGGCTACGATGCTGAACAATTCTTAGCGGCTATGCCATCCGAGCGTATTGCATACGGTCATATCGCAGGCCATTATGTGGAAGCCGAAGACTTACTCGTTGATACGCACGGCGCTGAGGTATCTTCACCAGTATGGGACTTGTTAGAGAAAGCCTATGAGCTACATGGGGTATTTCCGACGTTACTAGAGCGTGATTTTAATATTCCTCCCATGGCAGAATTACTGGCAGAAGCGGGGCAAATTTCAGCAATACAGGCCAAATACGCCAAGCGCTTGGAGCAGGTATAGCTATGTCTTTTGTAGAAACTCAGCAGCAGTTTATGGCGCATGTCAGAGATCCAGACAACCACCCAGCACCTGAAGGCATAGAAGCTCGGCGCTTAAGAATCTATCAAGAGCTGTTTTTTAATAATGTCGAAGGCTTCGTGAGCAGTGCGTTTCCTGTACTTAAAAGCTTGTATACCAATGAAGATTGGTTGACGTTAATTAGGCTATTTTTTGCTAAGCACGATTGTCATTCGCCATACTTTTTAGAGATTAGCAAAGAGTTCTTGCAGTTTTTACAAACAGAATACGAGCCCACTGAAGTTGATCCTGAGTTCTTGTTAGAGCTTGCTCATTATGAATGGCTAGAGCTAGATGTGGCAACGACCGTTGAGGCAGAGCATGAGCTTTCAATTGAGGTACAAGCGCTTGCAGATGTTGAAATTAGCTTGGCAAGTACAGCCAGAGTTTCACATTATCAATATCCAGTTCATCAGATCAGTGAAACCTTTCGGCCAACTAAAACAGCAGGGCAAACGTTTAGTTTTGCACTGTATAGAGATGAAGACGACGATGTTCAGTTTGTCGCACTAAATCCGATGACGGCCTTAATGTTGTCGGTGATTGAAGCCAATGATGGTATGCAACTCACTGACATTGTGGATGTTATCGCGCAGCAAGTGCCTCAGTTTACTATTGAGCAGCTGCAGCAAGGGGCACGGCATACACTAGCTGAATTCGCGGATCTTGGCATTATCAAAACAAAAAACCTTTAAGCTATTGGCAACATCGACTATTATACGGCCTGTTTTTGTCGTGCTTAAACTCGGACTAGGGCGCTAGTCAATGCTTTCTGCAACTATGCAGTTGGCGCGAGTTGTAAAATTAAAGGTAGTATCTATGTCTAAAGGTGACTTTAAAGATCCGTTCAATGCAAAGTATTTCCTTGCATTTGTTGCTGTATTCGCTGGAATTGGCTGTTTAAACGCGATTCTAGGCTGGGCAACAGCGCTTGCGTAAGTCAAGCTGAGCGTATTTACCTAGAGGCTGCTTTTCGCAGCCTTTTTCGATTGAATACAGATATATACCAATTAGTCTTAATACTTGCTCAATTTGAAGGAGCAAATCTGACGCTAACTGCGTTAAAAATTTCTCATTTAGAGCAACTAAATCGCAAAACTTTCGCCTTGTTATCGACAAGATTTTCTCGCCTCAAAATAGATCACTTAATTAAGCTAATTGGTATAAAATACTTGCTAAATTGTTCGCTTTTCCTCCATCCTGACACACAAAGTCATTCAGTCGGTTTCAACCGGATAGAAAATTGTTATAATCTCACTCTTTTGTAATAAACTTAAAGCAAAGCAATTATGACGACAGAGAATATGTCATTGATCAAAAATAGTATCGCGACGGTTCCTAATTACCCAAAACCTGGGATCATGTTCCGTGACGTGACTTCACTTCTAGCAAATCCTGCTGCGTTTAAGGCAACAATTGATGCGTTCGTTGCGGCTTATAAAGATGGCGGCTTTACTAAAATCATCGGTACTGAATCGCGTGGTTTTATCTTCGGTGCACCATTGGCGTATGAGTTAGGTATTCCTTTTATTCCAGTAAGAAAGCCGGGTAAATTACCGCGTGAGGTGATCAGCCAGTCTTACCAACTTGAATATGGTGAAGATACGCTTGAATTACACTCAGATGCGATTGAAGCAGGTGATAAAGTGCTACTTGTTGATGATTTACTTGCAACAGGTGGTACTATTGAAGCAACAGCAAAACTGGTTAAGCGCTTAGGCGGTGAAGCTACTGATGCTGCGTTTGTTATTTCATTGCCTGAGCTTGGTGGTGAAAAGAAAATCAATGATCTTGGGATCAAAATCCTTTCACTTGTAGAGTTCGAAGGCGAATAAGCATGAGCTATCAGGTTCTGGCGCGAAAATGGCGTCCGCAAAACTTCCATGAATTAATGGGGCAGGAGCATGTTAAACAAGCTCTGGTCAACGCACTCAATGAAAAGCGTTTACACCATGCCTATTTATTCACCGGAACACGTGGTGTGGGCAAAACAACCATTGCTAGGATCTTTGCTAAAAGCCTTAACTGCGAACAAGGCGTTACTTCAACGCCTTGTGGTCAGTGTAGTGCCTGTACTGAGATTGAAACTGGTAAGTTTATCGATTTAATCGAAATTGATGCGGCTTCTCGCACAAAAGTTGAAGACACGCGAGAAATCTTAGACAACGTACAATATGCACCAACTCGTGGTCGCTACAAGGTTTATCTCATCGATGAAGTGCATATGCTGTCGAAGCACAGTTTTAATGCGCTCCTGAAAACCTTAGAAGAGCCGCCAGAGCATGTAAAATTTTTGCTCGCCACAACCGATCCACAAAAGTTGCCTGTGACTATTCTGTCTCGTTGTTTGCAGTTCAATCTGAACGCAATGACACAAGGGCAAATAGTTGAACAGCTAGAGAAAATCCTGCCGCTAGAGCAAGTTGCCTTTGATCCAGTAGCGCTACAAACGTTAGCGAAAGCCGCTGATGGCAGTATGCGTGACGCTCTAAGTTTGACTGATCAGGCTATTGCACAAACTAATGGCAATTTAACTGTGCCTGCAGTGCAATCTATGCTGGGACTGATGGATAGTGCTCATGCGGTCATTTTGCTGTCTGCAATTTTATGCCACGATGGTGAAGCCTTACTCAATGCGATTGAAAAAATAGCACTACAAAATGGTAATTTTGTTAGTGTGCTGGACGATTTAATTGCGTTATTGCATGTTATTCAGCTCACTCAACTCGTGCCTAGTGCTGCGCGGTTATCAAATT
Organism: Pseudoalteromonas sp. BMB; assembly: GCF_001709235.1. Classification (NCBI taxonomy): domain Bacteria; kingdom Pseudomonadati; phylum Pseudomonadota; class Gammaproteobacteria; order Alteromonadales; family Pseudoalteromonadaceae; genus Pseudoalteromonas; species Pseudoalteromonas sp. BMB. Next base: position 191,720 of record NZ_MBQA01000013.1, read on the forward strand.
TTGATAACAACGACATCAAGCTATTTGCCGAGCAATTAGCACCGCAACAGGGCCAGTTGTTGTATCAACTGCTGTTGAATGGCAAAAAAGACCTAAAGTGGGCACCTGAGCCTAAACTTGGGTTTGAGATGGTCATGCTGCGCTTAATGGCGTTTGAAAAAGAAAGTCATAGTGTAGTGCCTAGCGCTCCTGTGAGCCAGGAGACTTCTGAAAAGCAAAGCAAAGTAGGGGATTTACGAGCGCTGTTAAAAAAGCCAACGGAAGATAACGCTACGGTAGCGGCATCACCTCAGGTACGGCCGACAGCAACACCTACATATGCACCAGAAGCAACGACATCAACCACGCAACAAACAACACAGTATGAGCCTGTGTCGCCAAAGCCTGCTGCGCAAAGCCAAGCACCAGTTGCCTCTGTGCCATCTGAGGCGGAGATGGCCAACCAATACGACAGCATTATGTCACAGGCGGTAGAGCAGGGGTTCCAAGAACAAGTTCCTGTACATCATCATGAAAGTGCTCCAGTTGATGATGCTGCATACGCGCAAATGGCATCACAAAACCAAGAGGATTGGTCTCGACCTGAGGTGCAAAATCAAAGCGCTTCAGAACCTGCTGCTACAGCAAGTGTTACCGAGCAGCAAAATCAAGCCCAGTCAGCAATAGCACGAATTTTAAAAAATCGTAATATCTCTGGGGCGGGTCGATTGGTGGGAGCCAATGGTGAGGTAAAAAAGTCTGAGGCGCCTAGTGCGCCAATGCCAATAGAGCAAGCGCCAGCTACGACAGTAACCACACCTGAGTATCAGCCTGAACCGCAACGCGCACAGCCAGCAACACCTCGCTTGGCACCAAAAAAGCAAAAGAAAGAAGCGTTTCAAGAGCGCCATAAACCTATTACGGAAAATTTAGCGCCAGAATTGCTAGAGCAGTTATCGCCGGTAAAACAAGATGATAACGAACAAAGTATTCAAGTGGAGATCCCTGCACCGGAAAACTTTGTTAGTCCAATCAGTGACATTAAGTTTGCTCACCAAAGCGACGATTGGGCAAACATGATTGAAAAGATGCAATTAGGTGGTCGAATTCGCCAGTATGCATTACACAGCGTGATAACGCAGCAAGGCGCGCAGGTACAATTGCAAGTAGACGCGAGTCAACAGCACTTAGACTCCGCAGTGCTGAGAGAGAAACTAACAGAAAGCCTAAGCGCTTTATTCGAACAGCCAATAACGCTTGAGATTAACTATATCGACACGGTAAATAACACGCCGTTTTTGGTACAGCAACAATTAGATGAGCATAGGCTTGTCCAAGCTAAAGCGGCGATGCGAGACGATCCACTCGTCAGTGCGTTTGTTCAAGAATTTGACGCAATGCTTGACGAAAATAGCGTTCAGGCATTGTAATTAAGGGCGTTAGCCCTTATCTTTTATCACAGTAAACCAAATTGAAGTATAAGAGAGCAGAATATGTTTAAAGGCGGAATGGGCAACATCATGAAGCAGGCGCAGCAAATGCAAGAGCGCATGGAAAAAGCCCAAGAAGAGATCAAGAGCCTAGAAGTAACAGGTGAAGCAGGCGCAGGTTTAGTTAAAGTAACTATGCTTGGTAGCCACAACGTACGTCGCGTAGAAATCGACGAAAGCCTAATGGAAGACGACAAAGACATGATCGAAGACCTACTAGCCGCTGCGGTAAACGATGCAGTTCGTCGCGTAGGTGAAGAAACGCAAAAGCGTATGTCAGAAGTCACCGGCGGCATGCAAATGCCTCCAGGCTTCAAAATGCCGTTCTAATTTAGAATCCCATAAAAATAGCGCCTGAAGGCGCTATTTTTTTGTTTGAAATTTACAGATATCAATCTTTGAATAGGGTCAGTGAGGCCGACCCTATTGATTACTGAATTGCAGCGTAAAGCCCTTTAGTTCAATGTGCTGCTATTGCGACATTTAGAAGCTAAGGTTTTAGGCGTGTAGTCTGTAAGGTTTTTAGCTTTGCCTAAATCTTCGAGATCGACCCATGTCACCTCGTCACCATTTATAAATGCACATTCCACATTGATGGAGTGGATGCTCTCAGGCGTGGTTTGAAAATCCATTAAGTTTTTATCTAAAACTATCAAGTCAGCTATTTTGCCAACTTCAATTGAACCTAGCTTATGGGAGAGGTTATGTTGCATTGCAGGAACAATAGTGACGGCCTTTATGGCGTCTTGTATTGATAAGTTACTTTTTCCATCTGTATTTGTACCTAAATACTTTCCTCTGGATGCTAAGAATGGATATTCCCAAGTGTGGCGAGTCATGGCTTGTTCAATAAACCATAGTGGGAATAACGGGCTGATACTCAAATCGCTATGTAACGAGAAGGGGATCCCTGCGGCGAGCTCTTCTTCCATAGGGTCGATCCTATTGCCTCGTAGATCTCCTAATTCATTTCTCATTGATGCTCCCCAGTAGGCCACATGGGCGATTAAATGACTGGGTGTCAAATTCGGAAACGTTTCGCGAGCTTTGAGGTATTTATAAATTGTTTTATTTTCTTTTGTACTTTGATCTATATCATTCACTGTGGAATGAATAATTGTGTGAGCTAGATCAGTAAACGTCTGAGCGACCTGTTTCTCTTTACATGTTGAAGTGTGACGTTTTGCATCACCTGCCATTTGAGTTAACGCATTAAGTGAATCTGATATAGCTTGATCACCATTTGCGTGAAGATTAAAGTACCAAGGCTGATGTACGCTGTTGTCACAGGTGGGTAAAAATCTAGAGAGATTTTGGACAATTTCGTTTTTGGTATAATCAACATGACCCTTGCCAAACGTGTTACAAAGTCCTGCTTTAGAGTAATTAGTACTTAAATTTGCGCTACAGCCTTGGGTAGAGCCATCTGAGAGTAGCTTAATGCCTTGCGCTGAGTACATACCGTTAAAAGCTTTACTTTCAAAAGGAATATAATCACATTCACTGGGGTTTTTAGGATCATACACACATTGAGTGCGAGCGGCTGTTGCGTCGTCTTGATAGTTGCGCCAATCGTACACAGAGCGAACTCTTGCGGCTGGTTGCAGTTGCTCCATGAGAACTAGATTGATGAAATCGTCTTTCATTTCTGTTGTTGAACCACCGTCTACTAACATGGTTACCCCCTGTTGCGATGAAGTATTGAGCAAGTACTTCATTTTCATCAAAACCTCTTCATTTTCATCTTTATCATATTTAGCTAGCTCCGGTTGCGCTGTATCGAGCGGGCAGCTGGTTGCAGGGGGCGTATTTGGTGCATGGTGTACTAGTGCTGAAATGTCTTTGCTACTAGTGCCTTTTGCTCTTAAAATGGTATTAATAAACAGCATATACGCACTTGGTTCTTTGATGAGGCCAGAGTACTGCCACTTTTTCGAGTCAATCTCTTTGTACTTAGCATTATTCACTATATCTAAGTCGCCATCGCTGAAGCATAAGGTTTTCACGATAAACTGACTGGTTTTTACGTCTTGTTCTGTACCTTCACAAGTCAATGTGTAATCCTCGACGGGGAGTTTAAAGTCAGGGTTCTCTTTTTCAAACTCATCGACTTTTGCTTGAGAAATCATGTCTATCTGTGCTTTTTTGACCACTGTATTGCACAAGCCCACTTGCTCAAATGCAGACATATTGGCGTACGCTAAATGCCCTGATTGGTCAGTCATAAATATAGCTTTGTTACTTTGTGCCGTTTTTAATTTTTGGTTGTCAATTTCGTCAATAGCTTTCATTGGGTATGCAAAAAATTCTCGATTTTCGTTTATACGCTGATCGAAAGGCCTCTTGGCATACTCTTCTTGGACCATTCGTGACGGATCAAGCCCATTTCCAATGTACCATCCAACTTTATTAACATGGTCAATTACAAATGGCGGACTTGTTGTTACTTTTGCTATTGCTTCATCTAGGTATATAAAGCAGTGCCCCTGTCCATCTTTCGCACTTGAAGCCTTCTTATTCGGATAGTAAATCCAGCCGTAATCTTTAGAGAGCTTTTCTTGATATTTGTCTGGCAGACAAGGCATTAAATTTTTTACTCCACTCATTTGCGCCGTTGATTGTAAATGGGCATGAGGTTCTATGAATCCTGGCATTAAGGTTCTGCCATTTAAATTGAAGTAAGATATCTTGGTTTTTGGAGCATGGTTTCTAATTGTTGCTAGCTTCTCCTTTGCGTCGTCGACTGAACCGACGAATGTAATCACACCATTTTCGACCAACACCGCGGGATTTTCATCTGCTCCTAAAGAGAAGGGTTTTTTGCTAGCAACAGTGATAATATTGCCACCGAAAAAAAGACTGACCTTAGCGCTAACATCTTCGTCTTTTGGTTTATCATCGCTGTTATTTGTTGAACTCGAGCACGCCGAAATCAATAAGGCAGCTGCGAAACATGGGATTATATTACGCTTTTTCATAAAGTTTCCTTTGAAAATTATCTAGATAACGCTATTAAGTAGCTACAAGTTCTGGCTAGCACTCTCATACAGTCAGAAATTAAATGTAATTTTATAGTTAATTTTTCAGGGTGGTAATTACACTAAGTTACGCGCCATTACAGCAATGTTGAGTAGCTACATTTAGACCGCAAAAGTAAGCCCTTAACTATGTGACAGGTGTTAAGCAGGCTCCCTTTAACCTAAATGTTTTGGGTTATCTTGAGACCGCATAATTTTACTAGCGAGCTGCATAACATGGCGGGATCAGTTACAGATATCGAAGTGAAGTTCACGAGTATGATTGAACTGAGCATCAAGAAAGTTGAAATAGATGATGAAAAACGGTCTAATAGGCCATAAAGGATACGATGTTAGGTCAGGGAATGAGCGCCGCTGTGACGATATAGCTTGTAAATCAACGCAAGTGAAGTCGCTCGCCTTAACTTTCTCTCGCCGCTTAAATAACATCTACATTCTAGGTCGAACTAGTTTAGTCTGATCCAACAATGCGTTATGCATACTACGCATATATAATTTATAAAATCATTCCAGCAAAAAGGAGTTGCTCGTGATAGTTAAATACATTTTCACTCTGATTGGGTCCGCACTGTTAATCGGATCGCTTTTTATGTACAACAGTACCCAAGACTTTCTGGACCGTGCAATCATTACCGAAGGCACAGTGGTAGACCTTATTCGTTCCCAGTCTGAAGACTCGGATACCTATGCTCCTTTCGTTAAATTCCGCACCAAAAATGGCGAAATAGCGGAGTTTGTGTCCTCTACTGGGGGCGGTCCTAACAGATATTCAATAGGAGAGGTTGTAAGCGTCGTTTATCTAGAAGATTCAATCGAAAAAGCTGAAATTAACGATACTTTCTCGCTTTGGGGCGGAGTTATGATCCTAGCTGGAATAGGCTCTGTATTTTTCCTTATTGGACTTTCAATTATCTTATTTGGCGCGTCAAAAAATAAGAAAGTGAAGTATCTAAAGGAAAAAGGGACACCAGTGGTGGCTAAGTTTCAGAGTGTTGAAGTTAACCGTAGAATAGAGTTTAACGGCAAAAACCCTTACCAAATTTGTGCACAATGGAGAAACCCATCAACATCGCAATTGCATATTTTTAATAGTGATAATATATGGTTTGATCCAACCAATCACATAGACGGAGAAGAGATAACGGTGTTAATTGAAGAAGGAAACCCGAGCAAATACCATGTGGATATTTCATTTCTCCCAAAGGTCGCGTCTTAATCTTATGAAAGCGGGCGGTTCGTAACTACAACACTAAGTAACCTGAGCTGC
>NZ_MBQA01000014.1:0-1246 GCF_001709235.1 Pseudoalteromonas sp. BMB
ATATAAAATCGCAGCTACAAGGTATTAAAAAAGGCCGCCAAAGCGACCCTTTTTATGTGTGTTACGACAATCTACAGATTACTCTTCGATTGTTGCTACAACACCAGCACCTACTGTACGGCCACCTTCACGGATAGCGAAACGTAGACCTTCGTCCATCGCGATTGGTACGATTAGCTCAACAGTCATCTTGATGTTGTCGCCAGGCATTACCATTTCTACGCCGTCTGGTAGCTGGATGTCACCAGTTACGTCTGTTGTACGGAAGTAGAACTGTGGACGGTAACCTTTGAAGAAAGGAGTGTGACGACCACCTTCATCTTTCGAAAGTACGTATACTTCTGAAGTGAATTTTGTGTGTGGCTTGATTGAACCAGGCTTACATAGTACTTGACCACGTTCAACTTCATCACGCTTAGTACCACGTAGTAGTGCACCGATGTTCTCACCCGCACGACCTTCGTCTAGAAGCTTACGGAACATCTCAACACCCGTACAAGTTGTCTTCGTAGTTTCTTTAATACCTACGATTTCTACTTCGTCGTTCACGTTGATGATACCAGCTTCTACACGGCCTGTTACTACTGTACCACGACCCTGGATTGAGAATACGTCTTCGATAGGCATGATGAATGGCTTATCGATGTCACGCTCTGGCTCTGGGATGTAAGAATCTAGTGCTTCTGCAAGCTCAATGATCTTCGCTTCCCACTGCTCTTCGCCTTCTAGTGCTTTAAGCGCTGAACCTTGGATTAGTGGTAGGTCATCACCTGGGAAGTCGTACTCAGAAAGTAGTTCGCGAACTTCCATCTCTACTAGCTCTAGTAGCTCTTCGTCGTCAACCATGTCACATTTGTTCATGAATACGATGATGTAAGGTACACCAACCTGACGAGAAAGTAGGATGTGCTCACGTGTTTGAGGCATAGGACCGTCAGTAGCAGCAACTACTAGGATCGCGCCGTCCATCTGTGCAGCACCAGTGATCATGTTTTTAACATAGTCAGCGTGTCCTGGACAGTCTACGTGTGCATAGTGACGAGTTGGCGTGTCATACTCAACGTGTGAAGTTGAGATTGTGATACCACGCTCACGCTCTTCTGGAGCGTTATCGATTGATGCGAAGTCTTTTGCTGTACCACCGTATACTTTTGCAAGTACGTTAGTGATTGCTGCAGTTAGAGTTGTTTTACCGTGGTCAACGTGGCCGATAGTACCAACGTTTACGTGCGGTTTTACGCGTTCA
>NZ_MBQA01000015.1:0-1587 GCF_001709235.1 Pseudoalteromonas sp. BMB
ATTAAATATTATATGGGTTATTGGGAAAATGTTTCAGGTGCGCCTTTAAGTGATTATGATTGGTTAATGATCCATCACAATGCCAAACTGTCAGAGAGAAAAAGGTTCGTTGAAAAAGTGGTAACAGGTACAGAAAAAGTAGTTGTTGACTTAGGTTGCGGTCCTGGCCTTTGGTTAAGCTTATTTGCAGATCATCTTGGCGATAAAGCTGAGTACTTTGGTTTTGATAGTGATAAAAAAACAATTGAGCTTGCACGAAAGCTTAATCAATTGAGCTTAATAAATTGTAGCTTTAGTCATGAAAATATTGAGGTGTCCGACCTGGATTTTCCAGAGGCTGATATTTTCTTAGTATTTAATATATTATCATATTTAGATAACCCATTGACTTTTTTAAATAGGCTAAAAGCTAGATTAAAACCGAATGGTAGAATAATAATACGTCAATATGATGGAAGTACATTCAAGTTTGGACCTCTCGATAGCAAAACAAGATACAAGCTTGAGGTTGATTTATTCCAATCTGTTTCAAGTAGTCAACGTTTCAGACATTATAGTGTTGACGATGTATTTACGGCTGCGACTGCATGCGGATTAACAGTCGACGATGTTCAATTTGAAACATTCCACAAAACATCTCCATTTGATAAGAGTTTCGCTATGTATCTGTTAAATAGTCTCGATTGGACGCGCAATTTTGTAAGTAGAAATTCGCAAGGAGCTATAGACAATTGGTCATCTCAATACCTTAATAGCACGGCACCATCTTACTTTTACGAAGTGGATCTTGTAATGATGTTATCGTAGTCTTCAACGCCATTTTCCCATAGTAAGTTGTATTGAACCGCAAACATTTCAACTATTTTACTTTCTTTTGAGAGCATTACTAAAGGATCTTGGCCATTGCTTCTAAAATCCCAATTAAAAAGAACTTCTTTTTCACCATCTAAATATTCAAGAATAATAAAGTTTATCTGAGGTTCATCATGAGCGATAAATTTTATTTTATAGCCCTCAGGAATTGCTTTATTTGCAATTTTAGCACATTCTGATTTGATACTTAAAAATCTTTCTTTGGCAAGACTGTCGCCTATGTCCTTCCATACTAACTTTTGCTTTATACTATTCGAGCGTTTAATGTTATTTGCAATTGCTTTAGTTAATGATGCATATCCATTTGTATCGTAAAATTTTTCATTCGCTCTCTCTTTTTCGGTTTGGGTATTAAATGAAGTGTTTAATACTTCTCTTAAATCTGAAATATTTCTTTCAATATAGTCTAAAGCCTTTTCCGGGGAGCCTAAGACTACAACATGCATATGATTTTTTACTGCAGTATATACGTCAGCAGAAAGTGAAGTTGTTTTTCTAACTTCAGTGTCTGTGCTAATTAGATGAGTAATAAAAAGTACCACAACAGAAAAAAGAAAAGCAGGCAATGCTGACAGTACATCTTGATTTTTGAAGTCAAATGGATCGGTGTAATAAGATACTATGAACACAAAAACGGCCAAAATAGGACCAGATACAAGATAAGTTATTGTTTGCCGCGATACTTTAGTCATGATAACCCATATAATATTTAAT
>NZ_MBQA01000016.1:0-1291 GCF_001709235.1 Pseudoalteromonas sp. BMB
CGGCGGGATCACACTTTGTAAAAAGGCTTTAACACCCGGTCTTTTTCTGATCTAATAACGCCCACATTATCACTATCTACTTGTTAATTATGTCGTTATTTAGCCACCTTGAACTTGTTGAAGATAAGCGTTCTTCTATCAATCAACATCATGATCTTGCTGATGTTTTGTTTCTTATCATCTCGGCGGTTTTATCTGGTTGTGAAGGCTGGAAAGATATCGAGGTGTTCGGGCACAGTAAACTGCCTTGGCTCAGGCAGTTCAGAGCATTTAAGCACGGTATTCCAACGCGACATAGCATTGCACGAATTCTTAAAACAGTGGAGACTGATTCGTTGGTTTTGGCCTTGTTCAGTTGGGTCAACGAACAGCGCTCTCAGTCTGGTAAGCCAATTATTGCGTTTGATGGCAAAACCCTGCGCGGTGCCAGTAAAAAGCGTGAGGATAACTTACACTTGGTGTCCGCTTTTGATTGTGAGTCTGGTTTAACTTTGTATCAGCGAACGGTAGAAAATAAGTCCAATGAGATACCGGCAGTTAGGGCCTTATTAGATGTGCTCGATATTTCAGATTCTATCGTCACACTAGACGCACTACATTGTCAGAAAGCGACACTTTCAGCATTGATTTCAAGAGGGGCTGACTATCTGGTTCAGGTCAAAGCAAATCAGAAAACACTCTATAAAGCAGTCACTTCATGTTTTGAAACAGCCTTTGAAGAAGAAAAGAATTTGCCTGAAGATGTACAAGTCAGCAATGGTCATGGACGTCAGGAAACACGCATCACTTATGTTCTGAAGGCCGACAATCTGCCTGAAGAGATAAGAGAAAAATGGCCTGGACTCACTTCGCTAGTAGCGGTTGAAAGACACAAAAAATCCGAGTCGATAACAAAAATAGACACGCACTTTTATGTCACTTCAGTTGAGCCTGATGCACAGATGTTACAAAAAGCTATCCGCCACCATTGGCACATCGAGAACCAGCAGCATTGGGCACTGGATGTGGTGTTTAAGGAAGATGCTTGCCAGATCAGTGAGCCGATTTCGGCGGAAAACATGGCGCTGTTCAGACGGGTCGTTCGCAACTTGGTAAAACAGCACACAGGTCGTAAAGATTCGATACGTGGTAAGTGCGTTCGGGCCAGTTTTGACGATGAATTCAGGGCAGAGCTTATCTTCGGTTAATGGTCGTTAACGAAGTATGCTCTCACCCTCGTATCGCCCCCTACTCTACACTTTTATATAAATTAAACTATTATAGTTTAGTGCTGATAAAAGATTTAATCTCT
>NZ_MBQA01000017.1:0-1065 GCF_001709235.1 Pseudoalteromonas sp. BMB
CATGCCGCTAGTGAAGCTTCAAGAAATTGACGTCTACTCTTGGACATGGGAGTACTACCTAACCTGAGCTGCGCATAAGAAAATGAACTAAAAGCCCTTGTGGTGATCAGATCTTTCGACCAAGAAACATAAGATTACCAAGGACAAGGGCATGAATAACTTAGACGCAATTTTTGTAGATGTCGATGACTTTTGTTTATTGTTTGAACCTCAGTGGCTGGCACACTTGCTCGAAACAGGTGAAAAGCAGCGTATTAAGCCATCAAGGCTGAGTTCTAGCGAAGTTATGACTATTCTTATCGCCTTTCACCATTCAGGCTTTAGAGATTTTAAAACTTATTACACCAAGTTCGTTTGCCAATATTGGCGGTGTTATTTTCCTGATTTAGTCAGCTACACGCGAATGCTGAAGTTACTACAAACCGTATTACCTGCCCTATGCAGCTATCTAAAACGGGATCGCATTTATTGACTCAACATCGCTGAAAGTTTGCCACAACATGCGTATCCCTCGTCATCAAGTATTTTCAGATGTTGCGAAGCGAGGCAAAGGGTCTATGGGGTGGTTCTATGGCTTCAAACTTCACCTGATCATGAATGATGAAGGTGGTTTGTTAGCGGTTAAAGTGACGGAGGGTAATGTGGATGATAGAAAGCCTGTTTTGGATATGGTTGATAATGTGACAGGTAGTTTGTATGGCGACAAAGGTTATGTATCAGCAAGCTTAAAGGCTGAATTAGCTGAGCAAGGCATTGATTTTATTACAGGCCAGCGAAGCAATATGAAGCGCCAACCTATTTCAGATTGGGATAAGGCAATGCTGTCAAAACGGTTCATTATTGAAACGGTGTTTGATCAACTCAAGAACATAACTCACATAGACCACACAAGGCACCGTAGCTGTGTTTCATTTATGGTGAACTTGATGGCAGGCCTCATCGCTTATACTTTTCAAGCAAAGAAACCGAGCATAAAGGTTACTCGGCTTTAGTTCTTATACAGATCTCAGGTTATATAGGTACCTTGTAGGTAAAATTGGTCGAAGGATTTTTTTGCGCTCAGCG
>NZ_MBQA01000018.1:0-561 GCF_001709235.1 Pseudoalteromonas sp. BMB
CGCCAACTTCGGTCAGCTCGGCCCAGCGTAGCTATTTTGAGCCTGCTGCACAAAATCCTGCTGAGCAATTTGAGCGCACCGGCAATCTCGAGCTTGCCTATCAACAAGGTAAAAATGAAGTCACGCTGGTAGGAAACGTAGCCGAAGCCAATGCCGGTTATTCGTTTTCGTTAAATGGTAAATTGGGCACAGCGAAAGGCGGCGATTATACCTGTATTCAGGTGAGCCAATACGTATCGCGCTCCCAGAGCATAGTCCTAAACCGATGGTGTTTACCGCCACAGTGCACTCGCTGTCGGGGTCAAAGGCCAATCCTCACTTAGATACCCAAGGGCAATATGCCACGCAAGTACATTTTGATAGTCAGGTGACCGAGTCGGTAAAGCGCCTCACACAATATGCCTGTCGCGGTCAAAAGCAACCAACGGGATTACACTTTCCACTGCTGCCAGACAGTAATGTGCTCATCGGTTGCATGAACAACGACCCTGACCAAAGTTACCTGTTAGGGTTTGCCCTTAATGACACCCAACCATCTGTTGTTACTAGCGCCAATAACAC
>NZ_MBQA01000019.1:0-280 GCF_001709235.1 Pseudoalteromonas sp. BMB
TTCGCTAACAACATGGGGAGAGAAGTTCTCTCAAGACGAGGTTGAGGAAGCCCTGTCTGAAGCCCCCATTGATGGATCAGGATTGATTGACATCAAGAAGTTTGCCCAGATCTTAACCAAGGGCGCAGAAGAGGAGGGAGCTTAAATTATTCGTCATCTACGGTATCCATTGCCAAGGTTGGAATCTTGTGACCCACCGGATTATCTAGAAATCAAAGTATTACAGATATTTCCATCTTCAAAGCTAAGACCACTGTCACAAAGAAGGACTACAATTACT
>NZ_MBQA01000020.1:0-466 GCF_001709235.1 Pseudoalteromonas sp. BMB
CCTAAATAACTGGTTTAAAAGCTTGGCTAAAATTAGCGAAGAATGAGCGCCAGCCAAGCTTTAGACGTCCCACGCATAATTGCCTTGTTAGAAGCCGCTTTCTCCAAGCCAGTTTACCAACTGCTCCAAATCATCTTCGTACATATTAACAGAGTAATTTTCGTCTACAATTAGTGCTCCAAACAGCTCAATATTTCGACTTAATTCAATAACAAACGAAGGTTGCTTTTGAACAGTAATTGAATGCCTAAAAATTTTATGTTTTTGATGGATATTCCCTGTCTGCCTGTTTTTAAGCAACTTTTTAAATTGAGTTAAACGCTCTTTTGAAAAACATACACTTTCACTTAAACGAGGGCCGGTATGAAGCATTAGTTCATATTCACCATTTTTCCTTTCATTTAAATAGAAATGCGTATCTTCTTCTCGAACTCTAAACTTCATAGGCTTCTAACTGTCTCTTATA
>NZ_MBQA01000021.1:0-427 GCF_001709235.1 Pseudoalteromonas sp. BMB
GGGCAAGGTCACCGGTTTTGTACAGCTTGCTATGGGCGGGGTCGTGACTAAATGGATTATCAATAAAGCGCTCAGCATTGAGTTCAGGGCGGTTTAAGTAACCACGAGCAACCCCAAGGCCTGAAATATATAACTCACCCGGCGCACCAATGGGCATGGGCTGCAGTGACTCAGATAACACATGAAGATTAACGTTAGGGTAGGCTTTACCTATGCCTTGATGAAGACGTGGGTAGGCCTGCGCGAGCATCGCACCGACTGTGGCTTCCGTTGGGCCATATTCATCGAAAATAGCGTTCACATGGTCGCTTAATGCGGCGATGGCCTGCTCAGTCAGCGCTTCACCACCGAGCATTAGGGCATCAACTTGTGCATCGCTGCCAGGCAATAGCGCCATGGCAAGACTGGGTGTGGTTTTCACAAAGCC
>NZ_MBQA01000022.1:0-285 GCF_001709235.1 Pseudoalteromonas sp. BMB
GTACGTCCTTCATCGCCTCCAACTGCCAAGGCATCCACCGTGTACGCTTAGTCACTTAACCATACAACCCAAAGTGCTCTTACTCGGTCTTTCAAGTTTATACTGCTTTATCAGATAAATTTACTCGGTCACATAACACGTTATGCTCCCGTCGATAAATTTCTCTGTGGCATTGTCTAAACTCGAAATCCACGTCGTAATAGAAAAAGGTCAGCTACTGCTTTATTTTTCTATGACACATTGCGTTGTCAATCAAAGACTGATTTAACTTCGCCAGAAGTTAAT
>NZ_MBQA01000023.1:0-884 GCF_001709235.1 Pseudoalteromonas sp. BMB
CAACAGCAATTATTGGTATCTTAGGTATCTTGATGGCAGGTGGTGCCTATGTTCCCCTTGATCCAGAATACCCACAAGAGCGTCTTAGCTTTATGCTAAAAGACACCAAAGCAGATATTGTCCTTTCGCAAGAAAAGTATAGCGACAAATTAGCTGCCTTAGGTTCACAGCAAGTCATCTTGGATAAACATTGGTCTGAAATCCTTGATATTTCAGCTCAACAGCCCGAGTTAGTGATAGCCGTAAAATCAAATCACCTTGCGTACGTTATTTATACATCAGGCTCTACAGGCACGCCGAAGGGGGTTATGGTTACCCATTCGGCAGTTAATCGACTAGTAAAACAGACTGATTTTATCGATATCACGGCCCAAGACACGTTTTTACAATTCGCATCATTGTCATTTGACGCGGCTACGTTCGAGATCTGGGGAGCACTATTAAATGGTGGCAAGCTTGTAGTTGCTCCAGCAGGTAAGGAAGCGATTAGCCGACTGGGTGACATTATTACCACTAATGATGTGAGTATTGCTTGGTTGACTTCAGGGCTATTTCAGTCGCTTGTTCAAGAAAATTTAGCTCAGTTATCTTCATTACGAGTTTTGCTTTCTGGTGGAGATGTTGTGCCATTAGAAGCGACCAGATTATTTCTGTCTCATTGCCACAAAACCATCTTTATCAATGGCTATGGGCCGACTGAAAATACGACGTTTTCAACGTGTTTTACTGTGCCTCGAGATCTCAGTGAAGACTTGAACTCCTTACCTATCGGGCGCCCTATCTCCAATACACAAGCATACGTACTAGATCAAATGGGGCAGCCGGTCGCAATAGGTGTACCGGGAGAGTTGCATTTATCTGGAGCTGTCTCTTATACACATCTG
>NZ_MBQA01000024.1:0-118778 GCF_001709235.1 Pseudoalteromonas sp. BMB
GCGAAGTCTTTTGCTGTACCACCGTATACTTTTGCAAGTACGTTAGTGATTGCTGCAGTTAGTGTAGTTTTACCGTGGTCAACGTGGCCGATAGTACCAACGTTTACGTGCGGTTTTACGCGTTCAAACTTTTCTTTTGCCATTTTCAAATTTCCTATAAAGAAATTAAAGTCCAGCCCTAAGACCGGACCGAACTAAAATTACTTAACAGCGCGAGCTGCAATTATTGCATCAGCTACGTTTTTAGCCGCTTCAGCATACTTTAGGAATTCCATAGAGTATGATGCGCGCCCTTGTGTAGCGGAGCGTAAGTCTGTTGCATAACCAAACATTTCAGAAAGCGGTACCTGAGCATTAATTTGCTTCGAGCCACCAAATGCTTCTTCCATGCCTTCAATTATGCCACGACGACGGTTTAAGTCGCCTACTACATCACCCATGTTTTCTTCAGGGGTGATTACTTCTACTTTCATGACAGGCTCAAGTAGAACTGGACTTGCTTCAAGCGCGCCCTTTCTAAAGCCCATCGAACCTGCGATCTTAAACGCCATCTCGTTTGAGTCAACATCGTGAAACGAGCCATCAAACAGGGTAGCTTTAACACCCAATAGCGGATAACCAGCAAGAACACCTTGCTTCATCTGCTCTTGAATACCTTTATCAACCGCTGGGATATACTCTTTTGGTACTGTACCTCCTACGATTTCGTTAACGAATTCGTATATTGGCGCATCATCATCAGAGACATCCATTGGTTCTAGCTTCAACCAAACGTGACCATATTGACCACGACCACCAGATTGACGCACAAACTTACCTTCAGCTTCAACAGAAGCTCGGATAGTTTCGCGGTATGCAACCTGAGGCTTACCAACGTTACACACAACGTTAAACTCACGCTTCATACGATCGACAATGATATCTAAGTGAAGTTCACCCATACCAGAGATAATCGTCTGACCTGATTCTTCGTCCGTTTCTACACGGAATGAAGGATCTTCTGCTGCCAGTTTACCAAGCGCAACGCCCATTTTTTCTTGGTCAGCTACTGTTTTAGGTTCTACTGCGACCGAGATTACAGGCTCAGGGAACTCCATACGTTCTAACGTAATTGGGGCATCTTGAGCACAAAGTGTATCACCAGTAGTCACATCTTTTAGGCCGATAGCAGCCGCGATGTCACCCGCATGAACTTCTTTAATCTCTTCACGCGAGTTTGAGTGCATTTGAACAATACGTCCAAAACGCTCTTTTTTACCTTTAACAGGATTTAGTACCGAATCACCTTGGCTAACTTTACCAGAGTAAACTCGGAAGAAAGTAAGTGTGCCAACGAATGGATCGGTTGCGATCTTAAATGCAAGCGCCGCAAACGGTGCATTATCGTCAGCTTCACGCGTATCTTCGGTTTCGTCTTCTAAGACACCTTGGATAGCTTTTACTTCAGTAGGCGAAGGCATGAATTCAATCACAGCGTCAAGCACAGCCTGAACACCTTTGTTCTTGAATGCACTACCTGTCGTCATTGGCACAATTTCATTGGCCAATGTGCGTTGGCGAAGGGCTGATTTAATCTCTTCTTCGCTCAACTCACCATCTTCAAGATATTTTTCCATTAGCTCTTCAGAAGCTTCTGCAGCGCTCTCAATTAGATGAGAACGCCATTCTTCAGCAAGCTCAAGAAGATCTGCAGGGACCTCTTCATAGTTGAAAGTCATTCCCTGGTCTTCTTCATTCCAGTTAATCGCTTTCATCTTGATAAGGTCAATAACACCTTTAAATTCATCTTCAGCACCAATTGGTAGCTGAATAGGCACAGGTGTAGCACCGAGACGTTTTTTAACTTGTTCAACAACAGACAGGAAATTAGCCCCCGTACGATCCATCTTATTGACGAAAATCATACGTGGTACTTCGTATTTGTTTGCCTGACGCCAAACGGTCTCAGTTTGCGGTTGCACACCTGATGAAGCACATAACACAACAACAGCACCATCAAGTACGCGCAATGAACGCTCTACTTCGATAGTAAAATCTACGTGTCCTGGAGTATCGATGATGTTTACACGATGCTCATCAAACTGAGCATCCATCCCTTTCCAGAAACACGTCGTTGCAGCAGAAGTGATCGTGATACCACGCTCTTGCTCCTGCTCCATCCAGTCCATAGTTGCGGCACCGTCGTGTACCTCACCAATCTTATGAGAAAGACCAGTATAGAAAAGTACGCGCTCGGTCGTAGTTGTTTTACCCGCATCTACGTGAGCACATATACCAATGTTACGGTAGCGCTCAATCGGAGTTGTCCGTGCCATAATATCCTCTTAAAGGGTGTTAGCAGATTACCAACGGTAGTGAGCGAATGCTTTGTTCGCTTCAGCCATACGGTGAACGTCTTCACGTTTCTTAACCGCAGTGCCTTTGTTTTCAGCAGCGTCGATCATCTCTTGAGCAAGACGAAGACCCATTGATTTTTCGCCACGCTTACGTGCAGCTTCAACCAACCAACGCATACCTAGTGCGTTACGACGCACTGGACGTACTTCAACTGGTACTTGGTACGTTGAACCACCAACACGGCGAGATTTAACCTCTACCTGTGGGCGAACGTTATCAAGTGCAGATTCAAAGATTTCTAGGTGCGACTTGCCTGATTTTTCAGCAGCCACGTCTAGCGCACCATATACGATTTTTTCAGCAGTAGATTTCTTGCCGTCAAGCATTACTACATTAACGAATTTAGCAAGAAGCTCTGATCCGAACTTCGGATCTGGAAGAATTTTACGTTGACCTATTACGCGTCTTCTAGGCATTTTCTTTCTCCGGTATCTTCAGGTCCGTGCTAAACACGGATTCCCAAAACAATATATAAAAATTTAAAACTTAAGTGCTTGGCCTTACTAACGGAGAACCATTAGCCCTTAGGACGTTTTGCACCGTACTTAGAACGAGCCTGTCTACGGTCGTTTACGCCTGCACAGTCAAGTGCACCACGAACAGTGTGGAAACGCACACCTGGTAAGTCTTTAACACGACCACCACGGATTAGGATTACACTGTGCTCTTGTAGGTTGTGACCTTCACCACCAATGTATGAAGTTACTTCGAAACCGTTAGTTAAACGTACACGCGCTACTTTACGTAATGCAGAGTTTGGTTTCTTAGGTGTTGTTGTATATACACGAGTACATACACCACGCTTTTGTGGACAAGCTTTAAGAGCAGCAGAGTTGCTCTTTGTAACCTTGCTACGACGTGGCTTACGCACTAGCTGGTTAATAGTTGCCATTAAATAGCTCCTGAATTAATAAATTACTACTGAAAAATAAAATCTTACCATTTAGGTCAAATCCAATTTTATTGAACGACTAAAATGGGTGGCCGAATTTTAATGACCAAAGTTTAACCTGTCAACCAAAAGTCGTCATCAGCGCTAAGTAAATGCATGCAATTCGGATGGTTTTGTCTGCGAAGCTATTGAAAGTTAACAAAAGTTAGCGATTGCATTGAAAAACCTTTGTTGCAGTATACATATTGATGTGACGCTTTGATGGCAATTCGACCAGCGAGTTGAAAAGGCATAAAAAAACCGCTGTATTCACACAGCGGTTTTTCAATTAATTCGCTAAATGGCGAGGATTACTCGTTGCCACCTAGTAAATCAGCGTTTAGTGCGTCTGTTAGCGCTTGAGTTGCCTCTTCAGCACTTACTGTTTGCTCTTCAACAGCTGCTTCACCTTGCTTACGACGGTTGATGCGCTCTTCATGGTATGCGAAACCTGTACCCGCTGGGATCAAACGACCCACGATTACGTTTTCTTTCAGACCACGTAGCTCATCGCTCTTACCGTTAACCGCAGCTTCGGTTAGAACACGTGTTGTTTCCTGGAACGATGCCGCAGAAATAAACGATTCAGTCGCAAGTGACGCTTTAGTAATACCCATTAGTTGGATTTCAAACTTAGCTGGGATCTTACCTTGCATTTCTAGTTCACGGTTAGCGATGTTTACACGTGCAACTTCAGCTTGCTCACCTACTAGGAACTCACTGTCACCACCATCAAGGATGATACACTTACGAAGCATCTGACGAACGATAGTCTCAATGTGCTTATCGTTAATCTTTACGCCCTGTAGACGGTATACTTCTTGTACTTCGTTAGTGATGTAGTTAGATACATCAGTAACACCACGTAGACGTAGGATGTCGTGCGGAGACTCTGGACCATCGGCGATTACTTCACCTTTAGCCACTTGCTCACCTTCGAACACGTTAAGCTGACGCCATTTCGGGATCATCTCTTCGTATGCATCACCCTCTTCCGGTGTGATCACAAGACGTTTCTTACCTTTAGTCTCTTTACCGAAGCTAACGGTACCTGTGATTTCTGCAAGAATTGCAGGATCTTTTGGCTTGCGCGCTTCGAATAGGTCAGCAACTCGAGGTAGACCACCCGTGATGTCACGAGTCTTCGAACCTTCTTGTGGAATACGAGCCAGTACCGAACCAGGTAGTACTGTTGCACCATCTGTGATTTCAATCGTTGTGAATGAAGGTAGACGGATCTCTTGAAGACCACGTTCTTCGTTCTCAATGATTAGTTTAGGCTCTTTCGCGTTTACTTTCGCAAGATCCTTAACAACCACACGTGTTAGACCAGTTAATTCATCAGTCTGTGCTTCAGTGTTTGAATCATCGATATCGCTGAACGATACTTTTGACTCATGTTCAATGATGATTGGGTGGCTATGCGGATCCCAAGTAGCAACGATATCGTTACCTTTAACGTCAGCACCATCTTGTACAGTTAATACTGCACCGTAAGGAACTTTATAACGCTCTTTCTCACGACCGTGCTCATCGATTATCGTGATCTCAGTTGAACGAGACGTGATAACGATTTTGCCATCAGCATTGATTACAAACTTCGCATTGTGAAGTTTCAGATTACCATTGTTCTTAACTTGAACACTGTTCTCTGCAGAAGCTCGTGATGCCGCACCACCGATGTGGAATGTACGCATCGTAAGCTGTGTACCCGGCTCACCGATTGACTGTGCCGCGATTACACCAACTGCTTCACCAGGGTTGATGATGTGGCCACGTGCCAAGTCACGACCATAACAGTGTGCACACACACCAAAGTCGTTTTGACAGGTGATTACAGAACGTACTTTAACTTCGTCTACTGAGTGCTCTTCTAGAAGATCACACAGTTTTTCGTCAATCATTACGTTACGTTCAACCAGTACTTCTGTTGTACCAGGCTTAACCACGTCTTCAGCAACAACACGACCTAGTACACGCTCACGAAGTGGCTCTACAACGTCACCACCTTCAATTAGCGGCTTCATTACTAGACCTTCTTCGGTACCACAGTCTGATTCATTGATAACCAAATCTTGTGCTACGTCTACTAGACGACGAGTTAGGTAACCCGAGTTCGCTGTCTTAAGTGCCGTATCCGCTAGACCCTTACGCGCACCGTGCGTCGAGATAAAGTACTGTAGTACGTTTAGACCTTCACGGAAGTTCGCTGTAATCGGCGTTTCGATGATTGAACCATCTGGACGTGCCATTAGACCACGCATACCCGCTAGCTGACGGATCTGAGCAGCACTACCACGAGCGCCTGAGTCTGCCATCATAAACACTGAGTTAAATGACGGTTGCTCTTCTTCGTTACCTTCAGCGTTGATAACCGTTTCTTTTGAAAGGTTAGCCATCATCTCGCGAGAAAGGTTTTCGTTTACACGTGACCAGATATCGATAACTTTGTTGTATTTCTCACCGGCAGTTACAAGACCTGATTGGAACTGTTGGTTGATTTCTGCAACTTCAGCTTCCGCACGATCGATGATCTCACCTTTAGTTGGTGGGATTACCATGTCATTGATACCGATAGAAACACCTGACTTCATCGCGTAGTGGAAACCGGTATACATCACTTGGTCAGCAAAGATAACAGTATCTTTAAGACCTAGACGACGGTAACACTCGTTAAGAAGACCAGAAATTTGTTTCTTACCTAGTGGTTTGTTGATCAGTTCAAACGGCAAGCCTTCAGGGATATTCAATGAAAGGATTGCACGACCTACTGTCGTATCTACTAGGTGAGTTAAAGTGCCGCGCTCACGTGTTTCTTCGTCGATAGTCACTTCTGTGATACGCACTTTAACACGAGCGTGAAGCTCAGCAGCACCTACACGGTATGCTTTTTCAGCTTCTTTAGCATCTTTAAATACTAAACCTTCACCTTTACCGTTGATGCGATCGCGAGTCATGTAGTAAAGACCTAGTACAACGTCCTGTGAAGGAACGATGATTGGTTCACCGTTAGCTGGTGCTAGGATGTTGTTGGTAGACATCATCAATGCACGCGCTTCCAACTGCGCTTCAAGCGTCAGTGGTACGTGAACAGCCATTTGGTCACCATCGAAGTCAGCGTTATACGCCGCACACACTAGCGGGTGCAGGTGGATCGCTTTACCTTCGATAAGTACAGGTTCGAATGCTTGGATACCTAGACGGTGAAGTGTTGGCGCACGGTTAAGTAAAACCGGGTGCTCACGGATAACTTCGTCTAGTACGTCCCAAACCTCTGGTACTTCACGCTCAACCATCTTCTTCGCAGCTTTGATGGTTGTCGCCATACCACGGCGCTCTAGTTTACCGTAGATAAATGGCTTGAATAGCTCAAGTGCCATCTTCTTAGGTAGACCACACTGATGTAGTTTCAGTGTAGGACCAACGGTGATAACAGAACGGCCTGAGTAGTCAACACGCTTACCTAGAAGGTTTTGACGGAAACGACCTTGCTTACCTTTGATCATGTCAGCAAGCGACTTCAGTGGACGCTTGTTAGAACCTGTAATTGCACGGCCACGACGACCATTATCAAGTAGCGCATCAACCGCTTCTTGAAGCATACGCTTTTCGTTACGTACGATGATGTCTGGTGCAGCTAGGTCTAGAAGACGCTTCAAACGGTTGTTACGGTTGATCACACGACGGTAAAGGTCGTTCAGATCTGAAGTCGCAAAACGACCGCCGTCTAGTGGTACTAGAGGACGTAGATCTGGTGGAAGAACCGGTAGCACACTCATAACCATCCACTCAGGGTTGTTACCTGATTGGTGGAACGCTTCCATTAGTTTAAGACGCTTAGTGATTTTCTTACGCTTAGTTTCAGAGTTGATTGTTGGCAACTCTTCACGCATTTCAGCGATTAACTGACCAAGGTCTAGGTCACGAAGTAGATCAAGTACAGCTTCTGCACCCATCTTCGCTTCAAACTCATCACCGTGCTCTTCAAGTGCATCTAGGTATTCTTCTTCACCTAGTAGTTGACCGCGCTCAAGCGTAGTCATACCTGGCTCAGTTACCACGAATGATTCGAAATAAAGTACGCGCTCGATATCACGAAGCGTCATATCTAGCATTAGGCCGATACGTGACGGAAGTGATTTCAAGAACCAAATATGCGCAACTGGGCTAGCCAGCTCGATGTGACCCATACGGTCACGACGTACTTTTGTTAGCGTTACTTCAACGCCACACTTTTCACAGATAACACCACGGTGCTTCAAGCGCTTGTATTTACCACACAAACACTCGTAATCTTTTACTGGGCCGAAGATACGGGCACAGAATAAGCCATCACGCTCAGGCTTGAAAGTACGGTAGTTGATTGTCTCAGGTTTCTTTACTTCACCGTAAGACCATGAACGCACCATGTCTGGCGAAGCAAGACCAATGCGAATTGCATCGAATTCTTCGGTCTTATTTTGTTGCTTCAGAAACTTAAGTAAGTCTTTCACCTTAGCTCTCCTGTCGGAGGTTAATCTTGAGGGCAAGCCATGCTTGCCCCTACATTCTTTTCAGTCCGGTTGCAGTTATGCAACGCCGCAGCGCACTGCGGCGGTCGGATTAAATTTCTTCCAACTCGATGTTGATACCTAGCGAGCGGATTTCTTTCAACAGTACGTTGAACGACTCAGGCATACCCGGTTCCATCTTGTGGTTACCGTCTACGATGTTCTTATACATCTTAGTACGACCGTTAACGTCATCCGACTTCACTGTCAACATTTCTTGTAGCGTGTAGGCAGCACCGTATGCTTCTAGTGCCCATACCTCCATCTCACCGAAACGCTGACCACCGAACTGTGCCTTACCACCCAGCGGCTGCTGAGTAACTAGGCTGTAAGAACCTGTTGAACGCGCGTGCATCTTGTCATCAACAAGGTGGTTCAGTTTCAGCATGTACATGTAGCCTACTGTTACTTGACGCTCAAATGCATCACCAGTACGACCATCATATAACGTTACCTGACCACTTCTTGGATAACCACCAAGCTCTAGCATGTCTTTGATTTCAGCTTCACGTGCACCATCAAATGCTGGTGTTGCGATTGGAAGACCACCTTTAAGGTTATCTGCCAAGCGACGGATTTCATCATCAGAGAAGTTAGCAATATCTACTTTCTGACGGCAGTCACCGATTTCGTAAGCTTTCTTGATGAATTCGCGTAGCTCGTGAATTTCACGTTGCTCTTTCATCATTTCTTCAAGACGTTCACCGATACCACGAGCAGCTAGACCCATGTGAGTTTCTAGGATCTGACCGATGTTCATACGTGATGGTACACCCAGCGGGTTAAGTACGATATCTACAGTACGACCTTTATCATCGTAAGGCATGTCTTCAACAGGAACGATAGTTGAGATTACACCCTTGTTACCGTGACGACCCGCCATCTTATCACCAGGTTGGATACGACGTTTAACAGCTAGGTATACTTTAACAATCTTAAGTACGCCAGGTGCTAGGTCATCACCTTGAGTGATCTTACGACGCTTGTTCTCGAAACGCTTATCGTAGTCAGCTTTAAGCTCGTCATACTGTGCAGCTAGTTGCTCAAGCTCTGCTTGATGCTCTTCATCAGCAAGACTTTGTGTTAGTAGCTTCTCAGTGTTAAAGCCAGCAAGCTGCTCTTCACTCATACCTGATTTAATCAGTAAGTTACGAGCGTGAGTCAGGATACCGCCTTCAAGGATTCTGAACTCTTCGTTGAAGTCTTTCTTCGCTTCGCGAAGCTGCATATCTTCAACTTCTAGTGCACGTTTGTCTTTTTCAACACCGTCACGCGTAAACACTTGTACGTCGATAACCGTACCAGATACAGAGTTTGGTACACGTAGTGAGCTGTCTTTAACGTCAGACGCTTTTTCACCGAAGATAGCGCGTAGTAGCTTTTCTTCAGGTGTTAGCTGCGTTTCACCTTTAGGCGTTACTTTACCTACAAGGATGTCACCGCCTTTCACTTCAGCACCGATATATACAACGCCTGATTCGTCAAGCTTACCTAGTGCAGACTCACCTACGTTTGGAATATCCGCAGTGATTTCTTCTGGACCAAGCTTAGTATCACGAGCAATACACTGAAGCTCTTGAATGTGGATAGTCGTTAGACGATCTTCTTTTACAACATTCTCTGAAAGTAGGATTGAATCCTCGAAGTTGTAACCATTCCAAGGCATGAACGCTACGCGTAGGTTCTGACCAAGTGCTAAGTCACCTAGGTCTGTTGAAGGACCATCAGCAAGCACGTCACCACGTACCACCGGCTCACCAACCATACAAGTTGGTTTCTGGTTGATACAAGTGTTTTGGTTTGAACGTGTGTACTTAGTTAAGTTATAGATGTCGATGCCCGCTTCACCTTGGATGCGCTCATCTTCATTAACGTTAACAACGATACGGCTTGCATCAGCATACTTAACGATACCGCCACGCTTAGCAACGATTGTTACACCAGAGTCTTTCGCTAGTGTACGCTCAATACCAGTACCAACTAACGGCTTATCAGCACGTAGTGTAGGTACAGCTTGACGTTGCATGTTCGATCCCATCAATGCGCGGTTCGCGTCATCGTGTTCTAGGAATGGGATAAGCGCTGCCGCCACAGAGATTACCTGCTGTGGAGATACGTCCATATACTGGATGCTGTCGCTTGGCATAAAGGTTGATTCACCTTTAAAACGACATGGAATCAATTCTTCAGCAAATTGGTTATCATCAGTTAGCGTTGTATTCGCCTGTGCGATAACGAACTGACCTTCTTCAATTGCTGATAGGTAATCAACATCGTCAGTAACGATACCGTCGACTACTTTGCGGTATGGAGTCTCTAAGAAACCATAGTCGTTTGTACGCGCGTAAGTAGATAGCGAGTTGATTAGACCGATGTTTGGACCTTCAGGCGTTTCGATAGGACAAACACGACCGTAGTGCGTTACGTGTACGTCACGTACTTCGAAGCCAGCACGCTCACGAGTTAGACCACCCGGACCTAATGCAGAAATACGACGCTTGTGCGTTACTTCTGAAAGCGGGTTGTTCTGGTCCATAAACTGTGAAAGCTGTGAAGAACCAAAGAATTCTTTTACTGCTGCAGAGATTGGCTTAGCGTTGATCAAATCCTGTGGCATAACGTTATCTAGGTCACCAAGACTTAGACGCTCACGTACTGCACGCTCAACACGTACAAGACCTACACGGAATTGGTTTTCAGCCATTTCACCTACAGAACGGATACGACGGTTACCTAAGTGGTCGATGTCATCAACATCGCCTTTACCGTTACGGATGTCGATCAGTACCTTCATCACGCTCACGATATCTTCTTTAGATAACGTACCGTCACCTTCGTCTGAATCATAACCAACACGGCTATTGAACTTCATACGACCAACCGTTGAAAGGTCGTAGCGCTCTTCAGAGAAGAATAGGTTATCAAATAACGCTTCTGCAGCTTCTTTTGTTGGTGGCTCACCAGGGCGCATCATGCGATAGATTTCTACCAATGCTTCTAGGCGATTGTTAGTAGAATCAACACGTAATGTCTCTGACATGTACGCACCGCTGTCTACTTCGTTGATGTAAAGCGTATCGATCTTTGAGTGACCCGCTTTCACCAATTCAGCCATAAGCTCTAGTGATAGTTCAGTGTTCGCTTCTGCAATCACTTCGCCTGTTGACTCGTCGATATAGTTTTTAGCAACAACACGACCGATGATGTACTCATGTGGTACTTCAAGAGTGTCGATGCCTTGCTTTTCGATGCTCTTAATGTGGCGTGCAGTAATACGACGGCCTTTTTCAACCAATACGTCACCGTTTGCATCTTTAATATCAAATGCAGCGGTTTCACCACGTAGGCGTGAAGGCACAAGTTCCATCAACACTTTGCCATCTTTTACTTCGAAACTTGTCGTTTCAAAGAATAGTGCCAAGATTTCTTCTGAAGTGAACTCTAGTGCACGTAAGATGATAGATGCTGGTAGTTTACGGCGACGGTCAATACGAACGTAAAGGTTATCTTTAACGTCGAATTCAAAGTCAAGCCATGAACCACGGTAAGGGATCACACGTGCGTTATATAACACTTTACCAGATGAATGTGATTTACCACGGTCGTTATCAAAGAATACACCAGGTGAACGGTGTAGCTGAGAAACGATAACACGCTCAGTACCATTGATTACAAAAGTACCGGTGTCTGTCATGAGCGGGATTTCGCCCATGTAAACTTCTTGCTCTTTTATGTCTTTGACTGTGCCAGGTGCATCTTTGTCCATTAGCACAAGACGTAGTTTAACGCGAAGTGGAGCAGAATATGTCACACCGCGAATTTGACATTCTTTAACGTCAAATACTGGCTCGCCAATACGATAACTGACGTATTGAAGTTCAGAGTTGCCCGAGTAGCTCTTGATAGGGAATACAGAACGGAAAGCAGCTTCCAATCCAGTATCGCCATCGGCATCAGGCGCAATGAACTTATCGAACGATTCCAACTGCATTTGCAGTAGGAAAGGTATGTCCAAAACCTGTGGACGTTTACCAAAATCCTTACGGATACGTTTCTTTTCAGAATAAGAGTAAGCCATGGGGTTCCTCAGCTTGCTGATCTTTGACCCAACCTGTCCAAAATTGAACAGACTTCACTGGCATCTAAGCCATGATAACAACATCTAAATTGTCACACTAACTTGCTTAACTAACGGCTTAAATGAGCACAATTCAGGCTATATTCAAATCGTTAATGTCATCAAATTAGTGTTACTTCAAATGCCATTGCGATTTTCAACAAAAACTTCTAAGTTATTGAAAATTACAGTGAAATTCGAAGATTTATGCACGATAGAAATGCATATCTCTATAGCGCAAAAGGGCCGGTGATTAAATAATCACCAGCCCTTGCCTGATTTCTCAGGCAGCGAACCTAGCGGGAGCTAGATTACTTGATCTCAACTTGAGCACCAGCTTCTTCAAGATCTTTCTTAAGAGCTTCAGCTTCTTCCTTAGATACACCTTCTTTGATAGGTGCAGGAGCAGACTCAACTAGAGCTTTAGCTTCTTTAAGGCCTAGACCTGTTGCGCCACGTACCGCTTTGATTGCAGCAACTTTGTTACCGCCAGCAGCAGCTAGGATTACGTCGAACTCAGTCTTTTCTTCAGCAGCTTCAGCAGGACCAGCAGCAACAACAGCAGCAGCTGCAGTTACACCGAACTTCTCTTCCATAGCTTCAACTAGTTCAACAACTTCCATTACTGACATTTCAGCAATAGCGTCAAGGATTTGGTCTTTAGTTACAGACATTTCAAATTTCCTAATTATTTACGAACCCATGCGGTTCAAAAAATTTATTAAAGAAAGGAGCGTTGCTTAAATTAAGCAGCTTGCTCAGCTTTCTGTACACGTACCGCTTCAATTGTTTTACACAATTTGCCAGCAGACGCTTCTTTCATAGCGCTCATTAAGCGTGCAACAGCTTCGTCGTAAGTAGGTAGCTTAGCAAGCATATCTACGTCAACGATTTTGCCTTCGAATGCAGCAGTTTTAAGCTCAAATGCTTCGTTCTTTTTCGCGAAATCTGCAAAGATACGCGCAGCAGCACCAGGGTGCTCTGAAGAGAAAGCGATTAGGCTTGGACCAACTAGTGATTCATTAAGGCATTCGTAATCAGTGCCTTCAACCGCACGTCTAGCTAGGGTGTTACGAACAACTTTCATCCATACACCAGCTTCACGAGCTTCTTTACGAAGAGCAGTGATTGCACCTACTGTTACACCACGAGAATCAGCAACAACTGCTGAAAGAGCACCTTTGGCAGCTTCGTTGACTTCAGCAACAATTGCTTTTTTGTCTTGAAGATTTAAAGCCATGGGTGTTACTCCTGGTTTATAGAAAAACAAACATGTTTTTCAGTTCTACTCTACCCTGCTAAAAACTTTAGCAGAGATGCTTTTTACGGCGAGAGCCAGAAGATTAGGAAAATCTAGCTGGGATTCACACCGTCTACGTAGGACGATTAAGGCCGAAGCCACCTACGGTCTTGGACGGAAGCGCAATTTATCGATTCATTGTAGACCATGATGGAAACAATTTTCGAAATTATGCGCTTCAACCCGAATTCTTTGCTTTGTAAAGAAGCACACTTCTCTACAAAATGGCGCAAAATTATAGTCTAATTTTTACGCCATGTAAACGCTAAACTCTAAATTATACTACTTGAGTATTTAGAGTAGCTTGGTCTAAAGCAACACCAGCACCCATCGTAGTAGAGATGCTTACTTTCTTCACGAAAGTACCTTTTGCAGTAGAAGGCTTAGCCTTCTTAAGCGCGATGATTAGCGCTTCAAGGTTTTCTTGAAGTTGGTTAGCGTCAAAGTCTACTTTACCGATAGTAGTGTGGATGATACCGTTCTTATCGTTACGGTAACGAACCTGACCAGCTTTAGCGTTCTTAACAGCTTCTGCAACGTTAGGCGTTACAGTACCTGTCTTAGGGTTAGGCATAAGACCACGTGGACCTAGGATTTGACCTAGTTGACCAACAACGCGCATTGCATCTGGAGAAGCAACAACAACGTCAAAGTTCATTTCGCCTTTCTTAACTTGCTCTGCAAGGTCTTCCATACCTACTAAATCAGCACCAGCTTCTTTAGCAGCTTCAGCATTTGCACCTTGAGTGAATACCGCTACGCGTACATCACGACCAGTACCGTGAGGTAGTACAGTTGCACCACGTACGTTTTGGTCAGATTTACGAGCATCGATACCTAGGTTTACAGCAACGTCAACACTTTCAACGAACTTAGCAGTAGCAAGTTCTTTTAGAAGAGCAACAGCTTCGTTGATTTCGTACTCTTTAGTCGCATCCACTTTCTCGCGGATAGTACGCATACGCTTAGTTAATTTAGCCATTCTCAATTACTCCTCTACGTTCAAGCCCATTGCACGTGCAGAACCTGCAATCGTGCGTACAGCTGCGTCCATATCAGCAGCAGTAAGATCTGGACGTTTCGTCTCAACGATCTCTTCAAGTTGAGCACGAGTAACTGTACCAACTTTTTCAGTGTTAGGACGACCAGAACCAGACTTGATACCAGCAGCCTTCTTAAGAAGATATGCCGCAGGTGGAGTCTTCATTTCAAAAGTGAAAGAACGGTCACTGTAAACAGAAATAACAACAGGAACAGGTGCGCCTTTCTCGATAGACTCTGTACGTGCGTTGAACGCTTTACAGAATTCCATGATGTTTACACCGTGTTGACCTAGTGCAGGACCTACTGGAGGACTAGGGTTAGCCATACCAGCAGCAACTTGTAGCTTGATTAGAGCTTCAACTTTCTTAGCCATGATAATACCTCAATTGTGGGTCTTTGCCTCGTGCGCGCGAGGACGCGTACTCAAACGGCTTCCCAGTTAAAAAATTCAGTCTTTTTGCCGCATATTTTTGCGTACAACAAAAAGGCCGCTGATTATAGATTAATCAGCGGCCTTTGACAACTTTTTCAAGTTAGAATTTATTTGTCTTTCTCAACCTGACCAAATTCTAGGTCTACTGGCGTTGAACGACCGAAAATAAGTACCGAAACTTTCAGGCGACTCTTTTCGTAATCCACTTCTTCAACTACACCGTTGAAGTCAGCAAATGGACCATCTGTAACACGAACCACTTCACCCGGCTCGAATAAAGTAGCAGGTTTCGGTGCTTCAGCATTTTCTTGCAGACGGTTAAGGATACGATCCGCTTCTTTTTGACTGATTGGTGCAGGACGGTCTGACGTACCACCAACAAAGCCCATTACACGCGGTGTACTATTCACCAAGTGCCAAGACGCATCGTCCATTACCATTTGAACTAATACATAGCCAGGGAAGAATTTACGCTCAGATTTACGTTTCTGACCTGCACGCATTTCAACCACTTCTTCAGTCGGCACAAGGATCTCACCGAATAGGTCTTCTAACCCTTCGATTTTAATATGCTCGATAATGGTTTGTGCTACGCGTTTTTCAAAACCTGAAAACGCTTGGATCACGTACCAACGTAATTTCTTTTCTTTGTTCTCATCCGACATGGGATCAGATCTCCAATCCAGTTAAAAAGCCTACTGCACGGAAAAGTATACCATCTAATCCCCATAGGATTAATGCCATAATCACCGTTGCAATGATCACGATGAAAGTAGTGTGAGTCGCTTCCTGACGCGTTGGCCAGATAACTTTACGTACTTCAATACGTGATTCTTTAGCAAAAGCGATAAAGGTACGGCCTTTTTCAGTCGTTACCAAAATGCCCAAAGCCGCAGCGATAGCTGCAACCACGCCAACAGCGCGTACTAAAACAGATAAATCGGCATATAGATAATTACCAACTACGGCACCAGTTAGAAGTGCAATAGCAGCTAGCCACTTTACCGTGTCCATCGAGCTTGACGAGTTTTCAACATTAGTGCTCATAATCAATTTTACCTTAAATACAGACACAACAACCCTGCATAGAACAGGGTAAATCCATTCAATCCAAATTTACAAATAAGCGACTTAAGTGGTTTTGGGTCACGTTATTTTAAATGTGGACTTGTTGCTGAATTGGCAGGGGCGGCAGGACTCGAACCCGCAACCATCGGTTTTGGAGACCGCTGTTCTACCAATTGGAACTACGCCCCTGCAAAGTGGATGCCCATTATACTGACGAAGCAAACGAAAACAAGTGTAAAAGATATGCAAAGTAACATTTAATCTAAACTTGGTTTTGCGACGTCTTCAGAAAAGACGCAATAAATCTCCGTGATAAAAATCACAAAGCACCCAAACTTGCTCAAATGGATGACAATCAGGGATCTCCCAAGTGGCTTTTAAGCGCTTAAAATCGTCAAGATGATAAATGGGGCTGGCATTTCGAATTAACAACCAAACACGTTGTGAATCATAGTGTTTTTTGGCTTTTTGATTGAGCAGCCGCTGTAAGCCGATACTCAGTTGATCGGAGTCAGCGGCTTGACTCATTGCTGCCAGCTCTCTTTGCGTGGAGAGAGACAGCGGACGCCCAAGCACAGCCATCGCTTCTTTCTCACTGGCATAAAAATGGGCTATTTCTATATCAAGCTGTGATTTTCCTTGATAACAACTGACGTCCGGTTTATTGGGCTCATTGTGCCAAATATGGCGCATATGCACTGCAAACTGCTTTTCATAACTGCGTAAAAACAGTTTAGCCGCGTCATGCTCAAGTTTTATTTTTTCTGCTTCACTCGCTCTGTCCATTCACAACCACTGCTACATCACTCAATAGGCTTGAAGCACCGAATCTAAAATTATTGGCATTGAGCCACTCGGCCCCCATAATTTCTTCGGCCAATCGTAAATATCGCTGCGCTTCTACTACTGACTTTACTCCACCGGCCGCTTTAAATCCAACCGATTTACCGCTGCTTTTGATTGTCTTAAGGATAACTTCAGCCGCTTCTGGTGTAGCATTGACAGCAACCTTTCCTGTACTTGTTTTAACAAAATCCGCGCCCGCCATAATGGCAAGCTGCGCGGCTTCCGCAATGAGCTTTGGTTTGGCCAATACGCCACTTTCGATGATGACCTTGAGCTTTGCTTTACCTTGACAGGCAAGCTTGCTTGAATGCACATATTGCCAAGGTGTATCTGGATCACCCGCCATCAGCTGCTGATAAGGAAGCACGAGATCAATTTCGTCGGCACCATCTGCGATTGCTGAATGAGTTTGTGCAACGACCTGCTGGAGCTTTTGCTCTCCCGATGGGAAGTTGGTCACCGTTGCTACTTTTATCTGCGACCACCCACGCTTTTCCAACTCTTCTTTTACTAACGTCACAAACTGCGGATACACACAAATAGCCGCTGGTAGTCCAATATCAGGGTTAATGCTATTCAATAACGCGAGAATACTTGCCGGCGTATCGTCCTCTTTCAAAGAGGTCAAATCCATTAAACTCAGCGACAACCGAGCATCAGATTGTAAAGTCATTACCGTGTTCCTTTTCATTCTATGTAATAAGCCGAGGGCCTGTTCATCTTTCAAGTTTGTTTTTGCAGCAAAGGTCAACAGACCCTAGTTAAATGCATACAGCAGCACCAACAATAGGACAAATGTCCGCATACAATTACCTGTCGGATACGGTTTTTACTATTGTTCATTAAATGAATATCTCATAACCAAACACTATAATCGTCAAATCACAGCAAAAATTTAAGCTAACCCCATGAAATAAAAAGAAAGTGAGATTTAACCGCTTTCTTTATAACTTTTGGTTATATTGAGTCGGTTTAAATTATTTTTTCCCACATTTGCAACTCTATATGCTGCGCTCTATTAGCGATATCAATCAATATTGATATCAACCGTCGTGATGTTTAGCAGAGGTTATCGTGCAATACTTGCCAATTTTTACCAAACTAGAAAATAAACCTGTATTGATTGTAGGTGGTGGTGAGGTTGCGCTGAGAAAGTGCCGCGCCTTTTTAAAAGCCAATGCAGCAGTCACTTTGGTTTCACCTGAGTTTTGCACTGAGCTTTTATCACTAGCAGCTGATTCAAGCGTTGCACTTCGGCATAAGCCATTTGATGCATCAGACCTAGACAATGTTATGTTAGTCGTTGCGGCGACGGATGTTGAAGCAGTGAATGCAGAGGTAGCAGAACTTGCTGAAGCGCGCAACCTTTTCGTTAACGTAGTCGACGACCAACCAAAGTGTAATTTTATTTTTCCTTCAATCGTGGATAGAAACCCTATAACGATTGCCATATCTAGTGCTGGAACTGCGCCCGTCCTTGCAAGACGATTACGAGAGAAGTTAGAAACCCTTATTCCACAGCATATTGGTCCGCTGGCAACGCTTGTCGGTCAATTCAGACATAAAGTGAAAGCGCGCTTTAAACATTTTGCTGACCGCCGTCAATTTTGGGAATCCGTTTTTGATTCAAATGTGGTAAGTGAAGTGCAAGCTGGTAACAGTGAGAACGCACAAATTCAACTTGAAGCCATGCTAGAAAGCACTCCTTCACCTGAAGGCGAGGTTTACGTCGTCGGTGCGGGTCCTGGCGACCCAGAGCTGCTGACACTTAAGGCATTACAACTCATGCAACAAGCCGATGTTGTGGTTTATGACTACCTAGTTTCAGACGAAATCATGGATCTTGTACGTCGTGACGCTGATTTAATCTGCGTAGGCAAAAAAGCCGGTAATCATAGTGTCAAACAAGAACACATCAATGAGATTTTGGTTGATTTAGCCAAACAAGGTAAAAAGGTTTGTAGAATAAAAGGTGGCGACCCATTTATTTATGGTCGCGGTGGCGAAGAAGTACAAATATTGGCCGAAAACAACTTGAAATATCAAATTATTCCGGGTATTACTGCTGCTGCAGGATGTAGCGCATACGCTGGTATTCCACTAACCCATAGGGATCATGCCCAAGCTATTCAATTTGTGACTGGGCATTGTAAGCAAGATGGACAAGAACTCGACTGGGAAGGCTTGGCTAAAGCGAATCAAACGCTTGCTGTATACATGGGAGTGATTAAATCGCCGCACATTCAGGCGCAATTACTCACTCATGGGCGCTCGCCGAGCACACCTGTAGCAATTGTTGAGAATGGCACACGCAAATCTCAGCGTGTAGTAAGAACACAATTAGATCAACTTGCAGAGACTATTACTGCGCATGATATTCAGTCGCCAGCACTATTGATTATTGGTGAAGTAGCAGCATTACATGAGCAATTAGCTTGGTTTAATAAGAACAATCAAATCAGTAGCTTTGCTCAACCCATTACGCAAGTCGCGTAATAACCGTCACAGATAGTTAAATTTATAAGTAGGACATTAATCATGGCTTTAACCCATCTCCAGCAACTCGAAGCTGAGAGCATAAAGATCATCCGAGAGGTTGCCGCAGAGTTTGAAAACCCGGTAATGCTGTACTCGATTGGTAAAGACTCGTCGGTACTGCTTCACCTTGCTCGTAAGGCTTTCTACCCTGCGAAGATCCCTTTTCCTCTACTCCACGTTGATACCAATTGGAAATTCAGAGAAATGATCGAGTTTCGCGATAGATTAGCAAAAGAGTATGGATTTGAACTGCTTGTGCACAAAAATCCAGAAGGACTAGAGATGAACATCAGTCCATTTGTTCATGGTTCATCTAAGCATACCGATATCATGAAAACACAAGGCCTGAAGCAAGCGCTAGATCAATATGGCTTTGATGCGGCTTTTGGTGGTGCCCGCCGTGATGAAGAAAAATCTCGCGCAAAAGAACGAGTTTATTCATTTAGAGATAAGCACCACCGCTGGGATCCTAAAAACCAACGTCCGGAGTTATGGAATACGTATAACGGTCAAGTGAACCCTGGCGAAAGCATTCGTGTTTTCCCATTATCAAACTGGACAGAGCTCGATATTTGGCAATATATCTACCAAGAAGGTATTGAGATAGTGCCACTTTACCTCTCAAAGCCAAGACCAGTTGTTGAGCGTAACGGGACGTTAATTATGGTCGATGACGACCGCATGCCACTTGCCGAAGGTGAAGTGCCAGAAATGAAATCTGTACGCTTCAGAACACTTGGCTGTTACCCACTAACGGGGGCAGTTGAATCAGAGGCCGATACGCTCACTGGAATTATCGAAGAAATGTTGTTATCTACGTCATCAGAACGTGAAGGACGAGTGATTGATCATGATTCATCAGGATCAATGGAGAAGAAAAAGCGCGAGGGGTATTTCTAATGTCAACAGCAAATGAAGTGAAAGAATTAGGCATTGAAACCTACTTAGCGCGTCAGCAAGACAAGAGCTTGTTGCGCATGATGACCTGCGGCAGCGTAGATGACGGTAAATCAACGCTGATCGGCCGTTTGCTACACGATAGCCATCAAATCTATGAAGACCAATTAGCTGCGCTACACAAAGACAATGAAAAAGTCGGCAATGCGGGTGAAGATCTAGATTTAGCGTTACTCGTTGATGGCTTACAAGCGGAGCGTGAGCAAGGTATTACCATTGATGTGGCTTACCGCTATTTCTCGACAGCGAAGCGTAAATTTATTATTGCCGATACGCCGGGACACGAGCAATACACACGTAATATGGTTACGGGTGCTTCGACCAGTGATTTGGCTATTATCCTTGTCGATGCCCGTTATGGTGTGCAAGTTCAGACTAAACGCCATAGCTTTATCTGTGATTCACTGGGTATTAAACAGTTCGTTGTCGCGATAAACAAGATGGATATTGTTGACTTTGATGAGGCCGTATTTGAGCGCATAAAGGCCGACTATTTGAAGTTTGCTGAGCAACTGAACGTACGAGATATTCGCTTTGTGCCAATGTCAGCACTTAAAGGCGACAATGTTGTAAACCGCTCAGAAAAAACGCCTTATTATCAAGACAAACCATTGCTGGAACTGCTGGAAGATTCTCCAGCAGCAGAGCCTAATCATGGTTTTGAAGCGCGATTCCCGGTGCAATATGTAGTGCGTCCTAACCTAGATTTTCGTGGTTTCCAAGGCACATTAACCTCTGGTAGCTTAAGCGTTGGCCAAGCGGTTAAAGTATTGCCATCAGGTAAGACTTCAACCATTAAAGAACTCGTGACTTTTGATGGCAATCTAACCCAAGTGGAAACCGGACAAGCATTCACTATCACCCTAGCAGATGAAGTCGATGTGAGTCGTGGCGATGTGATTGTGCCTGCAGAGTCGACTGCTCAGGTGACGAATCAGATCACTGCTAAGCTGGTATGGATGCACGAAACACCACTCCAGTTGGGTAAAAGTTATAACCTTAAATTGGGTAGCAAGAAAACCGCGGCAATCGTGAAAAATATCGAGCACACTATCGATGTGAATACACTTGAGCACAGCCAAGCCGATTCATTGTCATTAAATGAAATTGCTATCGTAACCATCGAGCTGACAGAAAATGTCGTTGCGGATGAGTATTTAAATAATCGTGAAACTGGCTCGTTTATCTTAATTGATCGCCTATCTAACCTAACCATAGGTGCGGGTATGGTGGAAACGGTTCAAGCAGCAACAGCAACGTCCTCAAGTCAGTTTAGTGAATTTGAGATTGAGTTTAATGCATTAGTTCGCAAGCACTTCCCTCATTGGCAAGCGCTTGATATTTCGAAGTTAAAATAATGCAATTCAGCCTGTTAGTCGAGGTATGACGTCATTATGGAACAAGTCATTTTAACAGGCATTATGCTAGCGTTAGTCGTGTGTCTTTTTGCCACACGCATTAACGCTGCATGGCTATTCACAGGCGCAATCGCCACCAGTTATTTGACTGGCCTTATCGATCTTGAATCGATGTTGGTGAATTATGCGAACCCGTCTTTAATCACGCTTGTGCTACTTATCCTAGTTTCCATTGCGATTGAAAAAACAACCTTAATCAAAAAACTCGCCCACTCAATGGCACAAGGTAGTCTCGCAAAAGCCGTAATTAAACTGGGTTTATCCACTGCCTTTTTGTCTTCTTTTACCAATAACACGGCGGTGGTTGCTTCGCTGATCACGACCGTTAAAGAGAGCAAAACACATGCGCCCTCTAAGCTGCTATTACCGCTTTCTTATACCGCTATTTTAGGTGGTACGTTAACGCTGATAGGTACTTCTACCAATCTTATTGTTAATGGCTTTGCCGTAGAAGCAGGGATGGCGCCGCTGGGCTTTTTTGACTTTACCTTAGTTGGTCTCGCCGTCCTGAGTGTTGGTTTATTGACCATCACGATTATGCTCAAATATTTGCCCGACAACGGCAAAAATAATGATGAGGTCGTGCCGTTTTATTTAGAAGGAAAAGTTGAGCCAAGCTCCAAGCTAGTTGGCCGCACGGTTGAAGAAAACGGCCTGCGCGACCTCAAAGACTTATTTCTTGCTGAAATCATTCGCGGTGAACGACGGATCTGCGCCGTAACGCCACAACAAGAAATTCTTGCTGGTGATGTTCTGCTATTTGTGGGCGACATCAACTCAGTGCCACTGTTACAGCGTTTCGATGGATTAAAGATAGTCCATGATAAACATGAGAAAGACGTTGAGCACTTGGTGGAAGTGGTCGTCAGTCAGTCTTCGCGGTTTCTTGGAAAAACCATTAAAGAGATCCGCTTTAGAGAGCAGTTTCACGCAGCTATTATTGCCATCCGTCGTGGTCATGATCGCCTACAAGGTGGAATCGGTCAGGTCGAATTACAAGCGGGCGACTCTTTAATACTTGCACCAAGCAGCGATTTTTATGCACTCCCCAATCTCAAACGCGAATTTGTGTATATCTCGGGCCTAGACTTACAAACACATCTATCTCGTAATAAGTCCAACACGGTACTTGCGAGTTTTGCGACAGTGGTTGGCCTTAGCATCTTTGGGGTTGTACCGCTGGTAAAAGGGTTAATTGTGTTACTCGCAGCCCTTGTGGTGCTCGGTACAATCAAAGTCCCTGAGATGAAACGTCGCTTTCCTATTGAGCTTGTCGCTATTGTTGGTAGTGCGATAGGACTGGCTAAGTTAATGATAGAAACCGGACTAGCGGCAGAGATTTCCTCGAGCTTATTGTGGTTGTTAGGGGATTTTGGTCCTTACGGCGCATTTATCGCCATTTTTGTGATGACTGTGATATTTACCGAGCTCATCACTAACAATGCCGCGGCAGCACTTTCATTCCCAGTGGCTTATGCGCTGGCAAGTGGTTTTGATGTAAATCCACTGCCATTTGTAATGGCGGTAGCCTTTGGCGCATCCGCCAGCTTTATCTCACCTTTTGGCTATCAAACTAACCTCATGGTGTATAGCGCAGGTAACTATCGAATTCGTGATTACGTCACCATGGGACTGCCCTTGTCATTGATTTATTCAGCGACGGTACTGACTGTTATTCCATTTGTCTTTCCATTTTAATAGAGCAAAGTATGGACGAAAATATTGTTTGGCATAACTATGCCGTAGATAAAACAAAACGTAGCGAATTAAAAGGTCATAAGCCTTGCGTGCTTTGGTTTACAGGCTTTTCAGGCTCAGGTAAAAGCACCGTGGCCAATGCACTTGAGCATGCACTGCAAGCAAAAGGCATACATACCTACCTCCTTGATGGGGATAATGTCAGGCATGGACTGTGTAAAGACTTAGGGTTCAGTGATGAAGACCGCGTCGAAAACATTCGTCGAGTGGGTGAACTCAGCAAACTCATGGTCGATGCAGGACTAATGGTACTCACTGCTTTTATCTCTCCTTTTCAAGCAGAACGAGACATGGTGCGTAACTTAGTCGCAAGCGGCGAGTTTATTGAAGTATACCTAGATACGCCGCTTGCAATTTGCGAGCAACGAGACCCTAAAGGTTTGTATAAAAAAGCGCGTGCTGGAGAAATAAAACATTTTACTGGCATAGATTCGGCGTATGAGCCCCCAATTAGTCCAGAAATATGTTTAAATACTTCCGAGCAGTCGCTGGAAGAATCTGTCCAGCAGCTAATACACTATCTATTGTCAAAAAATTTAATAGGGTAAGTCATGAATCATACGGATCTGCTGGAAGAAGTATTAAATCTGAGTATTCGCGCTGGTGAAGCGATTATGGAGATTTATGCCAAGGACTTTAATGTTGAATATAAAGAAGATGAAAGTCCCGTCACTGAGGCAGATCTCGCTGCACATAAAATTATTGTTGCAGGCCTTAAAACCCTCACTCCCGAAATGCCGATATTAAGCGAGGAAAGCGCAGGAATAGATTGGCAAGAGCGCCAACAATGGCAAGAATATTGGCTGGTTGACCCCATTGATGGCACCAAGGAATTCATCAAGAAAAATGGCGAGTTTACGGTAAATATTGCACTTATCAATAATGGTGAACCCATTCTTGGTGTTGTTCATGCTCCAGCACTTAATGAAAGCTACCTTGCAGAAAAAAGTATTGGCGCGTTCAAGCAAACGGGTGAAGCTCGCATAGAGCTCAAAGTCACCACAAAGCCCAATCAAGGTTTAATCAAAGTAGTTGGCTCGCGCTCACATCCTTCACCAGATTTAGCTGAGTACCTTACCCGCTTCGAGCAAGTCGACATGGTGCCTAAAGGCAGTTCACTTAAGTTATGCTTAGTGGCCGAAAGTAAAGCCGATGTTTACCCTCGCCTTGGCCCAACTTCAGAGTGGGATACCGGAGCAGGACACGCGGTGGCGAGTATCGCTGGGGCAAAAGTCAGCCAAGTGAATGGTGAGCCTCTGCGCTACAATCAGAAAGCCGAGTATCTTAACCCCTATTTTGTGGTTTCTAGGTTGGAAGATTAAGCTAGAAGGTGATAATACCGTAAACTAATTCGCATAAAACCAGTCGAATTAACGTTCGACTGGTTTATTTGCGGCGCGAGTTAGGACTTTATCGTATACGCTTTTTAAAATCGCTCTTGGCGTTTCAAGCAAAAATGTCTCTTTTACTAACTGCTCTAGCTGAGCAAAGCTCTCCACTTTGGTTTCAGTAACACTGCCATCGCATTCATGCCACTCAAAATAGCTCTGATTACGCAGTAAATAACGGTGGCAATCTGTAATGCGA
This sequence comes from Pseudoalteromonas sp. BMB, assembly GCF_001709235.1. Classification (NCBI taxonomy): domain Bacteria; kingdom Pseudomonadati; phylum Pseudomonadota; class Gammaproteobacteria; order Alteromonadales; family Pseudoalteromonadaceae; genus Pseudoalteromonas; species Pseudoalteromonas sp. BMB. The sequence goes on from NZ_MBQA01000024.1 coordinate 24,945, forward strand.
GAGACCACTAAGTTATTCACAAACGCCGCTTCAGGGTGTTGATGGGAATAAAAGTGCGCCACTTCACAATCGGATTCGAACACGTCAGCAAGGTCGACATGATATAAAGTGAGCGGAGCTTCTCCTTCCTCTAACAGAGTCACTTTGACTGTGTCTGCTGTTTTTTGTACCTGATAAGTCTGCCGGCCTTGGATAGTTAAGGCCTGATTGATGTTAATCGGTACACGAGGCGACTTCACTCCAAATCCTGCATCAACCAAGTACTGACCACCATCCAAATTAAGCAATGTCATCCGGTGAGAACGAGGATTGGAGGAGCTACCATTTAGCATTACTCTCGCAAGAACCGGCCTTACTGTAAAACCAAGCTGTTGCAGCGCTAAAAATGCCACCTTGTTATGCTCAAAGCAGTAGCCACCTCGTTTGTTGGTCACTAAACGGCTAAATAGTGGTAATGGGTCAAGCAACAGACGCTCACCATACATGGCATTAATACTTGAGAAGGCGTAGCGAGAAAGGTGTTTTTGTTGTAACTCGGTGATCAGCTCAATCCCAGCAAAGTGCTGTAACGATAAGCTGCTAAGATATTGATTGATATTTGCTTCTAATTCCATGACTGACTCCTAAAGTTGATGGAGGCAGGTTAAAACCTCAACCCATGTTAAGGTCAATAGGTATTTTTACTTTTTCAGCCATTATTTCTATCGCCTAAAGAGATGTCACTTTGCTATCCAAACCTCAGGTTAACTAGGCAAATAACTGATGCACTTTTTTGTTCGGTGAAACAAGGCATTTAGCTTCAGCCACAACCAGTGGCTTCGACATAAAATAGCCTTGGGTTTGATGACAATAAAGCCTTGATAACGTATCAAGCTGCGCTGCCGTTTCAATACCCTCGGCTGTCACGACAAGGTTAAAACTGTGCGCAATCGCACAAATCGCTTCAATGAGTTGCGTCGCCTTACCGCCCAGCTCAATGCCGGACATAAAGGCCCTATCTATTTTAATGCCATCTACGGGAAGGTGATTGAGCCGGGCAAGGCTGCTATAACCTGTGCCAAAGTCATCAATATAGATGCCAAATCCCGCTTGATGAAGTTGTTCCAGCGGCCCTATAAGCATGTTTTCCTCTGCCATCATGGCGGATTCTGTCAACTCAAGCTTAATTTGTTTCATCGCAACATTTTCATCCTCACAGCGAGACACTAACCAATCGATAAATTCCTGCGACTGGAGTTGCAACGGAGAAACATTAACCGCAACAAAAAGGGTGCTGTCTCCTACGACATTGATAAAATTAAGCGCCTGATCAAATACCCAGCGACCAAGCTCTGAAATCTTCGCGCATTGTTCTGCAATGGGAATAAATTCCGCAGGACTTACTTCTCCGAGCGTTGGGCTATTCCAGCGTAGTAGCGCTTCGAACCCTTTTAAATTCTGCCCTTTTTGACAATAAACGGGTTGCAAATTCAGGCTTAGTTCGCGAGACATCACTATTGCCTGTAGCGCTTGCTCAATCTGGATCTTTCGACCTGCTTCGCAAGCGATAGCATTCGTGAATATATGATAAGTATTCTTACCTCGCTTCTTTGCCTCATACATTGCAATATCGGCATCATGTAATAGCTTCTCAGCATCGCAATGTAGGCACGGAACGGTAAAGTGACGTACGCCAACGCTACCACTTACACAGTGGCTGTTACCCTGATACAGAAATGGCGCTCGGATCCGCGCAAGAATATCTTCAAGCACCCCCTCAATTGGTTCATGTAGATGCTCATCGTAAATAAGGACGGCGAATTCATCACCGCCAAGCCGGGCAATATCGGCATAGCTACTAAGCAGCATACGCATTCTTGTTGCAAATTCAATAAGCAGCTTATCTCCGGCTTGATGGCCTAAGGTATCGTTTATTAGCTTAAAGCGGTCTAAGTCAATATATAGCAAAGTAAACTTGGCGCGTTTACGCTCACGGAGCTTATCAACTAAAGACACAAAGCTCTGACGATTTAGCAGATCGGTCAAGCTGTCATGTTGCGCTTTATATCGCAATTGTTCTTGGAACAGTTTGGCCTGAGTAATGTCCGTCACTCTCCCCTCATACAGGCAACTATCCGGTTGATGCAGCCAATGCCCAGAATGTCTAAGCCAGATATGCTCTCCCGATTCTGCTTTTGCTAACCACTCCATTTCTTGGTGAGCTTGCTTAGTGGCAACAATCTGGTTCCATTGCTCATGACACTCAGAGTCTTGCATAAGTGCACTAAAGTCTGTATTTGGCGAAGGAATACGCCCACCAAAAAGTAACGCATTGAAAGCGGGGTTGGAGTCAATGATGTAGCCCAGGCGGTCTAGTACAAATAAACCTTCATGGCTATTAACGAATAAACTTTTATACTTACGCTCTGCAGCGACCTGTTGCTGCAAAGCCCCTAAGCGTTTATTAGATTCGACTTGTAACCTGTGGTTAGACACCTCTAAGCTTTTAGTTCTTTCAACAACTAAATTATTGACGGTGTCATTGCGATTTTTCAGTTGCCTTAGCTGGAGCCACACCAATAAAATACAGGCGGCCAAAATACCTAAAAAGAGTACAATCAGTACACTATGGTTATTTAACCAACTTGGATGTAAACACGCCTCATCATACAACTGCATGGTAATGGGCAAACCATAAAAATTAATGGTGTGTACCGCACTTGGCGTTAAATTCTGAAGGTCGAAGCGTTTCTGCCAATCGGAGCTATAAATAATTTCTTTTTTTGAAGAGACCAATAAATGCTGCTTACGCTGCTGATATAATTGGCCAAATAATGAATCCAATAAAAAAGGTAACTCAAAACTTAATCCCAGTAGCGTTTTAAACTCTCCAAAACGCGGTTGCTCAATCAATACACTGAGTTTTTGCCTATTTGGCCAGACATAGGTCGTTAAGTCATTCTCATCCCACTCTGCAAAAATATCTCTCTCAAGCACCTCCGCCTGCCCGACGGTCTGACCAACTTCAGACACAGGTGCAGCACGGGTAACCACCAACCATTGATTAGCCTGTTTATCTAGATTGCCTCTAATTTTAAAGTCAAAATACCCTCTTTCTCGCTGCACTTTCTCTAATATGGAGAATTGATCAGGTGAAACCACTGCGTATGTTTCCATACTCAACCCTAAATTCGCCGTGGTAAGCTGTGATTGCGCTATCTCATAAAAGTCTGCATCTTGATGGGTGTTGAGGTAGGCGTCTATCGAATACAGTAGGTGAGCAACGTGTTGCAACTTACTATCCAGTAAGTATTCTAATCGTGTCAACTCCTGCGCACTTTTGCTTTCTGATTGGTTTTGGTAGTAAACATTCGCTATCAAGCCAACATATATCAAACAGGCGAACAGCAAGATGAACCCCAGCACAGGAAGCCTTCGCTTAAAAACCTGCTGAGCGCTATGGAGAATGGCATTTGTAAAAACGCGTCGTTTAAGTCTGGACATCTTCATCGAACATTGTATGCTACACCCATTCGATAATAATTCTTATTTGCAATGAATAAAAGTAAACTTTTCCTTTTTTTGCTCTTTTGGGTACATTTTGGTCAAGCGGTTGCAACGCAGCCCCACACCTCGCAAGTAAACGTCTATTCATTTAGGAAATATGAATTAATTCAACCTGTCCTCCAGGCATTTGAAAAAGAGACTGGGATCACCGTAAACCTCGTAAATGGTAAATCAGCACAACTGCTTGAACGTCTCAAAAGCGATGGCGCCGACTCAAAGGCCGATGTGTTGCTCACCTCCGATCTAATTCAGTTGCATGATTACAAAACACTACTGCGTCCTATCGACAAGATCACAAATTGGCAAGCAGTAAATCATGAACTCAAGGATGATGATAAGCGGTGGATCAGTGTTTCGATAAGGACACGCGCATTATTCCGTAAAAAAGGCGTTTCTACGCCCTTGCCCGAGCACTTTTCGGATTTAGATAAAGCGCTTTACCAGGGTAAGTTTTGCATTCGCCAGTGGTCTCATAGTTATAATTTGACGTTAGCATCGAGCCTCTATGCTTCTTCGAATAGCAATGACTCCTCATGGCTCAACCACGCTAATACGCTATTAGCAAAACGCCCTGTAGGAGGAGATAGAGATCAACTACGAGCGCTTGCACAAGGCCAATGTGAATTTGCGCTGGCGAATCACTATTACTGGAGCATGATGCAGCACTCCGAAAATAAGCGCGATAAGGCACTTGCCGAACAGCTAGAGATCCACTTTCTGAAAATGCACTCGGGAAAAACGCCTATTTCTACCACCACAGTTGCGATAGCAAAGCACTCACCCAATACACACAATGCCGAGCTATTTATTGATTTCTTGCTAAAACCGAGTACTCAGTCCATGTATGCTAATTTGCTTCATGAATATCCTGTGATTCAGAGCTCACAAACGGCTCCGGCTCCGTTTGCCCCCGCCACGAAACAGGTGAAACTCGGCCTGCAGCAAGTGTCACGAGCCCAGCGAGTTATCAATTCACTCAGCAAAGATCACTTGTAAATCACAGTTAAATACAGGCACTGGTCCATCGAAAAGCTGCTGGCGGGTAAATGTTTTTGCAGGCTTGGGCCCCTGTAATGTCTGCACTGTATGTTCGTGCTCGGCATACACTTGCTGGTAGGGGTGCTGCTCGGATTTCTCATGCCATGTGAGCGTAAGAGAATTACTTTTATAGATCCAACGCCCCCGATACTCAGTGCCAACCTGCTGCCAATGACCATTGGGTTTCAGCTGCAATTGGATAGAATCATCTTTACATTGGTGGGCAAACAATAGATCTGGCAAAGCTTGAGCAGCTCTGTTTTGCACCAGATACAACCCCGCGTTATTCGGTGTATAGCGGTGCCCTTCCATATTAAATTCTGAAATTGTCAGCGTATCAAAACCAATCTTTTTCACCACATACTCGATATCCCTAAGCCACTTGTCGCCTGAAGTCATCGGTGGAATATTTAATTGTGCGCTCTCATATTGTAGCGGTACGGGAAGCTCGGTAAAACGATAATGAATATCTCGCTTTTCTAACGCTTGAACTAAGTTAGCTCTAGTACCTTCATCGAGACCGGATTCAAAGATATGTAGGGTTTGGGTGCTACAGCCACTCAATAATAAAGTAGCAATTGCGAAAAAACGTTGCATTGTCATCCTTGGTGTTACGCCTCAGTTTGAAATGCACCTAATCTGGGAAGTACACTTCAACCTCAGTCTTATTAATACTTCAAATTAACACCTAGACAACCAATTTTCAACAGAAGCTTTTGGGTAGAGAATATCTTTAAACAATCGATGCTGTTGATGACGTAGATGGCGCTCCTGACTTGGCAGTCCGGCTTGCACCTGACTATGATGCTCATTAAATCGAGAGATGACAGAAAGCTTATCCTTGGCTTGCGTGAGAGACTCATTGACATAGTGACGTACATCATCCGCGGTCATTAGATCAGTCTTATCTACGTTCATAAGCTCTTTTCTTAATGCTGTGCGAATACCCATCGTTGCCTCCATAAAATACTGATAAAAACAAATCGCGTGGTCGGCCTGCAAGATACACACCAAATGCTTCAATAATGTTAAAGACCCCGGATTTAACGAAAAAGTTTCGTCATTCACCGTAGTAATTTTATATACTGTCGTATAAGGCAATAAGACACTGGCTGTGTTAGGTAAATACGGCATGTTGAGGTTATAAAAATGCAAGATGGGTTTATTGAAATTGAGCTCGAAGAAGAGCCGATAGAATTGTGTAACCTTTTGAAAGTGCTCGACTTAGCAGAAACTGGCGGACATGCTAAGTTATTGATCACTGAAGGTTATGTAGCAGTCAACGATGAAATATGTACACAAAAACGTAAAAAGATTTATTCAGGCGATATTCTGCATTTTGATGGTGATGAATTTCATTTAACCTTAGCACCTGATGCTACGCCGCAACCGCGAGCAGTCGCCACTCCACGCGCCGAAACGGCACCAACGCCGAGTAAGAAAAAACGACAAAAGTCAGGAAAATCTTACACACAAGTGGACAAAAATACAGGCCGAAAACCCATCTCCTTTGGCTAGCAATCCCAGACGCTGACGTATTTAATTACAAAAATGCTCACCTTTTTAGTGCACCGATGCCTCGCGAAAGTGCACTTCCCCCTTGAAAAAGTTCCCAATCAACACTAGGACTATAGCAGTACAAAAAAACGGCAAGTCTGCAACTGGTACATTCTATGCACCTTGTTTTGCATTTTTAGAACAAAACCAATTCACTTAATTAGATGCTCTACTTCCCTCTTATATAGAGCAAATCTTAAGTGTAGTTGGCATAAGGAAAGGGTCAAGCATGAATAATTCATATAACACCCTGACTCAGCTTACCGTCGGCGAGCGTCAGGTCCATATTCACTCACTTCCAGCTTTAAGCGATAGAGCAAGAAGATTACCGTTTTCGCTTAAAATTTTATTAGAAAATTTACTGCGCCATGAAGATGGCAAAAACGTGACTGCACAAGACATCGATGCCTTACTCAACTGGAAGCCGGAAGATAAACCAAGTAAAGAAGTTGCTTTCACGCCCGCACGCGTCGTGATGCAAGATTTTACAGGCGTACCAGCCATCGTGGATCTTGCAGCAATGCGTGACGCTATGGCAAAACTCGGTGGCGATCCAAATAAAATCAACCCTTTATCACCCGCTGAAATGGTCATAGACCACTCAGTACAAGTAGACGAATATGGCCACGATGGCGCCTTTGATCTTAATGCTAAGTTAGAGTACCAACGCAACAAAGAGCGCTATGAATTTTTGCGCTGGGGGCAAGGCGCATTTGACAATCTAAAAGTGGTGCCACCTGCAACCGGGATCGTGCACCAAGTTAACCTAGAGTATTTAGCACGTGTCGTATTCGAAAAAGAAATCGACGGTATGCCATTCGCCTACCCTGATACGTTAGTGGGAACCGATTCTCATACCACAATGATCAACGGCCTTGGCATTTTAGGTTGGGGCGTAGGCGGCATTGAGGCCGAAGCCGCCATGCTTGGTCAGCCAATTTCACTGCTCATTCCTCAGGTCGTTGGTTTTAAACTTGAAGGACAGTTGCCTGAAGGCACAACCGCAACCGATCTGGTACTCACCGTGACACAAATGCTACGTGAACACGGCGTAGTGGGTAAGTTTGTCGAGTTCTTTGGTGATGGTTTAGCAGACTTACCACTTGCCGATCGTGCCACCATCGCCAACATGGCACCTGAATATGGGGCAACCTGCGGTATTTTCCCCATTGATAACGAGACCTTGGAATATCTACGACTAACCAATCGTGATGAAGAAAAAATTGCATTAATTGAAGGTTATGCCAAGCATCAAGGCATGTGGCGAGAACCTGGAGATGAACCACTTTACACCGACGTACTGACACTAGACTTAGCGACAGTGGTTCCGAGCCTTGCAGGTCCAAAGCGCCCACAAGATAGAATTCCTCTCAATGACGCAGGCAAAACAATTCAAGCCCATTTGGGTGAATTCCAGCATGAGCGCAGTGAAAAAAATGCCGTGTCAGATCAAGATGAAGCTCGCACTGTTGGTGAAGGCGGGACTTCTCGAGTTGATCAAGATGAGCCCGCAACGCTTGGCGTCGGTAAGGTTACATTTAAAGATCAAGAGTTTGAATTGGTCGATGGCGCCTGTGTTATTGCCGCTATCACAAGTTGCACAAACACCTCTAATCCAAGTGTTATTCTTGCCGCAGGCCTTGTTGCACAAAAAGCAAAGGCACTTGGCTTAAAACCTAAGCCTTGGGTGAAAACCTCATTGGCCCCTGGCTCAAAAGTAGTTACCGATTACCTAAGACAAGCTGATCTATTGGAACCACTTGCTGAACTAGGTTTTGATTTAGTGGGCTATGGCTGTACGACTTGTATTGGCAATTCAGGTCCCTTACCAAAAGAAATTAATGAAGCCATCGTTAAACATCAGCTGGTTGTCAGTTCCATCTTATCAGGAAACCGCAACTTTGAGGGGCGGATCCACCAAGATGTAAAAATGAACTTCCTTGCCTCGCCGCCACTTGTCGTTGCGTATGCACTTGCAGGTCGCACAGATATCGATGTCTACAATGAGCCATTGTGCCAAACCGATGATGGCCAAGATGTGTTCTTAAAAGACATTTGGCCATCGGTCTCTGAAGTCAGTGAACTTGTATCTCAGACAGTCACACAAGCCATGTTTGAGAAGAACTATGCTGACGTTTACCAAGGCGACCAACATTGGCAACAAATCGCGGTAAATCAGAGTGAGCGCTATGATTGGCAAGATAGCTCTACTTATATTCGAAAAGCCCCTTTCTTTGATGATATGAGTAAAGAGCCACCAGGGATCCCCAGTATCAAAGGCGCACGCTGTCTCGCTAAACTGGGCGACTCAGTGACGACTGACCACATTTCTCCAGCAGGTAATATTAAAGCTTCGGCACCAGCTGGGGAGTATTTACAAGCGCAAGGAGTGAAGCAAGCTGATTTTAACTCTTATGGTTCGCGTCGTGGTAACCACGAAGTCATGATGCGAGGTACGTTTGCAAACGTACGCTTACGCAATCAATTGGCTCCGGGTACAGAAGGTGGTATTACTCGCCTATTACCTGAGGGCGAACTTATGAGTATTTTCGATGCGGCAGAGCAATATCAGCAGCGGAATACGCCACTCGTTGTACTCGCGGGCAGTGAGTACGGCACGGGTTCATCACGAGACTGGGCTGCTAAAGGGTCTTTACTACTTGGGATTAAGGCCGTACTTGCTAAAAGCTACGAACGAATTCACCGTTCGAACCTCATCGGCATGGGGGTATTACCGCTACAATTTAAACCAGATGATGGCCACGAAGAGCTGAGATTAACTGGCGAAGAAGAGTTTGAAATTGAAGGAATATACGACACATCAACCGAAGTGATAGTCACGGCAATGAGTGCGGATGGCAAAGAAATCAAGTTTTCGGCGGATATCCGGATCGATACCCCTAAAGAGTGGGAGTACTACCAACATGGCGGTATTTTGCAGTATGTATTGAGGCAAATGTTATAGGTCTCTTTTGGCAATACTTTAATGGAAAAGACGGCACCAGCCGTCTTTTTTAAAACCTGCGAGTGTAAATCAGCGTAATGGTATTGATGCCACCATCATCAAGCGCACTGCCAATTCCAAACTTCAGCGCCGATTGTGAACTAAACCAATAATCGGTCTGTAATTCCACTACCGATTGATCAAAATCATCTTCACGTAATCGAGCTGATACAGACACTTGCCAGTCCTTAGCCAAATAATAACCGGCATGGATCTGCCAAAAGTCAATGTCGGCTGCGACTTTTTGCATTTTTACATCCCATCCGACACCATTATCAATCTCTGTATAACGAAAAAATGGCGCTATAGCCGTCTCTGTATCTCGTTCATCCACTCCGTAGTTATCAAATTCTGAGCGTTCACCGATGAGCGTAACCCCAAGCTGCATATTCTCACTAACAAAACGTCCCACTTGTACCAGCGCTATCGTATCTCGCGTCGCAGTAAAAAGAGCAGAGTCATCTCTAAATTGGGTTACATCAACAGCGACTCGCCAGTCTCGCCCAATAAAGAATTCCGCATCAGCTTGGTAAAGATGCCAATCATCATTTTTAAAACCACCTACAGAGAAGTTATTACTTTTTTGCAGGTATCCCTGTAAACCATGGGGTGTGCCATTATCCTTTAATTCAGTAAGATAGTGTCGATACTGAACACCTAAGAACCCATCCTCAATCTCTAAAAACTCTCCGAAGCCAACACTTACTTCGTGAGAGTTGGCTATACTGAAGCCTGAATAAAATAACAGTCCTATCAGCGATAATGCTTTCATACTTTCCCCTTTATGTTAATGAAACGATTGTAACTATGAAAAAAAATCGCCATAGTAAAAAAATGTAAGCATTTGTATTCAAAAGAGAGACAAGCATGGCAATCTGGTTCAAACCCGTAAGTGTAGAGTTATGCAAAAAGCTGGAAGAGGGCATGACGGGTAAAGGCACGCTCATGAAAACGTTGGGGATAGAAATCAGTGAGATAGGTGACGACTACTTGGTTGCGACTATGCCTGCCATTCCTGAGCACCATAACCCCATGGGTATGGTCCATGGCGGCGCAAACGTTGCTTTAGCGGAAACCGTTGCAAGTTACGCAGCAAACTTTGTTGTAGATACCGAACAATTCTACTGTGTTGGGCAAGAGATCAATGCTAATCACTTAAAAGCATCAAGAACAAGTATACTCACAGCCATTGCTAAGCCTGTACATCTCGGTAAACGTTCATCTGTATGGGAGATCCGCATCACTAACAGCCGCAATGAACTATGCTGCATTTCCAGAATGACCGCCGCCGTAGTATCACGCTAAAACTTGACCTATCACAACTACAAAAAACCAAATCCACCTCATTATTATTGCAACACACAAAATAGTGAGGTGATACTGTGTCAACTCAAAAGCTTTGGCCTCTGCATATGCTCACCGTGGCGGGATTGATTTTAATTTTCACGGGCCATACTATGTTAGCGAGCGACTGGTTGAATGATCTTGGTCCAAACGGTTTTATAATTGGTGCGAGCTGTGTCGCGCTCGGTCTCATTTGTTCTTTACCGACTAAAATATACCTGACCATTTTGCTGATGCGTCGAGAGCGATGAGATTAACGCATACCAGCTTGATATTAGGTTGGTTTTACTGCATCCTGAGCATCTACGTTTATGAAGGTACTCAGTTTGTGGAAAAGGTCGACACCCTAATTATTGGCGCTGGCATCGTAGGCTTAGCGATAGCAGCAAAGCTCAGCCAGAGCCGCAGCGTTATTGTTATCGATAAAGAACCTCGTGTTGGTGAGCATACGAGTAGCCGTAATAGTGAAGTGATCCATGCCGGCATTTATTACCCTTATGGTAGCTTAAAGCACCAGCTCTGCGTTCGAGGAAAAGCACTCCTTTACACACACTGTGAACAGCTAAACATCCCCTTTCAGCGACTCGGTAAATTCATTGTTGCGACAAACGAAGAGGAAGCGCAAAGCCTAGAACAAATTAAGGCTCGTGCCCATGCTAACTCTGTCACAGATATTGACTTTGCCTCACCCAAGACCATCGAGCAACAGCTCAGCTATTTAAAAATACACAGCGCACTATTCTCTCCCTCAACCGGTATTTTAGACAGCCACCAATTTATGCTGTCACTCATCGCTGAGATTGAAAGTAATGGGGGGATTGTTGCGACGCAAAGTGAGTTTATGCATGCACAGCAATTAGGCTGTGATTTTATTGTTGCGATGCGCTGCGATAGCGAGCAGTTCGAAATAGGCTGTAGCCAGCTGATAAACAGCGCTGGGCTGAACGCCCCCGATGTGTTCAATAAAATTACCGGTGATAGCGACAAAGCCATCGCCTATTATTGTCGCGGCCGTTACTATCGCTATCAAGGTAAGCACCCTTTTCAACAGCTCATCTATCCTCTACCTAACACGCATGGATTGGGCGTACACGCGACATTAGATTTAGCTGGGCAACTCAAGTTTGGCCCTGATACCGACTATATTGAAAACATAGATTATCAGTTTGATGACTCCCAAAAAGCGCGCTTTGTTACCGCAATAAAGCGATACTGGCCGGCTCTGGATGAGAGTAGGCTCACAGCGGACTATACTGGGATAAGACCTAAATTAAGCAAAGAAAAGCAAAGTGACTTTGTAATTCAGTTCGAGGCAACCCATGGAATATCAGGCTTTGTTAACTTAATGGCGATTGAGTCACCGGGATTGACCGCAAGTCTCGCCATTGCAGAATATATTGAACAACGACTTTAGCGCTGATTTTCCTCCAGCGCCTTTTCAAGCTGTTTCGTTCTATCATCCATTAGCTGCTGAATGTTTTTCGCATCTTCTATCACCTGTTTTACCGCTTTTGGATTTAATGCCGTTGGTAATGCCGAAGCAGCTTCTTTACTTACGGCTTGCTCTGGCTGTTTATTCAGAATGCTTGTGTCTTCGGCTGCTATCACGGTAATTTTGCGCTCGTCTAATTGATAGTGCTGCGACTCGCCGTTTGGATTGGGTTTATCTGAGTAATGCCATTGTCCCTTGGCGTCGCGCCAACGATACACTTGCACCCCAGACGTTGGTTGCTGAGTGTCATCACTCACAAGCTCCTTCGTGTGGTTTTTTACTTTATCAAGCACTGTCGCACCTTGAACCGTTAATTCTGTTACCTGCTGCTCAACCTTGTTGGTCAACGAATTTACATTTAACCATGGCTTGCCATCAGGGCGCTTCAATACAAACAAACTGGCTAACGCCACCAGCATTATCATAATCATCAAGTAACTTGCGGCTTTCATCTTCATACTCTGACTTTCCTTAGAGCCCATACTTTAACAGTATCTGCTTAAATTGCTCCGTTTTTTTAAAGTCAGCATAAAAGCGATTAAAGTCATCACACAATTTTTTCGCTCTTTGAGTGCGACCAAACTGCAATTGTAACGGCGCCACATCCGAAACGCCGCGCACGCTGATGGTACTTTTTAATACTGGATATTTCAGCTGTAACCAACGTAGTGTTGGTGCGCCAACAATAGAAAAAGCAAGACTTTTGTCACTTCCACCTGCAAGCACGGACAAGATATCAAATTCTGAGTAGTAGTCTTTGCGCTGCAGCAAATTACTGTCAAAATACGGCTCTAACTGAGGATAGGTATAGCCAAATCGACCTAAAAATAGATGTTCATTTAAGCCGTTTACATCAAATTGTTCAGCCTGCTTGTGTGTAACAAATACATCTTCAATTGTGTAAATTGGCGCACTCCAACACATTTGCATAGTGCCACGATACCAATGCTCTGACTCCATCCGCACATCCACATTCCCTCGTTCGATTTCTACAGACGAACGCTTTTCTGGATACACAGGGTAATTTGGTTGGTAATGATATTGTGTTGCAAACAGCTCGAAAATATCGATAAGCACACCCTGCTCTTGGGCATGTTCGATAATAAAGGGAGGATAATACTGCACTGCAAAGTTGATAAACGTTTTGCTTTCTTCCGCTGTTTTAGCGTGGCCAGCAAAAGACAAGGTACAACTAAGTAGCAATAATAACATCGTCTTTGGAAAGTAGATCAAAGCCACCTCCAAGACCTTGAACAAATAATAGACTAAGTATGACCGATCGCTGGGAATTTCCAAGTCAAAAAACCAGTCACACTCAAATCTACTAAATGAACATTGAGGATCTAAATACCATCGCCATCAATATGCAACCCACACTCACGATTTAGACCGAAGAAACGTGTTTCTTCCTCTGTCATGCCAGGTTCAAGCTTACGAGTAGTGTGAACATCCCCCATAGAAACATAGCCTTGCTCCCAGAGCGGGTGATAAGGCAAATCAAACTTTGTAAGATATTGATAAACATCACGATTATGCCAGTCAATAATAGGGTAAAACTTGACCGTGCCGCGACTGAGCTCAACGATTGGCTTATCCGCACGCGTTGAAGACTGTTGGCGACGTAAGCCACTGAACCAAGTGCCTGCGCTAAGTTCACGTAACGCTTGAGTCATCGGCTCAACTTTGTTTAGGGTATTGTATTTTTTAATCCCTTCTTCGCCTTGCTCCCATAACTTACCATACACCGCCTCTTGCCAAGCAGGACTCTGCTTAGCACGGTATATCTTAAGATTGAGTGCCAAACGCTCTGACAGTGATTCTATAAATTGATACGTCTCAGGAAACAAATAGCCCGTATCAGTAAGTACCACGGGAATATCAGGCTGCTGCTGAGTCAAAAGATGTAACATAACCGCAGCTTGAATACCGAAACTAGAAGACAAAAAGTGAGTATCCGGTAAGTTTTCCAGTGCCCAAGCTACTCTCTGCTCGGCAGTTTTATCACTCAGTAAGGCATTAGCATCCGCAAGTAGCATCTGCTGAGTTGCACTGTCCAGAGTCAATATTTGCTTAAAATCACTCATTTTCTCATCCAATGGGCAGCGTAGCTGCCCGTTCTAAATCAAGCGTGGAAATCAGTTTTTGACACTTTTACTTCCGCAACGATTTCTTTGCGGATGACATAGTCACCAAAACATTCATCTTCGTTGCGCTCACCGACCCACTGACCAATCAACTCATCTAGCGCTGGCAGGAAGACGTCTTCGCCAACATTCTCCAAGTACAGCTTAGGAATGCGAGTACCAGCACGGTTACCACCTAAATACATATTGTATTTACCAGGTCCTTTACCCACAAATCCAACCTCAGCTAGCATCGCTCGGCCACAGCCGTTAGGGCAGCCAACTACACGAAGGATAATATTCTCTTCAGCAACCTCATGCTTGGCGAGCAACCCTTCTACCTTTGTCACAAGTTCAGGTAAATAACGCTCCGCCTCTGCCATCGCAAGTGGACACGTCGGTAGCGATACACACGCCATCGAGTTTTTGCGCTGTTCTGAATGTTTGCTATCTATCAAACCATGCTCACGGGCAATTTGTTCGATTTGCGCTTTATCCTCAGCTGCTACTCCAGCAATAATTAAGTTTTGGTTTGCAGTCATGCGGAAATCCCCTTTGTGGATTTCTGCAATTTTGCGACAACCTGTTTTAAGTGGTTTATCTGGGAAATCTAAAATACGGCCATTTTCGATAAACACCGTTAAGTGATGCTTACCATCAATACCTTCAACCCAACCAAAGCGGTCGCCACGGTGAGTGAATTCATAAGGACGGCTTGGCTCAAACGTCATACCGGCACGGTTTTCAACTTCCGCTTTAAACGCCTCAGTGCCAAATGTATCTAGCGTATATTTAGTTTTTGCATTTTTACGGTTTACTCGGTTACCCCAGTCACGTTGCACAGAAACCACATGCTCAGCAACGGCAAGTGTATGCTCAAGCGGAATAAAGCCAAGGTCATCTGCTTTACGTGGATAGGTATTAACGTCACCATGGGTCATCGCCAAACCACCACCCACAAGCACGTTAAAGCCAACTAGCTTGCCCTCATCCGCGATAGCAACAAAGTTGAGGTCATTGGCATGCACATCGACTTCATTGTTTGGGGGAATAGTAACGGTGGTTTTGAACTTACGTGGTAAATACGTATCACCCAAAATCGGCTCTGCCGTTGTCTCGGTTTTTTCACCGTTCAACCAGATTTCAGCGTAAGCTTTGGTTTTGGGTAGCAAGTGCTCTGAAATTTTAGCCGCCCACTCGTATGCTTCTTGGTGTAACTCGGATTCAACCGGGTTAGTTGTACATAACACGTTACGGTTTACATCCCCCGCCGTCGCAATAGAATCGATACCTACGCTATTCAGCAGCTGATGCATCCCTTTGATGTTTGGCTTCAATACACCGTGGAACTGGAAAGTTTGACGCGTTGTCAGACGAATGCTGCCATACATGGTTTTATCCGCTGCAAACTCATCAATCGCCAACCACTGATGTGGTTTTATGATACCGCCAGGCATACGAGCTCGAAGCATCACGTTATGCAGTGGCTCAAGGCGTTGCTTAGTACGCTCTGGGCGGATATCGCGGTCATCTTGCTGATACATACCGTGGAAACGGATCAATTGGAAGTTATCCGCAGTAAAGCCACCGGTTAGTTGATCGGTCAGATCCGTTGAAATTGTGCCACGTAAGTGGGCACTTTGTGACTTCAAACGCTCATTATCAGAAAACTTTGCGTTTGCATCGAGCTTACTATTCGGTTTGATTTCAGAGTTGCTCATTGTCTTTCCTACATTAAAATTGGCTGACGGTATAACAAGACGCGTTAGTAAACGTCTTTCTGATAACGGTTTGCGCTACGCAATGCTTTAAGATATTGCTCAGCTTGTTCATCATCTTTCCCTCCATGGGTTTTAATGATGTCGATAAGTGCTTGGTGTACATCTTTGGCCATTCTGCTAGCGTCACCACAGACATAAAAATGAGCGCCCTTTTCAAGCCATGCAAATACAGCTTCGCCCTTCTCGCGCAGTCTATCTTGCACGTAAATCTTTTCTGCCTGATCACGGCTAAATGCCAAATCTACATGTGTTAATAAACCCGACTTTACATACTTTTGAATTTCTACTTGATAAAGGAAATCTTCCGTAAAGTGTGGATTACCAAAGAACAGCCAGTTTTCACCCTCAGCGTCACGCGCCTCACGTTCTTGCAAGAAGGCTCTGAACGGTGCAATACCTGTACCTGGGCCAACCATGATCACAGGTGTGGCATTGTCGACAGGTAATCTAAAGTTATTGTTGTGCTCACTGAATACTTTCACTTTCGTGCCTTCTTCAGCACGATTCGCTAAATAACCTGAGCAGCCGCCAAAATGCTTTTCACCAAAGGTATCAAATTCAACTAAACCTACGGTTAAATGCACCTCTTCTTCCACCTCAGCTTGGCTTGACGCGATAGAGTACAGGCGCGCTTGTAATTTTCGACAGCAATCAACTAGTGCTTGCGCCTCAATGTTGGCAGGGTTTTGCTTAATCACATCAAAGATTTGACGTTCTTCAATATAAGCACGCAATGCCGCTTTATCGTTTGCAAGTGCGCTTAGTTCCTCATTCCCAGTCGCAATCGCATACTTTTCAACAAAGCCAGGATACGACTGTGTTAGCTCAAGATGTTCAATCAACGCCGTTTCTAATGAAACCGTGAGTTCACCTATTTTTACGGTTTGTGCGTTGTCGAGTTTTAAGACATCGATCACCGCCGCCACTTCTTGTGGGTCATTTAAGAAATACACACCAAGTGAATCACCCGGCTGATAAGTGATATCAGAGCCTTCAAGCGAAATTTCAATGTGACGCACATCTTTACTTGAGTTTCTGCCAGTGACCTTTTGTACCACACTCAGCTCAGCCGCAAATGGGTTTTGCTTTGTATATTGACTAGCTGCGGCCTGAGGAGCACCAAATGGCATGCTGATAACGTTACCACCACCTGCTTGCTGCTGAGCTTTAAGCGCAGGCTCCAACGCATCTAGCGCCTGTGCGATCCACGCCTCGGCTTCAGCTTCATAATCCACATCTAAGTCAGCTCGCGGCACAACAATTTCAGCGCCAAGGGCAGCCAAGCGCGCTTCAAAATCCTTTGCTGTTTGGCAGAAGAATTCATAACTTGAATCACCAAGGCCAATCACAGCTTGCTTTACACCTTCCAGTTTAGGCGCCTTCTTACCGGCTAAGAATTCATGCAATGCTTCTGCATCTTCTGGTGGCTCACCCTCACCGTAAGTAGAGACAGCAATCACTAAGAACTTCTCTTTCTTCAGGTTGGCAGGTTTGTAGTCAGCCATATTGACCAACTTAGTCGTCAAGCCACGCGCTTCCGCCTGAGCTTTAATTTGGTTTGCAACCCCTTTTGCGTTACCGGTTTGTGAACCAAATAAAATAGTCAGAGGTGCAGACTCGTCAGCGCCCGCTGTTGCTTGTCCAGCAATACCTGATAATGCAGCTGAATTTGCGGTTGCAGCTAAATAGCCACTCACCCATGCCTGTTGGATTGGATTTAACTCTCCAACTAAGCCTTGTAGTTTTTGCAGTTGTTCATGTGTCAGCGGACTTGCTGCAGCATTAAGTTGACTTAACAACATCATGGATCCCCGTACCCAAAAGGTTTTGCTTGCTCATTGCATAACTGGCTCGCACGCAGCGTAGCCTACTTTTATTAGCGTGAAGCATACGTGGCAAATTGAGAGATCAAAAAGAATAGAATCTGCTTTTATATTCCTTTTAGTTATTGAAGATTGAAAAGTCCAAAGAAAACAGATTAAAAGAAGTTCGATATTTAACCGTTAAAAAGTTTAACATTGCCGTAACAGTTTTGATGCAAAATCAAACTGTCATACACAGACAAATCAATAATACAGATAATCATAATAATGAGACTAAAAATGAAACACGGGAAATATATAAACCTAATACTCAGTTCTTATTGCTCAATACTCAGCTTAAGCGCTGCTGCAGAAGTTACAAATGGCAGTTTCGAGAGCTGGAGCGGTCAAGTCCCTAATGGATGGACGACGATAGACTCGGGCATCACACTTAGCTCGGTTACGACACCAATAAAAGACGGTAACCTTGCCGCAGCGGTGCAGGTAACCACAGCAACGCAAAGTAGCACAGACTTACAACAGCAAGTAAACGTTGAAGCAGGTAAAAGCTATCAATTTAGCACTTGGGTCTATCACACGGAAGGTGGTGTCAAAGCACGATTAGTGGTGGACGGCTATCATGGCTATTCAGATCAGTTCAATGTCGGGCAGTGGCAACAACTTAGCTATACCTATACCGCAACTGCAACCACTGCGATTAATGTTGGCTTACGTTTTTACGATGGCAGTGGTTTTGACGGTAATGAAACGGTCTACGTTGACGGCTTTGGTCCAACTTCTACCACACCAGAGCCGCCTCAGAGCTGTCAAAATAATAGTGTCACTCTCGCTTTGATGACCGATAATTATGGTAGCGAAACAAGCTGGCAAATCACTAATACAGCAAACACAACCGTTGCTAGTGGTAGTGGCTATAGCAATAATCAATCAGTAAATGAAAACTTATGCCTTAACGACGGTAGTTATACCTTTACGATTTTAGACAGCTATGGCGACGGAATTTGTTGCACCAATGGTAATGGCCAGTATACCTTAACGCACGCTGGTACAACGCTCGCTTCCGGCGGCCAGTTCAGCAATCGTCAAGATCATACCTTTACGCTTGGCACAACCACACCTCCCCCTTCAGGTGATGGTTACTATGCCTCTGCTGCTGGACTGAGCGGTTATGCACTGAAAACAGAGTTACACCAGATTATTCGTAACCACCAATCACAAGGATATTCTGCTATTTGGAGCTTTATCGATCAGAACGAGCGCGACCGCTATTTTGAGAAAGATAACAGTATATTAGATCGCTACTCTGAAAAGCCAACAGCAAATGATAGTGTTACTTATGTCTCTACCGGATCACAATGCGGCAGTTACAGCGGCGAGGGTGATTGCTATAATCGTGAACACTCATTCCCCAAATCTTGGTTTGGTGGCCAAGTAGAACCGATGAATTCAGATATCCATCATATTTTTGCTTCCGATGGTTATGTAAATTCTAAGCGTAGTAACTATCCATTTGGTGAAGTAGGAAGCGCCTCTTATACCTCAAGTAATGGTAGTCGCTTAGGTTCAGCATCTGGTATTAACTACAGCGGTACCGTATTTGAGCCTATTGATAGTTTCAAAGGAGATTTTGCTCGTGCCTACTTCTATATGGCAACGCGTTATCAAGATGTGATTGCAAATTGGCAAAATAATACCAGCTACAGCAATGCGGTACTCAATGGCACCCAACAGCAAGTCTTCGAAACTTGGGTCGTCAATATGCTAAAAAGATGGCATAACGAAGATCCTGTCGATGCCCTAGAGCAAGCGCGCAACCAAGCGGCTTATGAATTTCAGGGTAACCGAAATCCATTTGTAGACCATCCAGAGTTTGTCGAAGCAATTTGGTAACTATAAATAAAAAAGGCCAATAACTGGCCTTTTTCAATAACATCATTTTGGCTAATATTTAGCGAGGGTTAATTGTAAGTGGCTCAATCGTCACTTTAGCATTACCACTTGCGCCCATATGCCCGTTGTAAGTTTGTCCTTCAAACAAAGTGTAAAACACATCAACGTAGTCATCATCGTTAGTAAACCAATGGCTTGGCATCGCTTTGATCAATTGATTCGTCAGTTGCGGGATAATCGCATAGCCTTGAACATTGGGATCAGGAATAGCGCGCATCACTTGCGTCACAATATCCAAAAGTGTTGTTGCTAATTCTTGATAGTTAGTATTGTCGTCTTGCTCCATCAGCAATAAATCTGCCGCTTGCCAACGATATCGCTCCCAGTGAATGATAATTTGATTAGGCGTATAGTCCGTACCATCATGGTCCAAATATGGCATGTCCACAATATCTAGAACGGGTTCATCTCGGGATGGGTTGACGCCTGTTACAATGCCGTAAACTTCCGCAGCCCCAGATACCCAAGGCTCTTCATCGTCATTTAGTCTAATTTTCTTCAATACACTGGTTGAAATCGGCTCAGCATCATCGTTGCTCTGCATAGCGGTTGATGGCATTGCTAAGCCTTGCTTGGCAAACACTTGCTTCATTACCTGAATGCCTTCTTGTTTTACCTTATTGCTATCAAGTTCAACGATTAGCACGGGTCGCTCTGGCATTGTATGTGCGTCAAGTAAATGCAATTGACCTTGCTCATCAAAGGCCTCGACATATTGCCAGTGCTTATCATCACCTTTAGGCGCAAAAGCAATTAATGGCGCTTCACCTTGTTGCCACTTTGTTAGCATTTCGCTAGAAGCAATACGCAGCTGATATAGATTAGAGCTATAGTCAGTCAGGCCTTTTAATGAGCGAGTGTACTGGCTCGCTTCTGTCATGAGCTGCTTAGTTGACCCTTGAACTTGTAGCTGCTCCAGTGAAACTGCATCCTGATACTGGCTAAGTTGAGTTTGAACTTGGGGACCTACGTGATTAAGTGATAGCGCTAATTTTTTCGCAATTTGCTTCTTTATATCAGCAACTTGAACTGGTGCAGCGTTAAGTTTATCAAGCTGCTTAAGTGAACTGTAGGTATTAAGATTAACCTTGTCTGCCGCAGAACTTGCGAAAGACATTCCGCCGAGCATGGCTATCATTAGGGTAGAGAGGGTTACATGTTGTTTCATCTTGCGTTCCTAGAAATAATCCGTGTTATGGAATAAACAAGATAAAACAACAAAAATAAATTATCAACACATTAACATGGTTAACATATAAAACAATTTAATCTAGCTTTTAGAGTTTTTATTCTTCTACTGGGTAGATAGTAATTTCTATACCGGCACCTATTGCAGAGATCCTAAGCAACGTATCGGCCTGTAGTGCTTGCGAAAAGCACTTGGGTGACTTGCCTGAGTTAAAGCCAATATCAAAAGTTCGCTTAGTACAACCTAGCCATTGCTTAAGTGCCGCTTTAGAGCAAGACTCAATTAACTCACACAGTTGGTTAATCGCTTTGTCAGGGGTTAATTCATTGGTATTTGCTTCGATGCGAGCCAATTGACGATAGTCATCTTGATCGTAATGCAGCACGATAGCATTTTTCTTTAAATCCGAAACTAGCGCACTAATATCCTGCTTTGACTCCAGTTCCAAATCGACATTTAAAAATTGAATTTCAGACATGTATTAAAAGCTACCTTGTAAAGCTAAATCTAGTAATGACTTATTTATCAGTGTGATAAGGACATTACTTATTGGACAATGCGACAATTTGTCACATTCTAAGCACCGTGCGTTATAGTTACCATACTCACGAACAACTAGAATAACATATTGTGATGATTAAAAAACTGCTAAAACCCGCACGTAAACTCCACAAGTACCTTGGCTATTTACTGTTTTTACAAATCTTTGCTTGGCTATTAGGCGGGCTAGTCATGAGCGCGATCCCATTGGAAAAGATCCATGGTAAACACTTAGCGCATAGAAGCTTAGACAACCCCTTTCCCACTGGCGCGTACCAAGCTGATCTCAATCAGTTAGTACAAAGCAAGGTGCAAGTGCGCCAAATCCAGTTCGGCCATTTTCTCGATACTCCCATCATCAAACTCAACCAAGATGAGCAGCTTATTTTCAACGGGATAACAGGCGCACCTTTTACCACTCCAAATCAACAGCAAATAATACAGCAGGCCAACCAACACCTATTAATTGCAGCGGATGTGAGCGAAATTGAACGACTTGCCAAAGCCCCCAGAGAAGCAGGTTACAAGGAAGATGTTTGGCGAGTCGAGTATAACGATATCCTCTCCACCACCCTGTATCTTAGCGCAACCAGCGGTGAAGTTGTGACGGTTCGTAGCACGTTGTGGCGCATCTTTGATTTTTTTTGGATGTTACACATTATGGATTACGACGAACGTGAGGATTTTAATAACCCCTTGCTCATTTCCTTCGCCGCTACGAGTGTGCTCTTTTGTCTAACAGGGATATTGTTATTATTGCAATCTCCACCTTGGCGAAAACGTCGCCCTGCACTGAATAAATAAAGGGGATTACTGTACACGCTTGTTGGTATTGATGATTTTTTTGATATAGTGACATACCCTGTATTCCACCATTTGGTGAGAGGTTATGTCACGATATTGCTATATCTTAGCGCTTAGCTTATTTGTATTAACAGCTAACGCTCAAGAATTCACGTCTTTCTCAAAAGCAAAGAAACATTTATCACAACAAGTTACTGACAATACCCGCACGCTTTATTGTAATTGTAATATCAAAAAGCAAGGCAAAAAGCTGGTCCCAGATCCCGCAAGTTGTGGTTATACCCCGAGGTTACCTTACACTCGCAATGGCAAAGAAAACGCCCGTGCTCAGCGCATTGAGTGGGAGCATATCGTGCCCGCGTGGGAATTTGGACATCAGTTGCAGTGCTGGCAAGATGGGGGCAGAAAGCACTGCCGTAAAGTCAGTGAGCAATTTAGGAGGATGGAAGCAGATATTCACAATCTAGCTCCAGCGATTGGTGAAATTAATGGGGATCGGTCTAATTTCCGTTTTGGCATGTTACCTAGTACTGAAGCAAATTATGGTGCCTGTCCAGTCAAGATAGACTTTAAATTACGCCGAATTGAACCTCCAGAATATGCAAGAAAACGCATCGCTGAGGCGTATTTTTATATGGAAAAAACCTACGGGCTAAAAATCTCCTCACAGCAGCGGAAATTATTCACGGCTTGGCAGAAACAGTGATTGCGAGATAACCCAAGCAGTGCTAGTTTTTAGTCATACAACTAAAACAGGAACGTGAATACGATGCAACGTATTACTCTAGTTTTCGCATCAACAGCAATGAGCTTGTTATTAACCGCTTGTGGTGGCGGTGGCAGCGATTCATTAGGCACCGATAACCCTGGCAATAACACGGGACAAACCGAGCCGCCAACTTGGACGTTTAATCAATTTCCTGCGTCAAGTCAGTTTATTAACTATTGCGCCTCGCCAAGAACGGGTACTGACAAATATAACAACAACCAACCTTATCCCGATAAGGTTGGTACGGCGATGCATGAAAAAATGTGGCTCCGCTCTTTTACCAACGAAACCTACCTTTGGTACGACGAAGTACTAGATAACGACCCAACACAATTCGATACCGTTATTGATTACTTCGAGCAATTAAAAACAAACCAAACAACGGCGTCGGGTAATGCCAAAGATCAATTTCATTTCTACGAATCTTATGAAAGCTTCCAAAAAGAAGCGCAATCGGGTGTTACAACCGGTTATGGCATTCGCTGGGCGGCCATATCCACATCACCACCACGTAATTTTACTGTCGCCGCAGTAGAGCCTAATTCACCAGCTGCGAATGCAGGGATAGTACGTGGAGATAAGATCCTCTCGATAGATGGCGTCGACTTTATTTCAAGTGATAATACCGCTGCACTGAATGCTGGCCTATCACCAGAGCAAAGCGAGCCCCATCGTTTTGTATTTGAGGATAAAGCTGGTAACGACAAATCAGTCACCCTGACTTCAGTCGATATTGAAACCTCACCGGTGCAAAACGCTAAAGTCATTAGCTATGGCGGCAAGCAGGTTGGGTATGTGCAGTTCAATCAATTTATTCCAACAGCGCAAGAAGGATTAATTGAAGCCTTTAATCTATTTAAAACACAACAAATAGACGA
This sequence comes from Pseudoalteromonas sp. BMB, assembly GCF_001709235.1. Classification (NCBI taxonomy): domain Bacteria; kingdom Pseudomonadati; phylum Pseudomonadota; class Gammaproteobacteria; order Alteromonadales; family Pseudoalteromonadaceae; genus Pseudoalteromonas; species Pseudoalteromonas sp. BMB. The sequence goes on from NZ_MBQA01000024.1 coordinate 48,783, forward strand.
CTTGGTACTCGACATGCGTTACAACGGTGGTGGTCGCGTCATTATGGCAGCGCAACTAGGCTATATGGTTGCGGGCAACAGCAGCCTAAACAAAACCTTCACTTATAGCACCTTAAATGACAAGCGTACTGCTGACGAAGAGCGCACCGCTTTTGAGTCTAGAGCGATTAACTGGGCTGAAAACAAGTTTACAACCACCTCTTTACCTACGGTAACTTTACCTAGAGTTTATATCCTCTCAACACGAGGCACGGCCTCTGCCAGTGAAAATGTAATTAATGGCCTGCGCGGCATTGATGTTGAAGTCTTTTTGATCGGTGGTACCACTCGAGGCAAGCCCTACGGCTTCGTGCCCGCGCAAAACTGCGGCACGGTTTACTATACCATTCAGTTTGGTTCAGAAAATGCGAAGGGCTTTGATGCTTATGCCGATGGCTTTACCCCTTCAGGAGCGTCAAGCAGCGGTGAAATTGGTCTAAGCGCACAAGTACCAGGTTGTATTGTCGCAGATGACTTCTCAGCACCGCTAGGCAGTCAGGAGGAAGATCTTTTCGCCGCAGCACTGACGCATATAGATACTGGTCGTTGCCCAAATGTAGCGCAATTTGCGCCTACCGCTCAGCCACAGTATCAAAATAAGGAGCATGCGGTTACGCTCCCAGTCTATCCACTACGGGAAAATGCAATTTTAATGAAGCCTGAGGAGCCGAAATAATGGTGCTGCTAAAAGCAGTGAAAATCACCGCTTTGGCTTTATTGCTGCAAGCGTGTAATAGCACGCCTGCATCAACTTCGGTTAATGAAGCTGTACTCTCGACTTCTTCGCCCGAAGTGTTATCACAACTCAAGCAAGCTATAGTAAAACTCAAAGGCGGTTTACCACCGACGCTCGCAAGTACCGTTTTTCAACGTAGTCCAACACTACTGCTTGAGCATGGTCGAAGCCTAGATGGCAATGGCAGTCCAATTTTAGGCGCCCATAATCTCGCTTATGAGAGTTTCATCTTGCAGCTTCGTGACACCCAGTGTGTGCTCTACTATCCGAAAAAAGATACTTATGTCGTGCTCAGTAAAGTTAGCTGCAAAAAGCTGGAAAAATAACGCCAGCCGTAATTCTCTTAACCTCAGTTCAGGTTAGCAAAATGGCGCTTTAACACGTCACATAATGCCTGTACTTTGGCCGTTCGGTGAACCAGTACATGGGTAACTAGCCAAACTTGGCTTAACCATTTTAACTCATCACGCAACACCGGCTGTAAATCTGGATAACGCTTTGCTACATCGTGCTGTAGCCCACCAATACCTAAACCATTAACAATGGCACGTGACGCATCTGACGTTTCAGATACCCTAAGCGTCACTTGTGTCTCAGGGATATGTTCATCTACCCAAGCGAAATATGGCACTCTTGCATTAAATCCGGCCACACCAGAGACAAAGTAATGCGCCTGTAACGCTTCAAGTGTTTTAGGGATCCCCATACGCTTGATATAGCTTGAAGACGCATACAAACCTGCTTCTAACGTATTTAGGTGCTGCACTATGTAGTCGGGTTCATCGGGCTTTGGTCCTGCCCTCACCGCAACATGCGCCTGTCCGTGATCTAAGCGTAAACGCTTTTGGTCGAGAATGACTTCAAGTTGCACCTGTGGGTGTAATTGCTGAAAAGTCAAACAAGGTTCCGACAGCATATCCATAAAACCACTGACCGTTGTAACCAAAAGCTTACCTCTAAGCTGGCTGTCCGAGGCAACAATAGAAGTACTCAACTCCATCAAGCGCTCGTCTATTTGACTCGCCGTCGCAAGTAGCTTTTCTCCTGCCTGTGTTACCTGATAACCTCGGGCATGACGGTGAAATAACCGCGTTCCCAATGCTTCTTCTAAGCTATTTATTCGCCTCAGTACCGTACTGTGGTGGATCTCTAAATGCTCAGCCGCCGCTGATAAGGTGCCAAGCTTGGCAACCGTATAAGCGACCTTAAGATCCTGCCAATCTGTGAATTTATCCATAACCACCTCTGTGCATATATGCACACAAGCTTTGCGTTTATTTCGGTTTTGTGCAAGTAAAATTTTGCTACTATCACTTTAACGAAACAAAATAAGGTATCAGCAAGATGACTACAGCAAAAATTATCGCACTAGCAGGCAGTTTAAGAAAAGACAGCTACAACCAATTACTCATCCAAGCCGCGGCAAACTTTGCACTAGAAAGTGGCGCAGAAGTAGAAGTGATCAAGTTACAAGATTTAGATATACCAATGTTCGATGAAGATCTTGAAGCGCAAGGCACACCAAAAGGTGCTCAACTTTTAAAAGACAAGCTGCGCGATGCCGATGGTATTCTGTTAGCAAGCCCAGAATACAATGGTTCTTTCACTGCGGTGCTCAAGAACGCAATAGATTGGGCTTCTAGAACAGAACAAGGTGCAGTGCCAGCATTTAGAAACAAAGTAGTGGCACTCTATGCAACCTCACCAGGCGGCTTAGGTGGATTACGTGGCCTAAACCATGTCCGTGATGTGTTGTCTGGCATTGGCAGTTTAGTCCTCGCAGACCAATTGGCTGTACCTAGTGCATTTAATGTATTTGATGACCAAGGTAAAATTAAAGACCCAGAACTTGCTGAAAAAGTATCAAGCCTCGCTCTGCAACTGGTGTCAGTTGCAAGTAAGCTAAAATAACTTTCAATCTCTCGTTCATATCTTGCTATGGACGCTTAGCTCATGCACACTAAGCGTCCAAAGCGAATTAGAGGCGCTATATCAGCCTTGTAATAATGGATACGAACAACGGGAGTCAGCTTTGCAAAGCACTCAGAGTCACCTATTTACCCCCTACCTCTCACACCATTTTCATTGCATTCAGTTTGATCCTGACAGCTTTGACGCGCTTTCCTTTGAACAGCAAAATATACTCCTGCCCGCTTCACTAGATAAAGCAGTGGCGAAAAGGCGAGCCGAGTTTTTAGCGGGACGGATATGTGCCAAGACCTGCCTTGCGCAATTTGGACAAGGTGACTTTACGCTACTTAACGGCTCCGATCGGGCGCCTATCTGGCCTGCTAATATTGTTGCCAGTATTACGCATACTCGAGGGATCGCGGCTGCGATTGCTACAGATGATATCGCCGTGAAAGGCTTAGGCATTGATATCGAAAGAGATATGAAACCGAAGCAGGAAGTCGAACTACAACGGCAAATCTTACATCCTGAAGAAGCTGAAATTTTTGCGCTTTTTGGTGAGCAAGTGCACTGCCCATTGACTGTTATTTTCTCGGCCAAAGAAAGCATATTTAAGGCACTTTATAGTACGGTGCAAAAGTTCTTTGGTTTTGATGCCGTCAAGCTGGCTCAGTTTGATGACAAGAAACTTATTTTCACTTTGATGGAAGCGCTACACAAGGATTTAGGCAAAGGACAACAAGTGGAAGTATATTACCAATGTAAAGACGCCTTAGTGCTGACCGAATGTGAATACATCGCACAGTAAAATCATACCTGTTTGACTTAATACTTACTTAACTTGAAGGAGTAAACCTGACCCTAACTGGGTTAAAAGCTTCTCATTTAGAACTAAAAAACGCCCACTTGGGGCGTTTAATCTTAAGTTTGGATAAAGATTCACTTAGCCGTTTTCCAAAGCTAACTTACTGAAACACAACATTTTCACTGCCAGCAGCCGCTTTAAAGCGCGCTATCAGCTTTTCACAGTCCTGTAAGATCTCCGCTTCTAGGCGCTCTTCAGCACGCCAGCGCTGGCTATCCATTTTGAAAATCTCTTTTTTAGAATACTTTTTACGCGCGTCATGAGTTGGCATTTCTTTGACTTCATCATACATCTGATAAACACCAGGATAACTCTGTTGTAAGTCAACTTCCTCGTCAAAGCTATATTGCGAGATGAGTACCCAAACTCGTAAACACCCTTCAGAATATTCACATTGTTTTTCCTTCATCGCACGCGCGATCAAGTTAACGCTATCCGCAATTTTTCCATTGCGCTGCTGCCGTGACTTTTCAAGCTCAGCAGCCTTTTGCTCGCGATGTTTGGCAATCTGCTCTTTTTGCACCTTCAGTTGCCAAAGTAATTTACCCGCGTAAAACGCCAGTCCAGCAATAATCAGGGCACCAATAATGATTGCGATGATCCATGCAGTATTCATTACTTATCATCTTCCTCAAAGTCGTCGTCTAACCATTCATTTGCTAGATCATTACTCATAAACTGATCCATTGGATCATCTTCTAGCATATCGCCTTCTTCAAACTCATCATCAATTCCTAAGATCTCACATAGCTCCTGATGACGTGCAATGCCGCGATTGAAGTATTTCGCATCTTTACCTGTTAGCAGTTCACCGCGTTCATGGCGTTCAAGTAGCGCCATCAAGCGTTCGTCATTTTCTAACTGCTCTAGCTCTTGCTCTGGAGTTAACGTCTCTACCGCTGTAGTTAACTTAACTTGCGGCTGTAGATGGCGCTTCATCTCTGGCTGTGTATTCGACTTAGTCGGTTGTGGCTCTGCGACCAAAGAAATGGGCTTTTTGCTACCAACACGCGGATCTTTATTGGTCGTCGTGTTTGATTGCTCTTTCACTAGGATCTCTGGTGCATTTCTAGAACCCGGCTTTTTACCCTTGGTTTTTTTGCTACGCTGCTCTTTGAGTGCACGTAATGCTTGGAGCTTTTCTTTACTCAGCCTTGGTGTTCCATTGGCTGCAACTTTACGTGTCTTTTTCTTTCTGGTCATAATTGGTTATCCAAAATTCTCGCGTTAACTACGCTTGGTGAGAATGATGACATCATTCCCAATAAATTCTAATTCACAATCCTGCTGCGCGGCAAAATACGCAAAGCTTTCCCGGCTAAAAAATGAAATATGCGTTAGATCATTTTTATAGTGCCAATTCGCAAAGCGTGCTTTATCAATGACGAGCTTGGTCATCAATGCCAGCGGCTTTCCCACTTTTAAGCATGCTAACAATTGCGTTAATACTTTTGCAGGTTCTGCTAAATGTTCCACCACTTCTGTACTGACGATAAAGTCGTACTGACGAGTCAGTACACTGGCATCATTAGCATAGTACAGGTCAAACAAAGCCACCTGATGCCCTGCTTCTTCAAGCATTTTCGCAAGCAACGGGCCAGGCCCACAGCCAAAATCTAAGCCATGGCTTGGTGTCGCCAAACGTGCCAACAGTGGAGCCGCCACTCGTGCTAGAAAGCGACGATAGCCTTCATCGGCGAGATCGTTTTCATGGCTATCATAAATGGCCTTTTCTTGAGCTGGTGTTAATCTCGACTTGGGATCAACCATCACCAACTGGCAGGTTTGACATTGCCAGTACAGTCGATACTTGTCTTGATGGTAGGCTTCAAGCTGATTACCTTGGCACAGGCCACAACTGAATAGAGTTGAATCTTGCAATGGTCAACAGTGATTGCTTAATAAGGCGGCTATTGTATCAGGTATAATAGAGGCAACCAAATAAAAAGGCGGCAGAGATCACTCTCTACCGCCTACTAATCTGAGCGTCACAACTGGACACTTCTCCCTTCGACTTTTAAGTCTTATTATTATTCTTTTTATTTTATTGTCGTCCGTATTGTTTTTATTTTAGACTTCCGTGACACTTTCCATATTGTTTTTATTATGAGACTTCCGTGATTTTCTTATTCTCGGTCTTCCTGACGCTTTCTTGATAGTCCTTCGTATCCAACTAGATACATAACTTTGCCACCTACGCTTCCGTATCGAATTGTCCCTTTTTTTGTATTGCTTGGCGACAACGAATAATCTACGCTCCTGAGCTTGAGTTACAACTGTTTAATAACAAATTTCTTACCTTAATTTTTTTAATTAAACAGAAAAAAGATGAATTACATAAACTTACACTGAACAAGAGCTTAAAAATAAGCTAAAACTCACATGCTGCACAAGCAAATTTCCTACATTAAAAGTGAGATATATCTCACAACCTCAACAACAAAAAAGGCAGCCTATGCTGCCCTTTTTTCAATAGTAAGAGTTTACACTGAGAGAGGTAAACTCACTATACGACTTTAGTGTAGACCACCTAAGTACTTAGATAATACTTCGATGTCTTTGTCTGTAAGCTTCTGCGCGATATCACGCATCATACCATTCATGTCGTTGTTACGAGTGCCATCACGGAACTTCTCAAGCTGTGATTTGATGTACTCAGGGTGCTGGAATGATACTTTAGGGAACTTAGCTAAAGAAGTACCGTTACCACGAGGACCGTGACACGCAGCGCAAGCTGGAATACCACGCTCAGCATCACCGGCTTTATATAGCTTCTGACCTACAGCAACAACATCTTCCGGCGTTGAACCCGCAGACATAGATAAAGAAGAGAAATAGGCGGCTAAATCCTTCATATCTTGATCTGACAGCGGCATAGCCATACCACTCATCACAGGATCCATACGCCCTTCTTTACCACCAGACGTCATACCTAGCTTAAACTCTTGTAGCTGCTTATAGATATAATCTGCATGCTGACCTGCGATTTTAGGATACATAGTCACAGGGGCATTGCCATCTGGACCGTGACATGCTGCACACGTTGCAGACTTTGCTTTACCTGCTTCCGCGTCACCATCGAATGCCGATGCGTTGCTTGCTGACAACGTACCAAGCAACATTGTTAAAGTTAATGCTATTTTTTTCATGGTAAATTCTCTGTTTCCGACCCTGTAATTTGTACCCTCGCAAATAAAGTCGCTCTCTTTATTGCTCGGGCAAATAATACCAATCAGTACTAATTAGGTTGTTATGTTAATCAGATGAATCATACATGCAAACTTAGCAAATATAACGCCAAACAGCACCGATCCATCTAAATACGCCTTGCTCAGTAGTGACTACTGATAGGTATACACTTTAGATTGACATTGCAATTTCTACATTCTACACGATATTACTTTCTCTGGCACGTTTTCTGCCCATATTAAGCTTATAATTTATAGGGACTTGACCTAGATTAATTAATATTGGGACGACGCTTCGGCCAATTAGCAACAAAAGCGGCATTTAGAACAAACCTCACAATGCTTTTGGTTTCCGTCATACTGTTATAAAATACGCAATTCCATCCGCGAAAGTTTAATCAGTTAGGAGTCAGCGTGCTAAAATCTCGCGTTAAATACAATCAGGCACAATTTATCACAAGTGCCCCAGATATCAGTAAACTGCCACCAGACACTGGAATTGAAGTTGCTTTTGCGGGTCGTTCTAACGCTGGTAAGTCGAGCGCACTCAATACGCTTACAGACCAAAAGCTGGCACGCACCAGTAAAACACCAGGCCGGACTCAGCTTATTAATACTTTTTCTCTAGGTGAAGATCAGCGTTTGATTGATTTACCTGGCTATGGCTTTGCAAAAGTCCCATTAGAGATGAAAAAGAAATGGCAAAAAGCATTAGGTGAATATTTACAACGCCGCAAATGTCTTAAAGGGATTGTGGTATTAATGGATATTCGTCACCCTCTTAAAGATCTCGATATGGATCTCATCAACTGGGCGACTGGCAGCAATATACCGGTATTGGCGTTGTTGACTAAAGCCGATAAGCTAAAACAAGGTAAGCGCAAAGCAGAAGTACTACAAGTACGTCGTGCGCTATCTGAAATAGACGGTGATATCACTGTTCACGCGTTTTCTTCTTTGAAAGGTATCGGATTGAACGAATTGGCGTGGAAACTGGATGATTGGTATTTAGGTCCGTTTGTCAAAGAAGCTCAAGAGGAAGCAGGCGAGTAATACCAATTCACTAACGTAAGGCGCGCTTAGCTAAGATAAAAGCGCGTCTTTGCCGACATCAAATAAAAGCCTTTTTCATCTTCCTCGAGCAATTCAGCCCACTGATAATAGACATTTCGTGAAATTCTAGCAGTTAAACCATAATTGAGTGTGAGAAATGGAATATCTCCCCCATTAACATGCTCAAGCGCTAATGGAAACACATCACAAATGGGCCATTCACGGCCTAAATTATCTATCGCGATAATACACGGTGATAACTCCAAAGCTGCTGCTTCATCACAATAACGCCATTGCTCGATGATAAAAGGATGAGCAAGCACCTCTATCTCACAACTTTCTGCAGGTGTTTTTAACCAATACTGTTGACCATCAAAGGTTAAAACACTAGCAAACAAGGCAACTAGCGATTGCCGTTTAATTTCACGCCCTTGATGAAACCAACGACCATCCGCTGCAATTTTTATGTCAGAAAAACCGCACGACGGCGCCGACCAATTTTCGGTCGGCGCATGAGTCGTAACATACTGTTTGATTAACGCATCAATTTTGTTCATCAAAAACCAAGTTGAAGCTAACAGGCACGCTAGTCGCAATAGTCTTCAGACCCGCGATTTCTCGTAGCGCTTCAATCCCTTTATCTAACCCAAACTGCTTAGAATCGAGAATAAATGCATTTACCGGTGTAACCACCAAGCCATTAGCACTTTTCGTTATTAATAAGTCTAGGCTGATCTTTTGGATCTGACCATGCAGTGTCAATGTTGCTGTTACATCATTGATTTTTTGTGTACCAGCTTTAAGTTTAGCAAGCACTTCAGAAACATCAGCGTTAACTTTCGCCTTTGGGTGTTGCGCTACATTGAACAGCATCTTTTGCATGCGTTCATTACGGATCGGGATCATCGTTTCAACGCTTGCCAGGTCAATATTAACCTCAAGCTCGCCTTTAGCAGATAATGTACCATCTATCGTTTTAAAATGATGTACTTCTGCAACGCTAGTCTGTTTCACAGACACAAAACTAACATCGCTTTGTTGTTGATTAAATTGCCAAGCTGCGAACGCCTGAGAAGAAATAAGTGCACTACCTAAAAGAAGGTACTTTAGCATGACGACTTCCTTATGAAATGAGAGTGAATTGCATTTGAGCGCTCAGTGTAAAACGCAGTGCAAATTAAATAAACCTTTAATCATAAACTTGTCGTTATGTTGGAATACTTTTACGCCCATGGTATTCATTTTACAGTGGAAAAATAGCTTTAGTAGCCAAGCAAAAATTTTGTGTTCTAGTTATCCTAGACGAAAAATTTTTAACGAAGCGAATAGTGGTTTCACCTGTACATTGATTGGGGAGTTACCTCAATTGGTATCATCTTTGAGGAAAGAGAAAAAGACGGCCCGTAAAAGTTACGAGCCGCTATAGCAATCTGGGGAGAAGCTATCAATACACTGTATCCTCTTTCGAGAGATACATCATCAACAGGATGTCCTACAGGATGAGGACGGCGCGAACTCTAACAAATAGACGTCCAGAAATAAACACCAAAAAGCAAAACTTGAGCCAATTTGATAAACTTTCAACGTTAATTTGTTTTTTGTTACTAGGGATTAACAGGAGCTACAAAATTAAGACGCTATGCTGCTAGTGTATACTTGCAAACAAACATGAATGAAGTTGCACTAGCCTCATCGACTAGTGCAACTCGGGTAGATTTTAATATCGACTAGTGTGCTTGTTCCCAGTTGTCACCACTGTCAGCTTCAACTAATAACGGTACATCAAGTGCTGCCGCAGCGCTCATCAACTCACAGATCTTTTCACTGTATTCAGCAACTTTATCACTGTGTACTTCAAACACTAATTCATCGTGCACTTGCATGAGCAACTGGATATCATTGCTATCACAGCTTTGTAGCCATTCATCCACTTTAATCATCGCTTTTTTGATGATGTCCGCCGCAGTGCCCTGCATCGGTGCATTGATGGCTGCACGTTCTGCTGCTTTTCTGCGAGCGCCATTACGCGCATTGATATCCGGTAGATACAAGCGGCGACCAAATAAGGTTTCTACATACCCTTTATCAGCAGCCTCTTCACGCGTGCGCTCCATATACTCTAATACACCAGGGAAGCGTTCAAAGTACATATCCATATAATGTTGCGCTTCATTTCTTGGAATATCTAACTGACGTGACAGACCAAACGCACTCATGCCATAGATTAAGCCAAAGTTAACCGCTTTAGCTTTTCGGCGCATATCAGAAGTCACTTCCTCAAGCGGCACGGAAAACACTTCAGACGCTGTTGCGCTGTGTACATCTTTACCTTCCGCAAAGGCACTCAACAACCCTTTGTCTTGTGACAAATGCGCCATGATCCTAAGCTCGATTTGGCTGTAATCCGCCGCGACGATTTGTTTATTATTGTCGGCAACAAATGCCTGACGAATACGACGTCCCGCTTCATTACGGATCGGAATATTTTGCAAGTTAGGATCGCTTGAGCTTAGACGGCCCGTTGCGGTAACGGCTTGATGATAAGAAGTGTGCACACGACCGGTATCCGCATTAACCAATTTTGGTAATTTGTCGGTATAGGTTGATTTCAGCTTAGCTAAGCCACGGTGCTCAATAATAAGTTTTGGCAGTGGATAATCATGCGCCAACTCTTGTAGCACTTCTTCGGCCGTTGAAGGCGCGCCTTTTGGCGTTTTCTTAATCACTGGTAGCTCAAGTTTGTCGAACAATATCGCTTGTAGTTGCTTTGTTGAACTCAGGTTGAACTCCTCACCTGCAATTTCAAAAGCTTGTTGTTCAAGCTCACCTAAGCGTTTTTCAATCTCGATACTTTGCTTCGCTAGCATATCGCCATCGATGTGCACACCAGTGCGTTCAATGCGAGAAAGTACGCTCAGCAGCGGTAATTCAATCTCTGTAAATACCTGCTTAAGGCGATTTTCTTTTTCAATTAACGGCCAGAGATGTTGATGCAATCTCAGCGTAATGTCTGCGTCTTCCGCTGCATAAGGTGCCGCCTTTTCTAGCTCAATTTGATTAAAGGTCAGTTGGTTCTTACCTTTGCCTGCGATGTCTTCAAAGCTAATGGTTTTATGGCCTAAATATTTTAGCGCCAAGGAGTCCATATCGTGGCGAGTTCCTACGCTGTTAAATACGTAAGACTCCAACATGGTATCAAAAGCGATCCCCTGCAGTTCAAGCCCTGCACGAGCAAGCACACTTTGATCATATTTTAAATTTTGACCCACTTTTTTGATCTGAGGATCTGCAAGTAGCGGTGCCATGATCTCAAACACTATATCTTGAGAAAGCTGCTCAGGTGCTCCCACATAGTCGTGATTGATCGGTAAGTAAGCCGCTTCGCCCGGTGCAACCGCAAAGCTCATTCCAACTAGATCCGCCTGCATATAGTTAACACTGGTGGTTTCAGTATCAAAAGCGATGAGCTGGGCTGCTTTTAACTTAGTTACCCAGTCATCAAGCTGTGCTTTTGTCAAAATAGTCTCGTATTGGGTGTCGACCTGCGCCGCTGCGGGCGCCGACCCTTCAGCCTCCACATCAACGATATCAGCTTGTGACTGACCATCCAGCAATTCAGCTAACCAACGCTTAAACTCACACTGACCATATAGCTCGATTAAGCGATCTTTATCCATCTCAGCTATCTTAAATTGCTCTAAGTCTTGCTCTACTTCACAATCCAGCTTAATAGTGGCTAATTCATACGACAATTTTAGCTGCTCTTGGTGTTCCTCTAGTTTTTTCGCCATGGTTTTTGAGCCACGAAAACCTAAATCAGCAATTTTGTCTAAGTTTTCGTAGAGCGAATCGATAGAGCCTAACCCCTGAAGCATCGCCAATGCCGTTTTTTCACCAACGCCTGGTACGCCCGGAATATTATCGACCTTATCTCCCATTAACGCGAGATAGTCGATGATCAAGTCAGGACCAATACCAAACTTATCCACTACTCCTTCAGGGCCTAAGATCGTATTCGTCATTGTGTTGATCAACGTGACATGTTCATTGACCAATTGCGCCATATCCTTATCACCAGTGCTGATTAGCACATGGCGACTTTGCTCTGACGCTATTTTAGAGAATGTACCGATCACGTCATCGGCCTCAACACCACTTATACTTACCAATGGCAGGCCCATCGCTTTAATTATTTCGTGGATTGGCTCAATTTGCGTTCTCAGATCATCCGGCATAGGCGGGCGATGTGCTTTATACTCGCTATACATTTCGTTGCGGAAAGTTGGCCCTTTAGCGTCAAAGACTACTACCATATGACTTGGTTGATATTGCTTAAGCAAACTCTTAAGCATATTGATCACACCGTAGATCGCACCAGTTGCTTCACCTTTTGAATTTGTTAAATGTGGTGGCGCATGATAAGCACGAAATAAATAGGAAGAACCATCAACCAAGATCAACGGATTTTGAGGGATCTGAGACATAAATATTGGATCCTAAATTAGTCTTTTGTGGAGTAGAATGTAAGGATGCCACAAGGCACAAGATAAAACGAGTTTCGCGTTATCTCATCATTTAGATAAATCGTGCTGCACCTGTGGATAACTTTGTAGACAAACACGAAAAATCGCTCCGAAACTTTGTTTTAAAAGTCAGAGTGTAAATTAAAACTTTGATTTACTTGCGCTTTTTGTGCCTTTTTTATTGTTATTATCTTTACCGCTTTGTGGATAAAGAATTTTTTTAGTCACGCTTAACAATCTGGGTGAGTAAAAAATAGCCTGATTTTCTCAAGCGGAGGAGTATACTAACACAATTGATCAAAGATCATAGAAGATCCTTTATAATTTTTTAATTCGTGCATAATTCTTTTTATGCATATAGCGCGCATGATGTGACATTGAAGGGAGAAATGAATGAAAAAAGTAGCGGTAATTTTAAGTGGCTGTGGAGTATTCGACGGTGCCGAGATCCACGAGTCAGTATTAACACTACTCAATCTTGAAAAAGCAGGGGCAAGTTATCAGTGCTTTGCACCTAATATTGATCAATTCCATGTGATCAATCACATCACCGGTGAAGAACAAGATGAACATCGTAATGTTCTTGTTGAAGCCGCCCGCATTGCACGCGGAGAAATTGCAGATCTGGAAACATTAAGTGCTGACGAATTCGATGCTTTGGTATTACCAGGAGGTTTTGGTGTAGCAAAGAATCTTTCTGATTTTGCTTTTAAAGGCGCAGATTCTACGATTCTTGAAAGCGTAAAGCGCGTATGTCGTGAGTTCAATCACCAGCAAAAGCCTATCGCTTATTTGTGCATTGCGCCAGCACTCATCGCCCATATCCATACACCGGGTACACTCGCAACCATAGGTAATGATGTTGATACCGCAGCGGCAGTTAATACGCTTGGTGCAAAGCACGTGGATTGTGAAGTGACCGAGATCGTCGTTGATGACAATGAAAAAGTGATTAGTACACCGGCATATATGCTGGCGTCATCCATCCTTGAAGCCGCGACAGGCATCGAAAAGGCAGTGACTAGACTAATCGAAATGGCATAGAGGCGATCACCTCCCCCACCCATTCGTATTAGTAAAGGAAAACGCCAAGGCCGAACAACTCGCTTTTCGGCCTTGAGCGATTGCAAATTTAGGCAGAAAAGCTTGCCCTAACGCAATAAATTAATGGTTTTAACCATTTATACTCAAGTTTACGTTTTATAAATGAACAGGTGACGTTATAATCCCAATAATTCCGTCATCCATTATCGTGATTGAACACGTTCAAACGAAGTGAGCAAGGTAAATGAAGAAACTTTCAGCAGCACTTTTATTGCTATCAACAGCCGCAGTTGCGCAACCATACGACAATTCTTTAACTGAAGAAGCGATTAAGAAACGTCTTCAGCCTATCGGCTCAGTATATTTAGCTGGTGCTGAAAGTGCTGCAGAAGCCGAGCCATCAGGACCTCGTTCAGGTGAGCAGGTTTATCAAGCAGCATGTTTTGCTTGTCACGGCACCGGCGCACTAGGCGCACCAAAAACAGCTGACGATTGGGCACCGCGCCTAGCGAAAGGTAAAGACGTATTACTAGACCATGCGATCAATGGCTTCAATGCAATGCCTCCTCGTGGTACTTGTATGAACTGCTCGGATGATGAGATTGCAGCAGCAATCGATTTCATGACAAGCAAATAAGTATTTCAACTTCTCTATTTAGGGTAGAAAGACTTATTGGACAGTGCAGCGTTTATCGCTGCATTTTCGTCTAAATATAGTGCCATAAAAGCCGTGATTAACGCTGGCTTGATATCACTTTATAAAGCGAGCAGGAATGAGAAATTTACACTTGACCGCCTCGGCTAAAAGTGAAACTATTAAGCTCAATAATTAAACAACAATAAGAACTGGTTTCGTCATTGGAAGAGCCACAGCAACAGGTTAGGAGACTATCTCGGCGAACCGCCAGATTAGAGTCTTTACTCAAAAAGTATAAAAGAAAGTCTCAACTTCAATACACATTAATTCAGTTATCAGAACAGGCTAGTACTGTTGCTGAGCTTACCCTGTTGTATCCCGCAATCCACAATATCCTATCTCAATATTTACCTAGCAAAAGCTTTTACGTTGTCCTGCAAAATCGCTTTACTCAAGCGCTTGAGCTATCGTATTTTGTTGATGAGAAAGACGGTATTTCAGTCCCACTTCATGAAGCACATCACTTTAAAGATGGCGTGACTGGTTTTGTATTTAAAACTGGCGAAACCGTTTATCTCACCAAAGATGACATGCTATCGCGAGCCAATGCTGGCGAGTTTAAGATAATGGGCAGTCAAGCGGAGCATTGGGTGGGCGTACCTATCTACCGCGACGGCGCAATTATTGGCGTTATGGTGTCGCAAAGCTACGAAGCCGAGCAATCCTACAGCGATCATCAAGTTGAATTGCTTGAAGTAATGTCACTGTATCTGGCCACAGCGATTGAACGCGTTAAAAAGCGTGAGTTACTAGAGTCTGAAGTGAAAATTCGCACGCGGGCACTAATGCAAAGTAATGAAGCACTTAATAAAGAGATAGAAAACCGCAAGCGTGCGCTAGAAAGACAGCAAATCTTATTCAAGATTTCTGAATTAGCAACCCAGTTCTCCGATATTGACGATGTTTACCAACAAGTTCACGACATTATTCGTTCTATTACTTTTGCCGACAACCTCTACATAGCGCTTTACGATAAAGAGACGAATTGGCTTACCTTCCCGTATAGCGTTGATGAAAAAACCAGCTATAACCCTCGCCCATTTGCAAAAGGGTATAGTGAGCTGGTCATTCGTACTGAGCAAAGCCAGTTAATAGACAATACCCGTGCCAAAGCCTTAGCACTCGAAGGCACAGTAGAGCGCCCCGCAGGCTATAATCACAAGCTTGCTGCAACGAGTTGGCTTGGTGCACCATTAAAAACCGCTACTGGCGTCATCGGCCTGATCGCATGTCAGGCTTATGAGCACAAACACGAATTTAATTATGATGATGTTGAGCTGATCTCTTTTGTATCTAATCAGATTGCCTCTGTACTACAAACGCACCTAGCGAACCAAGCGCTTAAGATCAGTCACCAACAGTTAGAACATCGAGTTGCGGAAAAAACCAAAGAGCTACAGCAGGCCAATTTACACCTGCAAATGCAGATGGAAGAGCGCAAAAAGATTGAGCAACAGCTTTATCATGATGCTCATCATGATTCACTCACGGGTCTTCCAAACCGTAGTTTGTTTTTAACTCAGCTTGAAAAGACGCTGAAGAAACATCATCGTTATCCCGAAGATAACTTTGCTGTTCTTTTTATTGATTTAGATAAATTTAAAGACATTAATGATGAATTAGGTCATCAGGCAGGTGATCAATTTTTGGTGTGGGTGGCGCAGTCATTCTTAGAGTGTATTCGTGAACACGATTTATTAGCTCGACTTGCTGGTGATGAATTCGTGATCTTACTTGATCACCTAACCGATCGTCAGCAAGCGGAAGATGTCGCCAAACGTATTATCAAAGTCATGCAGCAACCTTTCTGTTTGAAGGGGGTATGCATGCAAAGCGGTGCCAGCATAGGGATCACCTACAGTAATAAGCTATACCGTAACACCGATGAAATCATCAGAGATGCCGATGCGGCAATGTACTATGCTAAAAACGCTGGCCGTGGTCGCTATGAATTTTATCATCCATTGCTAACCGCAAGCTCAAATGCTCAAAAGCAGCAAGAACAACATCACTTAGATAAGCTCCCTACCCACTTCCGCTGTACGGAAATCGTGAACTGGTCAGATAACGCCCAACCAATTGGCTTTTTGGAAGCCTTTGGCGAGCATCCAGTGTTAGGCAGCACCAGTTTTGATATTCTGAAAAAGTTTGCCGCAGAAAAATCTCAACTGCTTGAAATTGAATTGCACCTACTTAACAAAGCGCAAGAAATTGCCCTTAGCCGCGATGAAGATATGCTATTTGGTTGCTCTGCAATGTTACTAGAAAGCGCACATTTTGACGCGCTAAAGCAGCAGCTTAAGCGGCAAGACAAAACACTTTGTTTGCTCTTCGAAGAAAGCGAAATTCGCTTTGCTTCTAGTCAGCAGGTATTAAATCTCAGAGCCTTGGCCGATATGGGGATCCCAATTGGCTTGAATAATTTTGGTAAAGATCGCTGCGATCTAACCCTAATTAGCCAAGTTGACTTTACCTATGTCTTATTAAGCTCGACGTTTAGTAAACGCGTCTTACAGCAAACGAGTTATGAGGTTCAGTTACAAGGTATTTTAGCCGTTACTAAGGTGAAGAGTATTAAGGTCATCGCCCGAGGTCCTGCGATTTTAAACTTTAGAAGCTTGCTGGAAAAGCATGGCTTGCAGCTGTTTTTTGGCAAACAGCAAATGCTGGATAAGGGCAACGAACGTGTAGCCTTTATCCAGAGTTTTGATAACGAATCAGTCCCGTCTTAGCATTGCCCGTAAATTTGCAACGTTAGACTTACCTTTTTCCATTCGTTCTGCCTGTGTCGCCACAGGCTTTTTCCCTTCAATTTGTAAATCATCTTGCGGCAATTCTTGTACAAAGCGACTCAGCTCTGGGGTGATCTGCTCGCCAAATTGACGACGACTCTTGGTATAAGTCAATGTTAAGGTTTGCTGAGCGCGAGTGATGCCAACGTAGGCCAAACGCCTTTCCTCTTCGACATTTTCTTCGTCAATACTCGTTTGGTGGGGTAGCAAGCCTTCTTCCATCCCCACCATAAATACGTGTGGATATTCAAGACCTTTGGACGCATGCAGCGTTAATAACTGCACTGCATCTGAGTCATCTTCTTCTTCATTGCGCTCAAGCATATCTCTTAATGTGAGTTTGCTTACCACTTCTGGCAGTGTCATCGCGGGGTTATCAGCATCTCCCGTAAGCATATCACTTATCCAACGGTATAGTTCTGATACGTTTTTCATCCGCATTTCCGCCGCTTTAGCGCTGGGAGATGACTCGTAAAGATACGCTTCGTAATTAATTTCACGGATCATATCTTTTACCGCTTCCAAGGTATCTCCACGGGTTGCTCGGTCGGAAAGCTCAACCACCCAGCGCGCAAATCCCATCAATGCATTTAAGCCACGACCCGCCAAGCGATCCGCGAGCTCTGACTCAAAACACGCAGCAAATAGACTAATATGGCGCTCGTTGGCAAAGCTACCTAGCTTTTCTAATGTCACCGGGCCAATCTCGCGTCGAGGGGTATTGACGATACGTAAAAATGCGTTGTCATCATCTTGGTTCACTAGGAATCGTAAATAAGCCATAATGTCTTTGATTTCACTGCGTGCAAAGAACGACATACCGCCACTAATTTTGTATGGAATACGGTTGGTCATGAGTGCCTTTTCAAACACTCGAGCTTGGTGATTACCACGATAAAGCAATGCATAGTCGCGATAGCTGGTACGTTTCATAAACTTGTGTGAAATGATCTCCGCAACCACACGCTCCGCTTCATGTTCTTCGTCACGAGTCGCTATCACACGGATCGGGTCGCCGTACCCCAGTTCACTAAACAGTTGTTTATCAAATTCATGGGGATTGTTAGCGATTAGGATATTCGCGGCCTTTAGGATCCGCCCTGCACTACGGTAGTTTTGCTCCAATTTGATAAGTCTTAGGCCCGGAAAATCTTTGCTCAACAGCACCAAGTTTTGCGGTTTAGCGCCACGCCATGAATAAATAGACTGATCATCGTCACCAACCACAGTAAAACGTGCGCGCTCACCAACGAGCAGTTTCACTAACTGATACTGGCTGGTATTGGTATCTTGATACTCATCCACCAGCAAATAGCGGAATCGTTGCTGCCAGCGCTCTCTCACATCAACCGACTGATTCAAGAGCAAAGTTGGGATCATAATAAGATCATCAAAGTCTAACGCATTGTAAGCACGCAGCTGTGTTTGATAACGCGCATAAAGCTGAGCGAATAGCGCTTTTTGTGGCTCTCGCGCTTCTCTAATAGCGCGTTCTGGCAAAATAAGCTCATTCTTCCAGTTACCAATCTGCATCTTTAGCAAATTGAGTAAGTCTTTATCACGCTCAAGCTCTTTTTCAGTGAGTTCACTTAACAACTGATTGGTGTCTTGATCATCAAACAAGGAAAAGCCGGGTTTATAACCCAAGGTCTTGACCTCTTTTTTAATGATTTCCAGCCCTAATGTATGGAATGTCGACACCCACAAACCCTTAGCTTCTTGCTTGCCCAAAGTTTGTGCCACCCGTTCACGCATTTCTTTCGCCGCTTTGTTGGTAAAGGTGACCGCTGCGATATTCTTTGCTTTGTATTCACACTGCTGCACTAGGTAGGCAATTTTATTGGTAATAACCCGGGTTTTACCTGAGCCCGCACCTGCCAATACAAGGCATGGACCACTGATATATTTTACCGCTTCGTCTTGTTTTGGGTTGAGCTTCATGCAACTAATCCGGTTATCTTCTCGCTTGGCACAATGTTGGCAACAACTGTCAGTGCTGAGGGGTTGAGGAATTCTTATAAACTAAGCACGCTAGTTTACCGTATCCATGTAAAACTATGAAGCGAACCTTTTCCGTCTGCGGCGCATAAGGTAAGATGGAATTTGTATACTGACTCGCAAGCTAAGGTAAGAAGATGATTAATCCAGCCAAAATTGAAGAAATTGCTAAGCAAATTTCCAGTAACATGCCACAGGGCGTAAAAAATCTTGCTGAAACATTTGAAGCAAGAACGAAACAGGCGATCCAGAGCAAATTATCAGAAATGGATTTTGTTAGCAGAGAAGAGTTTGATATTCAAAGCAAAGTGCTGATCCGCACACGTGAAAAATTGGTTGAACTCGAAGAAAAAGTGGCGCAGTTAGAAGCGCAACTTGCCAGCCAAGCATCCGACTCGCAGGAATAAGCAACCAAAGCTTTGAAAAGTAAGGCGTGCGCTTGTGGCGCACGCAATCTCTAAACTCTGTTGACCCTAGCAATAGCGCTGGTTCACACCAAGCAGAGACTTTTCATAGCAAAGTGACAGTTGCTCCATATCTTCTACGGCGTTCACCACCTCATTCAAGAGACCATCAGCTAGACCATAGACCCACCCGTGTACCGTCAAAGTTTGACCTCGCTGCCAAGCATCTTGAACGATATTGCTCTGACACACGTTGCGCACCTGTTCAACCACATTTAGCTCACAAAGCGCCGCACACTGCTTTTCTTTGCTCACTTGTTCAATAATCGCTTGGTGTTTCTCTTTCACATCAGCGACATGACGTAGCCAGTTATCGATCAGACCAAACTTAGCGTTATCGAGTACGGCTTGCACTCCACCACAACCGTAGTGACCGACCACCATGATGTGATCCACTTTGAGCACCTCAACCGCATACTGCATGACCGACAAACAGTTGTGATCAGTATGCACAACGACATTGGCAACATTGCGGTGAACAAACAACTCTCCAGGCATTAAGTCAACAATCTCGTTGGCAGGCACACGAGAGTCAGAGCAGCCAATCCATAGATAATCTGGATTCTGTTGTTGCGACAGTTTTTTGAAAAACTCAGGATCACTGGCATTGGTGCGATCTGCCCACTGTTTATTATTATCGAGTAAGTGACTCAGTGGACTTGGGCTCGTATTACACATTAATGGTTCTCCGACTGACGTTCAGCCTGTATCAAAATATTCCTTGGGGTGAGTGACTTTTCGCAAAAAGTGCTAAGGGTGACATCATACCCAGCTGCTTGCAGATATAAAACCCTATCCAGGACCAACCAGATCTCAATCGCACGACGAAACACGTGTCGTACTAGCTCAATTCTGTCCGTTACTTGTTTTCGTTCACGCCCAATACGTTCATATTGGTCAAAATCAATTCCATCAGGCAGGGCGAGCTGCTTCTGCTCAGCTGCCCAATAACAGAATTCACTAAACGACTCAGAAAAAATAGCCTTATTGACCGAAGGCACACTCACGTAATGTTTATCTGCGGTAAGTTCTCTGCGCAGCGCATCAAACCCTAAGCGCCAACTCACCTCTTTTTTACGTACTTGTGCCACTCTCCCGGGTGCTGTAACTGTCTCTTGCAGCGCTAACTTCATATCGTGATGAGACAAATTGAGCTGACTCTGCTGTGCTTCAACACTCATGGCTTGATAATCAGGTGGTGTAAATAAGTGATAGCAGCATGGAGAGAGCGATAGTTTTTTCATGCCATTCGCCACTGCTTGGTGCATAAATACACGATGTAATTCACCACATGCATGCAGTGCAATACCATGGCGATTTTCAACGAAGTGGTGATGTATGTCATCTTTCAGCACGTCGGCACAATGAAAATGCAAGTTTAGATTTTGCCGCTTCGCACTTTCCTCTCCTTGTCGACACAGATCCGCTTGAAGCTCAATACTGTTCACTTCAGGCGCGCCATGATAAGAAAGCAATCGGCCTAAATGACCTTTACCTGCGCACCACTCTAGTACCGATGCTTTGGTTTCGTTTACTGCGGCAACAAAGTCTTGAAGTTGCTCTAATTTACGTCCTTTTATGCCATTACTCAGCCAAAATGGTAACTCATCTCTACGGCCCACTTTTTGCGGTAAAGCACTTAAGACCGTAAGTTGTTCAAGTTCGGGAATATAGCGACTAAAAAAAGTAAAAAGGGCATCGGTGTCACTGTCTAATGTTGATACTGCATCATCGCTTAACCGCAGTAATTCAGATTGCAGTTGTGGCCAAGGAATAGTGAGATGCTCAAAAGCAACGACTTGCCAATATTGTCGGGTATCGAATAATAATTTATCTAGAAGTTGAAAGCGTTTGCTCGGTTCCACAATGGCCACGGTTGTCAGAGAAACAATACCCTTATTCTAGCGTAATTGTTGATGATATTTACGAGAAAAAATTAAGTGGATATACATTGGGATACAAACCAATGTCAAAATCGCTGCAATAATCAACACCCAAGATAGCTTAGGTTGTTCATTCTTCACTTCTGAATAAATAAAGCGCGCTTTGTGTTCATGAAACTGACTCACATCTAAGTGATATAGCTGTGCTATCCATTGCCATTTTGCCGTTGACATTGTTCCAATTGGAATATTAGCCACCTTGATGAACTCCCTTAACTTCTCTGCCTCAAATGCGAGCTGTTCCAAGGATTTTTGGGTAGCGTATTGCTGCTTAGTTATTGCTAAGGTTTCTTCTAGATGTAACATAGCGTATCGCCAACCTTTAAGGCTCGCACGACGAAAGCGTTTAACAAGCTCAGGGCGGTTTTCTAGTACACTTTCCGTAGTAAAGAGCACGTCAGCATAAACGTTTAAACCAAACTGCTTAGGGCAAATTTCACGGGTTGATAGGCCGCTTTGCTGTACTGCATAGGGCTCATTGGTGCTATAAACTTGCATCGCATCAAATTTACCCGCGATAAAGTCTTTCAGTGGCTCACTGCCTGAATACAACCGCATATTTTGTGTATTGACGCCTGCACGTTGCAACATCATGAGTAACTCACCGTTTTCTGTGTGTCCTAAATGACTGAGGCGTTTCCCCTGGAAATCACGGGGAACATAAATATCACTGTCGGCTCTTACCATCCAACAATAAGGAGAAGACTGTAGTATCGCAGCAAGCGCCACAAAGGGTTTACCTTTGAGCCTTTGTTTTAAAAGGCCTGAGTGAAACACACCGAACTGTGCTTGCCCGTATAGCACGCGAAAATCAACGTTAGGATTATTGGGATCGGCAGGAAGGATCTGAACGTCTAACCCTTCCCTATGATAAAACCCTTTTTCCTTTGCCATATAGTAACCAGCAAACTGAAATTGATGCGTCCACTTTAACTGTAATGTGACTTTTTCAAGGGCTGCAATCTGAGTGCTCAAAAATAAAAGTAATAACGCAACATAGTACCTAAACATCATATCCTTGCGTTTTTCAACTGATAATAGCTAACTATAGTTTAAGGTGCTCAGGCTGCCATTAAGATTGGGTAAGTATTGAATATGACAGTGAGTTAAGTACTACTTTAACTGACTAAGGTTCAAAGCAGCTGTACGTTGCAATTCTCTATATGTGTACCTAGTATGTTCTTAAGGTGATGATAGATCTGCTCTTGGCTACCTTTGCACATAATGTCATAGCCATTACCATTATTCTTCTCGATGATCCCAAGGTAATTATCATCAATAGCGACAGACTCAACTTGCGCTATTGGCATCATAATTTTATTTGCCCCGTAGATGAGCATTAACTTCTCGCCCTCTTTTAATAACATTTGCTCTGGGCGTCTGTTGGTACCGATATCACCTTGGAGTACGACCGATATCACTGTAATTGCAAACACAATTGGCAAGAAAAGTGTGTGTTCGATCAGATCTGGCCAAAGTGCACTCGCACCAAAATATAAGCCCGCAAGTAATACAAGCCTTGTAACTAACGTTATGAAGATGTCCTTGTTTTTTCTTTTTCTAATCATGTAATCCACTGATAAAATTAGATACTTTCATGACCAGCGTACCTAATTCAGTACTTGTTATCCAGCCTTTTGCTTTGCTAACTGCTCGCCATGCAAAAAGCGTGTAAAACACGGGTTATCTGTTTCTTCTTGAAACTGATACGCTAACTTTGCAAGATGTTCATCAAAGCGCTCATAATCACTGGGCTCAACTTCAAAAGCGGCTAACACATTGCCTTGTGCCGCACCGTGATTGCGATAATGAAATAAAGTAATATTCCAATTACAGCCGAGCATGTCTAAAAAGCGTGCTAATGCGCCTGGATATTCAGGAAATTCAAACCGCAATAAACGTTCATTCATGACGCTCGGCGGTTTGCCGCCTACCATATATCGCACATGTAACTTTGCCAGTTCGTTATCTGATAAGTCATCAAACAGGTAGCCGTTTTGATGCAATGAAGCGGTTAACTCAGTTAGCTCTTGCTGGCCATTTCTAAGCCCAACACCAACAAAAATTTGCGCTTCGCCACAGCCGGCATAGCGATAGTTAAACTCAGTGATCGCTCGGCCACCAAGAGAGTGACAAAAACGCTTAAAGCTGCCTTTTTCCTCTGGAATAGTCACCCCGAGCAATGCTTCATGTTTAGCACCTAGCGCCGTTCTTTCGGCGATGTATCTCAACCGATCGAAGTTTAAATTAGCGCCTGACAAGATAGCCGCAACACTCAGCCCCTTTTCACCCGTTTGCGTGAGCCACTTCTTCAAACCCGCGGTTGATAACGCGCCGGAAGGCTCTGCAGTTGCTCTCGTCTCCACAAAAATATCTTGAACCGCCGCACAAATTTCATCGGCATTAACCGTCACGACTTCATCACAAAACTTTTGTGCTAATCGAAAAGTTTCAGTGCCAATAAGCTTCACCGCTACGCCATCCGCAAAACCACCGACTCGCTCAAGCTCCACAGGTTCTCCCGCTTCAAGTGCAGCTTTAAGGCATGCACTGTCCTCAGCTTCTACCCCAATAATACGGATATCAGGGCGAAGTGACTTCAAATACACCGCCATTCCCGCAAGCAAACCACCTCCTCCTACGGGAATAAATACGACATCTAGTTCATCAAGTTGCTGAATTAACTCTCGCGCCACCGTACCTTGGCCGATGATCACATCTTTATCATCAAATGGCGGGACAAAAACACCATTTTGCGCTTCACAAAGATCTAGCGCGTACTGCTTTGCCGCATCAAAGTGATGGCCGTGTAAGATCACTTCACCACCGAGCTTACGAACCGCGTTGACCTTGATCTCTGGCGTAGTCACAGGCATAACAATCGTGGCGTGCTGACCTAGATGCGTTGCACTTAATGCAACCCCTTGAGCATGATTACCCGCAGAAGCGGTATACACCCGCGATCCTTTCGGCAACTGACGTAGCTTGTTATACGCACCACGCAATTTGAAAGAATAGACCGGCTGTTGGTCCTCTCTTTTCAGCCAAATTTGGTTACCAAGCTGGGCTGACATTTGCTCTAGTTGATTCACTTGCGTTACCTCAACGAGCGGTGCCACATTCGCCTGAATAATGGCTCTAAAGTAATCAAGCTCTTGGGAAACCATCGCTAGCCTAACTCCTCTAGTTTTTGTAAGTCACGTACCGCGCCTTTGTCTGCACTCGTTGCTAACAGTGCATAGGCTTTTAGCGCGGGACTCACATAACGTTCTCTGTTAAATGGTTTGTACGCTTCTTTGCCACGAGCGAGTTGCTTTTCATGGCGCAGCGCCAACTCGGTGTCGTCCAGTTTAACGTCAATACTGCGGTTATAGATGTCGATAGCGACAACATCGCCGTTTTCAACCAGCGCCAGACTGCCACCACTGGCAGCCTCTGGAGACGCATGGCCAATAGAAAGTCCAGAAGTACCGCCAGAAAAACGACCATCGGTAAGTAAAGCGCAGTCTTTATCTAGCCCCATCGATTTAAGATAGCTAGTTGGATACAGCATTTCTTGCATACCCGGACCACCTTTAGGCCCTTCGTAGCGAATGATCACTACATCACCTTTCTTAACTTGGCCACCCAGTATCCCCTCGACGGCATCGTCTTGAGATTCAAATACTACAGCCGGCCCCGTAAAGCGCAGCATTTCATCGGCCACCCCGGCACTTTTCACGATACAACCATCAGGCGCTAAGTTACCTTTCAATACTGCAAGACCGCCATCTTGCCTAAAAGCATGCTCGATGGAGCGAATACAGCCGCCTTCACGGTCTAAATCAAGCTCATCCCAGCGATACTCTTGGCTCATAGCTTGGGTGGTGCGGATCCCAGCAGGCCCCGCGCGATAGAAAGTTTGTGCCCGCTCATTATCACGGTCTGCAGCATTCCAACGCGCAATAACTTCACCTAGATTTCCGCCAGCAACGTGCCCCACTGAAAGGTCCAACTTATCGCCTCTCGCCAGCTCGTTGAGAATGGCCATAATGCCGCCAGCACGGTGAACATCTTCAATGTGATATTGCTGTGTTGCCGGAGCAACTTTACACAAAAACGGTGTGCTACGAGATAAGCGGTCTATGTCATTCATATCAAAATCGACAAAGCCTTCTTGCGCTGCCGCCAATAAATGCAGTACGGTATTAGATGAACCGCCCATCGCGATATCTAATGTCATGGCGTTCATAAATGCAGCTTGGTTAGCAATGTTGCGTGGCAGCACTTGCTCATTGTCTTTACCATAGTATTCATCACATAAAGCCATGATGCGCTTTGCTGCGCCCAAATACAGCTGTTGGCGGTCTTTGTGTGTCGCTAGTGTCGTACCATTACCAGGCAACGCTAAGCCCAGCGCTTCTAATAAACAATTCATGGAGTTGGCAGTAAACATGCCTGAACACGAACCGCAAGTAGGACAAGCTGAGCGCTCTACTTGCTCAGAGTCTTCATCACTCACGGTTGGATCTGCGCCTTTTACCATAGCGTCGACGAGATCCAATTTTAAATCGATATCCGCTAAGCGAGTTTTTCCCGCTTCCATCGGGCCGCCGGAAACAAAGATCACCGGAATATTCAACCGCAGTGCAGCAAGTAGCATGCCTGGGGTGATTTTGTCGCAGTTAGAAATGCAGACCATGGCATCAGCACAATGAGCATTAACCATGTACTCTACCGAATCTGCAATTAAGTCTCGAGACGGAAGCGAGTAAAGCATGCCGCCGTGACCCATGGCGATACCATCATCAATAGCAATGGTATTAAATTCGCGGGGTACGCCGCCTGCTTCTGTTATCGCATCAGCCATCAATGCGCTAAGTTGATTGAGGTGAACATGACCCGGAACAAATTGGGTATATGAATTCACGACCGCAACGATCGGTTTATGGAAATCACTGTCCGTCATTCCCGTTGCTCGCCACAATGCACGAGCACCCGCGCGTTGTCTGCCCTCAGTAGTTGTCTTGCTCCGTAATTTAGCCATGCTTCACCTTTTTCTCGGCTTTGCCGAGTTCCTCATTCCCACAATTTACAATGCGCTTTTGTTCGGGACGCTTGGCCCCGATTCCAATAAAATTATTCGTTTACGTATTCTAACCAGCCATTTTCGTCATCAGCTTGACCTTTAACCAAAGCGAAATAGGCCTGCTGTAACTCTTCCGTAATTGGACCTCTACCACCATTACCCACGGTAATCTTGTCTACGCTGCGAACAGGTACTACTTCCGCTGCGGTACCAACCATAAAGAACTCATCAGCAAGATAAAGCGCTTCACGAGCGATTGGCTCTTCACGTACTTCATAACCGCGTTTTTTTGCCAAATGGATGATAGTGTCGCGCGTAAGACCAGGTAGAATACAAGCTGTGGTTGGCGGGGTATAAAGCACGCCTTTTTTCACAACAAATAAGTTCTCACCAGCACCTTCGCTCAGGTAACCATTAACATCAAGCGCGATCCCTTCAACATAACCATTACGCTTCGCCTCACCAGAAATAAGCTGTGAAGATAAATAGTTACCACCCGCTTTAGCCGCAGTAGGCATGGTATTTGGTGCGAGGCGACTCCAAGAAGAAACACACACATCAACACCTTGCGCTAAGCCTTCTTCACCAAGGTATGCACCCCACTCCATCGCAGCGACTGTCATGTCTGCACGGTGCGATTTCGGGTTTAAACCAAGACCTACATGACCCAAAAATGCAAATGGACGAAGGTAAGCATTGGTAAAGTCATTTGCGCGGATTGTCTCTTTACACGCCGCGATTACTTCCTCTTTAGTAAAAGGAATTTCCATACGGTAGATCTTCGCGGAATCAAAGAGACGCTGAATATGATCGGTTAAGCGGAAAACAGCTGGACCATTTGGCGTATCGTAAGCACGGATCCCTTCAAAAACTGAGCTGCCATAATGTAAAGCATGACTAAGCACATGGGTGGTCGCTTGAAAATAAGGAACCATTTCACCGTTATGCCAAATTACTTCTGATGTTTGTGTCATTGTTAACTACCTTAATTCTTCTAAATTGCCTGTTTCTGTAGTGTATGCAAGTCAACCGCTTGCACTTCTACTAGCTTACTCAGTTGTGAGGTTAATAAATAGATAGGTTTCTCACTATCTACGGTCATTTTGACGTGGAATAAGTCATCTTGACCTTGTAATTCCAAATTCGTTAAGCGAAATCCGCGATGTCTGGCTACGCGTAAAAAGCGCTCCACTGCGATGCTCTGTTGTTTTACTGCAACGGTTAAATGGTGTTTCATGAAAGGCTCTCCGTCATCATTTCATCATTGGCAGCACCAGGTGGAACAAGCGGCCATACGTTTTCTTTATCGTCGATACAAGCATGTAAAATATAGGGCCCTTGCGCATTCACTATGGCGTCAACGGCGTCATCTACTTGGTTCGCATGAGTAATTGTCTGTCCAGGAATACCGAACACGGCAGCCAAAGAGACAAAATCTGGATTGTCTGACAGGTCGGTTTCACTGTAACGACCGTCAAAAAAGAGTTGCTGCCACTGTCTCACCATACCCAGCCTTTGGTTGTCTAATATTAATATTTTAACTGGCAGGTTATTACGGCGGATGGTTGCCAACTCTTGAATATTCATCATGATGGAGCCATCACCAGATACTGTGATCACTGTGTTATCTGGACGTGCTATCTGTGCACCAATTGCAGCTGGTAAGCCAAATCCCATCGTGCCTGCACCGCCACTACTTAAGTGATTGCTTGGATGAGTGAATTTCATGTGCTGTGCCACCCACATTTGATGTTGGCCTACATCGCAGCATACTACCGCTGTATTGGGTAGCTTTTGGCTCAGTTGATTTAACAAATACGGTGCAAATACTTTTTCGCCAGGGTAGTCATAACGCCACGCATGTTGACGTTGCAGTGCTTCGATGGTCTCTAGCCATTCGGTATTCGTAACCACACATTCAAGTTGCGGCAATGACTGTTTTAAGTCTGCAATAAGCGAAGCGGCCGCGGGTTTTCGTTTACCCACTTCTGCAGGGTCGATATCTAAATGGATCACCTTCGCCCCTGCAGCAAACTTTGCCAAATTCCCTGTAACACGGTCATCAAATCGCGCCCCAATACATACCAGCAAGTCGCATTGCTGAACCGCCAGATTCGCCGCTTGAGTACCATGCATACCGAGCATTCCTAAGTCATAATCATAATCTGGGGTTACGCTGCCCAAAGCTTTTAGCGTCGATACGGCCGGCATATGGGTCTTTTCTAAAAATTGCATCAGCTGTGACTGCGCATCGGCGCTTTGCACGCCGCCGCCAATGTAAGCAACAGGTCGTTTAGCGTCACATAATAATTGATTGGCTTTTGCTACTTCAGTTTGCGAAACCCTCGGCTGTTCGTCTTGTGGCGCAGCAAAAGGATGAAAAGGTACTTTAGCTAACTGGATATCTTTGGGAATATCGACCAACACCGGACCAGGTCGCCCAGACTGCGCTAAGTACATGGCTTCTTGTAATATCTCAGCCAAGTCTTCCGCTCGCTCAACCATGTAGCTGTGCTTAGTACATGACAAAGACATGCCCAGTACATCCACCTCTTGAAAGGCATCCGAACCGATGGCAGCGGTCGGTACTTGTCCAGTGATAGCCAGTAGCGGAACTGAATCCATCATGGCATCAGCAAGTGCGGTGATAAGATTCGTCGCGCCGGGTCCAGAAGTGGCGAAACAAACCCCAAGCTTACCTGTACTGCGAGCATACCCAACAGCAGCAAAACCAGCACCTTGCTCATGACGAGTCAAATAATGCTTAACTGGCGCGCCATACAAAGCGTCATAAATGGGCATGATGGCACCACCTGGGTAACCAAATACGTGTTTAACGCCTTGCTCTTCTAGCACCTTGATAACAAGTTGTGCGCCGGTTGTTGGATTGCTCATGATCTGCTCTCAGTTGCCTTTTTTATGCCCTAAAACGAAAACGCCCCCCGAACCTTTTGGTGCGGGGGGCGTTTATGCTGATACTTTTCTTACAGCACTAACTAGCCCCCGCGGTAATAATAATCACCACGTTGATAATCACGACTAGTAAAGTTGCTGTTAGTAACATTGCTTGAATTCCGTAAATTTAAACTTGGCAATCATTCAGTGTAAGTACTGTGCTGCCTCTTTTTCTATTAATACCGCGCCTTGCACACTGAAGTCAACACAAAAAACTATGCTATTTAAAATTAAAAACCTGAGTTTATTGCATAAAAAAACCAAAAAATCACAAACTAAAGAATTAAAACAACCACACATTTTAAAATGCGAATTTTCTATTGGTTCAATTTCGATATAACGAAAAATTTACTTTCTCGATTTGCCTATATGAAATTTTTTCTACCGCCTAAGCGCACTTCATTTTTTAGTGACATTCACATTTCGATATCGCAGACTGACCCTTTAAAACCAACAGGGATCATTACTATGGTTAAAGTATGTTCACCATTGTTATTTATTTATCTTTGCTTAAGCCTTTTCAGTAATCTCGCCAACGCAGAAGTTGGCCTGTGGAAAATAGAAAAGGGCAACAAAACGTCGTACTTATTTGGTACCGTCCACGTCGGTGACAAACAAATGCAAGGTTTACCAGCCAAGGTAAAAAGCGCCATTGCGAGCAGTGATAAAGTCATGGTTGAAGTGAACTTAGAGGCGCTTTCTCCGTTTGCGATCCAACAGCGCTCCATGCCATTTATGTTGTTAAAAAACAACCAAACACTAAAAGATCAGCTCTCTGCAGAAGTCTATCAGAAGCTACAAGATTACTTTTCCAAAAAGCAAATAGATATCGCCTTATTTGAACGCTACGCACCATGGGCCGTGATGGTAACTATGCTACAACTGGAATATCAAAAGCTCGGATTTACCGATACTAATGGCATCGATAAACAAGTAATAGCCTATGCAAACGAAAAGAAGATCCCAGTTGGTGAATTTGAAACCTTAGAATATCAGCTTGAAATGTTCAGTCAGCTGAGTATTCATAGTGACGCCATGCTCAAGGAAACATTTGCACAGATGTCTGATTTGAATACCTACTTCTTGGATTTAGTTTCCGCATGGCGAAGCGGCGATTTAGAAAAGTTATCACATTACTATCAGGTAAGTTTTTCGGATGATAAATATGGCAAATTAGCCGAGCAACTGATGATCATCGAACGCAATAATAACTGGGTGCAAGTGCTTAAAAAACAGCTCCCTAATGAATCAACGTTTATTGCCGTTGGTGCATTACATCTTGTTGAAAAATATGGCCTTGTTGAGCAACTTAAAAACAATGGTTATTCAGTCACCCGACTATAACGCTCAGCGCTACCATGCTAAGAGGTAAGTAGTTTACTTTGTGGGCGTGTTAAACAGGTACTTCCATCAACACGCCCTAAAAAATAAAAATCTTTTTTAAACCTTTTCATTTTTATTTGCGACTTACCTTTCAAACACTCTCGTTGAAGGTAAAAAATAATGAAAAAGTTAGCGTTAGTTTTAGCATTAAGTGCAGCGGCAATGACTGCACAGGCAAAAGATTCAAAAACCATTACAGCATCATTCCCAAGCAATAGCCTAGCCGAGTTAGAAGTGGATATTGCCGTAGGTAAAATCGATCTACAAACTTACAACGGCAGCACCATAGAGGTCGAAATTTTGGTTGAACCTAAAGAGTCAGACAGTTGGTTTGGTAAACCAGATGTGAGTGAAGCGACCCTAAACAGCAACACATCAGGAGATAAATTATCACTCGAGATCAATTCGGATGATTATGAACTATCTTGGCAAGTTAAGGTGCCTGTTAATTTGGCCTTAGATGTTGAGGTTGGTGTTGGCAAAATTGATATTCAAGATCTTAATAACTCTGCTGATTTAGAGGTAGGCGTAGGCAAAATTAAAATTGAGACTACCGCCACCGATTTCAAAAAGGTGTCTTTAGATTCAGGTGTTGGTAAAACGGCAATATCAGGTTTTGGCAACGTAGAAACTTCCGAAAAGAGTATGGTTGGCTCGACAACAGACTATCGTGGTCAAGGCCAGTATTCCATCGATGCAGAAGTCGGGGTTGGAAATATTCGTTTAAGACGAGACTAAGTCTCGACACTCATTCAGTAATAGCGCCACTTTGCTATGCAGCACATCCGGTTGCAACGGCTTATACAAATGAGCCGTTGCGCCAAGTGCGTAGACCTTATCCAGATCCTCCGCATTAGTATTTGCGGTCACGACCAAAATAGGCACGGTCGGATCGAGCGCCCTCAAACGCTCAGTGGCTTCAAAGCCATCCATCACAGGCATATTTAAATCCATTAGCACGATATCAAACTTACCCACCTCATATACTTCAAGGGCACCTTCACCATGTTCGACATGCGTTACCAATTTGGCTATGGGCTGAAGCATTTTTTCAATCACGCGCGCATTTAGTAAATTATCTTCCACCAGTAAAATGCGAGCTGACACCGGCTCTATTTTACGAGCCAGTGTCTGTTTGTTGTCAATTTCAATGGGGACTCTCAGGGTTGCTCTTGTACCTGTTGGCTCCCTCGCAATAAAATCTAATCGTCCCCCAAGCGCAGAGGTGAGTAATTGGCAACGCTTCAGCCCTAACTGCGTGCCTTGAAAATGCTCGCTATGCACAGCTTCTCGTAACTGCTGATAGTCGAACCCAGGCCCAGTATCTTCAACAACAAATTCTAAATATGGCGTATCTTCATCTACAACCAAATCCGAAAATACTTGAATGCTGCCACGCTCAGTAAATTTAATTGCGTTATTGACCAATTCACTGATCAACCAACCAACACGCTTACCATCACAATAACAAGTCACATCTAACTCATTACTCAACGCCAAATTAAAAGCGAGAGATTTTTTGTGTGCGGTTAGTTGAAAGGCAATACAGGTTGATTTTATTACTTCTCGCAATGCGACTTGATGACGCTCAACTACTACTTCTTGCTCGGAAAGGTTATTAAAGTCTTGAACCGAATAAAGTAATACATCCAGTTGATTTGCTGCGCTTTTCACATGTTGTAAGTGTTGGATTTCTTTGTTTCTCAGATATTCATCTAAATACCCCTGAATGGCCTGCAACGGCGTTCTTAGCTCGTGACTAACACGTGCTAAAAATCGTGATTTTGAGTGTAGTGCATCGTCAGCAAGCTTTCTTGCCGCCTCTAATTTATCAAGTGCTTCAGCAATTTCTCGCGCCATTGGGCGAAATACAAATTTCGCTTCTATAAACAGTAGCAATAGCCCAAGCAGCCAGATTAACAATTCTATTTTCCTCACCATCTCAGTTTTACTTCGCGCATGCTGCTCAAATAGTGAAACGGCCTCATTCAGGTTGGGGAGTAAATGCTGAGATGCAGTAAAGATTTGTTCCATTAATTGAGGAGTGGATTGCTGTAACTGAGACCTTGATAAAGTGACAAAAGTATTACTTTGCAAATCCAATTGCACCGGCTCTTGGTAGTAAAGCGCAGCAAGCGCCTCATTCAGATAAATAGCCTCCCCCCCCTCTGTTTTAGTTAAAAACTCATGATTACTTTCAAATTTATCAATGGCTTGACGAAGCTCCTCACTGTCTCTTTTATCCTCTTGTGCACTGAAAAGCGCGATGCGCTGGGACAACATCCGCTGCATACCCGCAATATTAATTACGTGCGCGTCTTGGCTCTGCTGATACAGTAAATACTGCATAATCCCCATCGCCATCGACAGCAATATAGCCATAGCAAGTAATGCCCCGATATAACGATTTTTAACTTTATTTATTAACGACATATTTTTGTTTTTCATCTCATAGCATTGTCTCAGCTGCAATGTTAAGTGTAGTTAACAATCGTATTATTTACAGTCCGATACTTGACACCTAGACGGCCAAAATGTTTCAATGCGTGTTCACCCTATTTAGATAGTTTGATGCCACGGCGTCAAATTAAGGGCTGGAAGAGGTGCGTTATTCAGGTAACTAAGTGAAGGAGAGCAAACTCCGTTGCAGCTTAGTGAGGGGAATATACGCCGAGAAATTGAGTTATTGTTTGCTAATACTCATTTCGGGCGACTGGGCTGAATCCCAGCGACTGTCACCAACATACTTGGTGGAGAGCTTCTGGTCTTAGAAAAATAAGGCCATTGGCTGCCTTATCCTTTTTAAGTCCATTGCTCTTCGAATTTTAACGGTTCGAAGTTTGGACACCCTCCTAACTCCGAACATGATTTAAGTTCGGTAGAGATGAAATCACAATTCAACTTATCTGACTATCCGTTGTGGACGGCTTTAGTAACGCCTTTTGATGCTGAAAATCAGGTTGATTTTAGCGCATTAACGACGCTTGTACGCGATCAAGAGCAGGCTCGTAACGGTATTCTTTTACTAGGCAGTACCGGCGAAGGCCTTGCGCTTACCCAACAAGAACAGCAACAAATCGTTGAGTTTGTTTGCCAGCTCGCCCCAAGCGTACCACTAATGGTTGCCGTTGGCGGTAGTAATCTTGAGCAGCAAACACAATGGGTGCGCTTTTGTAATACGCAGCCCATTCATGCACTCTTACTTGGCTCACCAATCTACGCAAAGCCCGGCAAAGTTGGTCTGGCGCATTGGTTTAGCACACTACTCGATGAGAGCCACAACCCTTGCATGCTCTACAATGTACCCGGTCGCAGTGCCGTTGCCATCGCCCCTGAACTACTCGGCGAACTAGCTTGCCACCCTAATCTGTGGGCACTAAAAGAAGCCAGTGGTGATATTGCCACCTTTGAAGCATTTCGTCAGGCAGCGCCTGATGTCGCAATCTATAGCGGCGACGATGGCTTAATGCCCTACTTTGCACAAGCAGGTGCAACGGGCCTGGTGTCTGTTGCAGCAAACGCATGGCCGCAGCAAACCGCAGAATTTGTAAGGCGCTCGTTAAGCGGCACCTCTCCTAATTTATTTACCACCTGGTCAGAAGCTGCAAATAGCTTATTTGCAGTGGCAAATCCCATACCAGTCAAAGTGTTAATGCACTTGCAAGGGAAGCTCACAAGTCCAAACTTGCGCCCGCCGCTGACACATTTGGAACTCACCCATACCGATGCGATCACTCGCGCGAACAAAACGATTTTATCTTGGAACTAAGGCAGTAAACATGAGCTGGTTAACCCTACTAAACGATTTAGAAAATGGCACAGTACGTGCTGCAACACAGGATGAGCAAGGCCATTGGCATGCTAACGTAGAAGTAAAACAAGGGATCCTTGAAGCATTTAGAAATGGCGTAAATACGGAATTCCCAGGTGGATTTGTTGATAAAGATAACTTAGCACCACGCGGATTTGCTGCACAAGATGGCGTTCGTATGGTCCCTGGCGGAAGCAGTGTAAGACGTGGCGCTTACGTCGCAGCCGGCACAATTATTATGCCACCGGCTTATGTCAACATTGGTGCCTATATTGATTCAGGTACTATGGTAGATAGTCATGCGTTGGTTGGTTCTTGCGCGCAAATTGGTAAAAATGTGCACCTTAGTGCAGCAGTGCAAGTGGGTGGTGTATTAGAACCAGTTGGAGCAAGTCCTGTTGTTGTTGAAGACGATGCCTTTATTGGTGCAGGCTGTGTATTGGTTGAAGGGGTTGTTGTTAAACGCGGTGCCGTATTAGCACCGGGCGTGCGCCTTTCAGCAAGTATTCCAGTCTATGATTGCGTGAACGAGCGCTTGCTTGACAAAGGTGAAGCCATCCCTGAAAACGCGATAGTGATCCCAGGCTCTCGTCCAGCTTCAAGTGAGTGGGCACGCGCGCAAGGATTAAGTATGTCATGCGCACTTATCGTAAAATACCGTGATGAACAAAGTGATGCATCACTGGCGCTGGAAGAGGTTCTACGCTAATGACTTGGTTGAGCACGTCACAGCGAACTGCAGCTGAGGCATTGATCCAGCAACAAGATACGCCTTTCTTTTGCTACGATTTAGATAAGCTAAGTGCGCATGTTAAGCCCTTAGTTGATCAGCAAATCGTTAAGCTTTGGTATGCCGTAAAAGCGAATCCGTTATCACATATCATTCAAACCTTAGATAACGCAGGGTTTAACTTTGATGTGGCATCTAGCGGCGAGCTTGATCAGGTGTTATCTCAAGGGATCGCAGCTGAACGCGTGCTCAACACCGGTCCTGCCAAATCGCTAAAGCAGATCCGTCATTTTGCAACACAAGGCGTACGTATTTTCGTGGCAGAAAGCCACAATCAAGTACGCTGGTTAAATCAAGTGGCCGAAGAGTTTGAGCTTCAATTTGAAGTTTTACTGCGGGTGCAATTACGCTTTGATAAAGCAGAGCACAATCCACTTGGTGGCAATATGCTGACTCCTTTTGGTCTTGGCGCAGAGCAGTGGCAAGCCCTAACTTTAAGTGACTACACCCATCTAGACTTTGTCGGACTGCATATTTTCCAATGGGGGAACATTCTCTGTAGCGATACGCTAGCAGAACTTTGGCAGGCTATGGTTGCACCTTTAGTTCAGCTCGCTGCTGATTTAGGTATTACTCTAAAGGTACTCGACTTAGGTGGCGGCCTTGGTATTCCCTATGATAGGCAAAGCCCTTCTCTCGATTGGCAGAAATTATTAGGCGCGCTCGCATTGATAAAATCCGCCACGCAAGTGCAAGAATTATGGATGGAGTTAGGCCGCTATGCGGTTGGCGAATGTGGTTTTTATCTCAACCCTGTGGTGGAACAAAAGCAAAACTACGGTGAACTACAACTAATTGTCGCAGGCGGTGTCAATCACCTGCTGCGTCCAGCGGTTACCGGACAAGCTTTCCCCGCTGAATTGTTACGCCAGTCTCAAGCGGAGGCCACAGACTTTCATATTCATGGCCCACTTTGCACAGCATTGGATAAATTAGGCACCCTAGCCTTACCAAGCGACAGTGCCGATGGCGATTGGCTTGTTTTCAGTCAGTGTGGCGCTTACGGCTACACCGAAAGTATGCCGTTCTTTTTATGTCATGAGCTCCCAGCTGAGTACATCATCTCAGCTGGAGAAATCAGCTGTGTCCGTGAAGCAGAGCCCGCTTCAAGTTATTTGAGGTAAACATGAATACCATTACACAACAACATATTCAGGTTGGTGAAATTGCCAACGGCTTGCCTTTAACTATTCCGGTCTATCGCATCAAAGGTGATGGCAGTGGGCCTAAGGTGTATATCCAAGCAAATATGCATGGCGCTGAAGTGCAAGGTAATGCAGTGATTTATCAACTGCTGGAACAGTTGAAGCAATTGTCATTAAAAGCGGACATCACCTTAGTGCCTTACGCAAACCCGATTGGTTGTAATCAGAAATCTGGTGAGTTTACCTTAGGTCGTTTCGATCCAATTACGGGCACGAATTGGAATCGGATGTACATCAACCATTCCGGGCTGGTTACCGAGTTTGTGGAGCAAAATCCGACGCTTTCAATTACAGAAATCACTCAGCAATTTCGCCAACGATTAGTTGAGCACACCCAAGCGCTACTTGATGGGCCCTTAGATAGGTTGACAACGGGTAAGCGCATCGCCTTGAATTTACAACGTCTAGCTCATGAAGCTGACATTGTTTTAGACCTTCACACGGGGCCAATTTCAGCAAAACACCTGTATTGTCCTGAGTATGCAAAAGGCAGCGCTCGATATTTTGATATTCCGCATGTGTTACTTATTCCAAGTGACTTTGATGGTGCAATGGATGAAGCAAGTTTTTGTCCATGGTGGAACTTGCAGCAAGCCTATCGGGCTATAGGCCGAGAGATCCCAGTATTAACCGAAGCGTTTACGGTTGAGCTTGGCTCTCAAGAAAAAATTGATTTAGCGGAAGCACTGGATGACGCTAATAGCATTTTGAGCTACCTGAACCATAAACAGGCCTTTCAAGATGCGCACTTTATGCCAAAAAATATCACCCGTTACGTCTGTCGACTAGAGAATTATCGCACCTTTTATGCACCAATGGGTGGCATGGTGGAATATACGGCAAAGCTTGGAGAGCATATCAAGGCAGGTCAGACCATTGCCAAAATTCTCAGAATGGATCGCTATTTATCAGAAACGCCCTTAAATGAGA
Source organism: Pseudoalteromonas sp. BMB (assembly GCF_001709235.1). Taxonomy (NCBI): domain Bacteria; kingdom Pseudomonadati; phylum Pseudomonadota; class Gammaproteobacteria; order Alteromonadales; family Pseudoalteromonadaceae; genus Pseudoalteromonas; species Pseudoalteromonas sp. BMB. The sequence continues at coordinate 86,178 of NZ_MBQA01000024.1, forward strand.
TCAAGTTGGACGAAGATGCCATCGCCATTTTGCATTTTGCCTCTGCTAGTGTGAATCAAGGCACTGAGCTTTATAATTTCTTTACTCAAGTTGAAACGCTTTAACTCGAGTACTTTTATTGCGTGAGAGTAAGTCAAAGCAAATAAGCGCTGCTTGTTTAGCTTAACACTTACTAAGGTATGGCGGCGATAGTCGCCACCTTTTTCTTATGCGTACGTATTTTTCTTTCTGACATTTTTGACCTTCGAGATTCATTTCCCTTTCATTATCATTGGTTAATAATGTAATCAATTGTACTTACTCTCGGCGCACACAGGATGAAACTTACACACTTATCAATACCGGCTTTGGCCTTGCTTACCTTGCCACTTTACGCTCAAGAAGCCCAACAGGAAGATGAAATCGATTTAGTCAAACAGTGCGTGCTAAACGCGGTATTAACTGGAGATAAAGATAAAACCATAGAGCAGGTCCGTACCGAATGTGCCGAGGCTGATGCAGATAAAACCTTAAGCCAATTAGATAAACGCATGGCGCGCGAACGTGTAACGGAAAAGAACCGTAATGTATTAACACCACATAAGCGTAACTATATTTTGCCAGTTTCTTATATGACCAACGTCAACAGCAGACCATTCGATGGTCTAAATGCCATTGACGATGAAGACGGCGAGCCAATCGACAACTTTGAAGCCAAATACCAAATCTCTTTAAAAGCGCCTATTTATAAAAACTTTTCGGATAAAGATCAGGCAATCTATTTTGCTTTTACGCTGCAATCGTATTGGCAGCTGTATAACAAAGATGTGTCTTCGCCATTTCGTGAAACCAACTATGAACCAGAAATCTTTTGGATTAACTTTTTAGATGATGAAAACGTGCTTTGGGGCGATGAGATGGCCTTTGTACTTGGGATTTCCCACCAATCTAACGGTCGCAGTCAACCAAATTCCCGCTCTTGGAATCGTATCTATGCGAATTTTATCTGGGAAAACCGAGGCTTTGTATTCAGTTTTAAACCTTGGTATCGCTTACCCGAAGACGATAAAGAAGATGCCTTGGATCCACGCGGAGACGACAATCCAAACATCGATGAGTACTTAGGTCATTTCGAGTTTAGCGGGGTGTATCGCCACGAGGAGCATGAGTTTGGCTTTATGTGGCGCAATAACTTAAACAGTGATAATCGCGGTGCAATTCAGCTAGACTGGTCATTCCCGATTTGGGGAAGACTGCGCGGCTACGCACAATACTTTAATGGTTACGGCGAAAGCTTAATAGACTACAACACACATACCCAAAGGCTTGGTATTGGCGTGCTGCTCACTGATATTCTTTAAGCGCATTCGAATACAAATAAGCTCTGAACACTCAGAGCTTATTTGTTTGGTAAGCTGAAAATAATTCTCTGTTTATTGCGGTTTTATCACCACAAACTGTCCCTCAAATTTAGCAACTAGCATGTCACCATCATAGACATTCACTGGCACCACATATTTTGCTTTGCCAGCCGTCTCTAGCGCTTGTAATTCACCTTCACAGTCCGCAATGGTAACCGTTGCCGCTGGTGCTGTGGTTAAAGGTTTTAGATATTTAATATTGGCATCAGCTAACACAATATCTCCCTCCAACCCAAGTTCCTTAAGTGCCAAATAAGTCGCTCCCCAGCCCGTTAGCGTCGCCATGCTATATATAGAGCCTGCAAACATCGAGTTGTGTAAGTTGAGGTTCGCTTTTAAGTCAGCCTTAGTGGAAAACTGCCAGTCTGTATAGCTTTCGACTTTAATCCCCATCGCATCACTGATTGGAATAGACTCGCGCCAAGTATTTTGTAATACATGGGTCCAATTTGGTTGTCTAAACCAGCCTGGCTCCGTAGGACGTTGTTTTACCATCTTCCAGTGCTGCACATCGTCATAGGCTAAATGTGCCTTTTCAACCACTTCATAGCCATGACGCTCATAAAATGATAACGCGCGCTCACGAGCATACAAAACCAGCTCTTCTGCTTTTTGCGTCCAAGCAATAACCTCAAGCTCGTGTAGCAAACGACTACCTAAGTGATGACCTCGATGCCCTTCTGCAACGGCCATATAGCGTACTTGGGCTTGCTTATGATTGTTAAAGTGGAGCCTAGCTACGCCTAGCACTTCACCATCATTATTTTTAATGTAGCGATGTTCAGCTTCTTGTTCTAAATCATCCTGTTCGCTGCCACGAGGTTGATCCCATGGCGCTCTTAACACCTGCCAGCGTAACTGGTAATAGGCTTGCCAATCTTCGCTGCTTTGTGGTGAAGTTACCTCAAACATCACTGACTCCTGTTTTGTTATTAGCCTGTTAAATGACTTTGAATCTAGTACGGATACACCCTACAAGATAAGCTCAGTGTAGGGAATAAAATGCGCCAAAACACTTATCCTTTAGTGTAAAAACTGGTGGACAAGCTGGCATTCACAAAATCCTCGTCTATGATGATGTTATCATGGGAGAATTTATTACGCATTCAGGCACTATCAGCAACGATTTTGTGGACCGGAGCCACCAGCTAGGACACTTGCTATATTGGCATAAACAAGGCAGAAATAGCATCCAAGTGCGGCAAGAGAAATCGTTAAGATGGCTTCTGATAAACAACACATTACAATCCGTTGTGGAGTTAAACCACCCGGAGCACTTGTTATTTCCTCATTTAAAAACGTTCGCGAGTCGCTGGCAGCAAGTCACCCCGCCAACCAGCGTACTAGAGCTGGGTCTTGGCGCAGGTGCAATCCGTGATTACCTCAATGCCACTTATCCAAATTGTCACATTACCACCATAGATAACAACCCAGATGTGATCCATTGTTACAAACGCTACTTTGGTGGCGACCCTTTGTGCGATGTTAATTGTGTTGATGTATTTAAAGCGTTGCAACAAGGCAAACGCTACGATTGGATTGTGCTCGATTTATTTAGCGAACTTGAGCCTCCCATCTTCTTGTTTCAGCACCAGTTTTATCGTCTACTCAGAGCTGCTATTAATGATGGAGGCCGACTGTATATCAACTTTTTAACTGAGCATGAGTCGCAGCTCAAGCAACTTCAACACTTATTAATTACCAACTTTGGTAAAAAGCCCTTTATCGAAAAAGTGCCGGACTACGCCAATATGATTATCGAAGTTAAACGCTAGCATTTGTTGATCTTAGATTTTTACGTCAAATCACTATTCAACACTAAAGTTAAAAGTCACAGGGCCGTCATTCAGTAAACTCACCTTCATATCCGCAGCAAATTGTCCTGTCGCGACTTTCAACCCTGCGGCCTTGGCTTGAGCCACAAAGTATTCGTAGAGTGTATTCGCTTGCTCAGGTGTTCCTGCGCTCGAAAAGCTTGGCCTCATGCCTTTTTTGGTGTCTGCCGCCAAGGTGAATTGCGATACAACTAATAGTTCGCCTTCAATGTCTTTTAAACTTAAATTCATTTTTCCCTTGTCGTCAGTAAAAATACGGTAGTTGCTTACCTTATGCAGTAACTTATCCGCCGTTTGCTCCGTATCCGACTTTTCAACGCCTAATAGTAACAATATCCCCTGAGCAATTTGGCCTACAACCTCACCTTCTACTTCTACTTTTGCTTCGCTGACCCTTTGAATTAGTCCTTGCACTACCTACCTCTTGTGACTGCTAATGATGCTGAATTTTGCACAGTAATAGATCAGCCGCTCGCCTTATTGCTTCTGCATAAACGGGGTTAGCACTACAATGCCCAACTCCATTCAAAATCAACAACTGCGCCTTAATGCTTTGTGCTAACTGATGAACCGGTGCGTATCGACACATTAAATCATGCCGACTGTGAATAAACCAGATAGGTAAGTGATCGAGCCGATGTGCATCTGCTGTAATTTGCTGTGTTTTGATAAAGCACTGGTGACTAAAAAAATGCACCATATGCTGTGCTTTACTGAGCTGTTTGTCTGCTTTGCAGAGCCTAATACCTTGCGTATCGCTATCCGTTGTGATCAGGTTATCCCACTCACACCAGCGCTGTGCTGCTTTTCTTTTGAGTAACTCATCCTCGCCAAAAAGTGCAGAATGGTAATGGTCTAGCAAGGATTCTATGGTTTGCGCTCCCTGTGCAAAGGCAAGATACTGCTCTGGATAAATTTGCGCGGGGGCACCTTGGCTACCATAAAGCCAATGAAGATCCGCCTCATTACCCAAAAAACTCGACCACAACACTATCCCCAAGACATCTTCACGATGTTGCTCAGCATAAAGAAGTGCCAGCATGGCACCGAAAGATTCCCCGGCGAGTACAACCTTTTGCAGCCCTAAATGCGCACGAATGGTGTGAATATCTTTCAGCAGGTTCGCGGTATTTATATTGCTAAAGTCAGTAGGGGTTGAGTTGCCACAGCCTCGCTGACTAAACAGGATGATGCGGTATTTTTGCGGATTGAAATAACCGAGCACATTACGAGAATGGCCCTGACCTGGGCCACCATGCAGCATGATAAGTGGTGTGCCATCACTGCAGCCATATTCCTCTATGCCCAATTGATGCCCTTCACCTACCGCGAGATGAAAGCGACGCAAAGCATCGCCATGTTGATACAATAAGCTCATAACTCCCCCTTAGGGGCTTAAGCTAACCGTTATCGGTAAAAGCTAAAGTCCCTGCGCGTCTGGTGGGTCAAACTCCGAGCTCGTATCTAATCCTGCGGCTTCCATATCTTGGGTTAAGCACACTGTAAACTCCGCACCTAACAACACCACTATCCAAGATAAATATACCCAAACAAAAAGAATAGGTACTGTCGCGAGCGCCCCATAGATAACTTCGTATGAGGGAAAATGGCTAATGTATAATGCAAAGCCTTTTTTCGTTAGCTCAAATAACAAAGCTGCAAACAAAGCGCCAGGAACCGCGGCTCGAAATGACACACTGGTATTTGGTACTAAAGTATAGAGCATGATGAAGCCAACCATAGAAATTAAATAGGGCAACATCTTAATTAGTGCACCACTAAACCCAGGGATCCCTTGATCGGCAAATGTCACTAAAGAAACGATATAAGATGTCATACCAATACTCGCGCCCAATAGCACAGGGCCGAGCGTGAGCACCATCCAATAAATCGCAAACGAAATCATCAATGGACGCTTTTGCTTCACTCGCCAAATACGGTTGAGTGTGGTGTCAACATTACGAATAAGTAACAAAGCCACGACGGCCAAAAAACTCACCCCCACAGCTGTCATCTTATTCGCATTGCCAGTAAACGCACTGATGTGCTCTTTAATGGTGTCCGTCGATGTTGGCACAAAGTTATTGAACACAAAGTTTTCAATTGCAAAACGCGTATCTTCAAATCCAGGAAACGCCGAAAAAATTGCTACACCCACCGCAACTAAGGGGACCAACGATAACAGTGTGACATACGCTAAATAGCCCGCGTTGACCGTGATCTGGTCCTCAATACAACGCTTACTATAGCGGCGCCACCAGCTAGGCTGAGAGTGTAAGAATCGCAGTGCTACGACCTTCATTTCGGTTATTCTTTGCATCATAATCAAGTTAATATTCATGGATGACTTTACACATCATAACAATCCCCGCCATAATTTATAGCGTTAAATAGTAATATATAACGACGGTCACATGGCCACTTACTGATTATTGACCTTCTAGAGCCCGGGAGTGCAAATGAAGAAACTCACCTTAAGCGCAGTGTTACTTTTACTCGTTACTGGTTGCCAAAGTGCCTATTACGCCACCATGGAAAAGTTTGGTGTGCATAAACGCGAGATATTGGTTGATCGTGTCGAAGAAACAAAGGAGTCCCAAGAGGAATCACAAAAAGAGTTTCAATCGGCATTGGAAAGACTCACCACCTTAATTAATTTTAACGGTGGTGAATTACAAGAAGCCTATAACCTGCTTAACGATGACTACCAATCATCCCTTGCCGCTGCAGCTGAAGTAAGTAGCAATATAGACAAAGTGGAAGACGTGGCAAACGCACTATTTGACGAGTGGCAAGATGAACTTGAGCAATACTCGAGTGCCAACCTAAAACGTGAGAGTGCTAAGCAATTAAGTCAAACACAGCGCCAATTTGAACGCTTACTTCGCTCAATGCGCAGCAGTGAAGCCAAAATGCAGCCCGTGCTCGACTCACTACAAGATAATGTGCTGTACCTTAAGCACAACCTAAATGCACAAGCGGTAAGCGCTATTAAAGGTGAGTTTACGGGGTTAAAGCGTGATATTAGCGCCCTAATCGCAGATATGAACCGCTCTATTGAAGATTCGAACAAGTTTATTGCTGAGATGAATGCACGTAGCGTGTAACAGATAGCATCAGCAAGGATAAATCTCACGATATCAGGGAATTGCTCCCTGATATCGTGGTCATTTTGTGTGTAAAGCCAGACGCTTAACCTTTAGTGATAAGATCTTCAATGATGCCATTCATTTCCATTGGCATTTGCGCCAATACAGCATCATATCCATCTGCCAATACCAAGTCTTTTTCTATGTAAGAAACCACCGCTTGATTCTCCAAATCGATGATCCCGCCAAATGCCGTTACACGATTTACGCCCGGTACTGGGATCCCACCAGAACTATCAACATGCAGTACGATCACTCTGTTAAAGTTAAACCCTTTATCCTTGATCACTCCTGTCGACTTTAGCGTCTTAGTCAGCTTTTGTATTGCTCCGGTAAGATCATCTGCAATGCGCTGAGCCGAACCTGTAAGCGCATAATTTCCTTGATTAACATGCCTACGCATGTTTTCACCCACAGTCCAAGACAAGTTACCAACCACATCATATAACTGTTGGCTTGAAACAACAGACGCACCATGTTTTCCCGTTACGCCAGCGGTAATTGCTAAACCCACTTCACGGTCGTTTCCTGGAACACCATGCAGCGAAACCGGGAATATCAATACAGGTTGTTGAGCTGAGAGTGTGATTGGAAATTCATATGCCGTATTTTGTTTAACCTCAGTAGAAGTAGAAACACAAGCAGTCAAAGAAATAGTAAATAGAGAGGCTAGTGCTAAACGCACGATATTTTTTGTCATTATATAGTTCCTTTACGTGATTATTAACTCTCGACAACCCAGCTGAGAGCGCGTTGAAACGCGGCGCAAATTATGTGACAAACCGTAACCACAATCAATAATGAAGTACTAGATAAAAGTGCATTTTATTCATACTAAGCAGCTAAGGGATAATTAAGGGAAAAATAGGACTTTTAGATAACCGAGAAGAAATTTTGGTTACAAGCCACCTTGTGACAGCAGCGTAGAATAACAAATGTAGCGCAGCTCGCGATACAGCCAACTGCGTGCATAGTGTGGTAACTCAGCTTTAGTTCGATCCTAGCTAAATACCATCTCTGGTACGTCATCAGGGCAAATCAATATGCCTGCGGTTTTCGCTTGTATTTCCGAGGCGCTAACACCTGGAGCTCGCTCAAGTAAATGAAACGCACCACCTTTGACTTCAAGCAGCGCAAGATCGGTTACTATCTTATTGATACAGTTTACGCCGGTGAGCGGTAAACTGCAGTGCTGTAGCAGCTTGGACTCGCCTTGTTTATTCGCATGCGTCATGGTGCAAATTATATTTTTAGCCCCAGCGACAAGATCCATCGCGCCACCCATGCCCTTGATAAGCTTACCTGGGATCATCCAGCTGGCAAGATTACCTTGCTGATCTACTTCAAAAGCGCCAAGCACCGTCAGGTCCACATGACCGCCACGGATCATTGCAAAGCTTTCTGCCGAACTAAAAATGGCGGCTCCCGTACGGGCCGTAACGGTTTCCTTACCCGCATTGATCATATCCGCATCCACTTCCTGCTCGGTCGGATAAGCGCCCATGCCTAATAAACCATTTTCCGATTGCAGCATCACATCCATGCCCTGTGGTACATAATTGGCCACCAGCGTGGGGATCCCAATACCAAGGTTGACATAAAACCCATCTCTTAATTCCTGCGCCACTCGCATGGCCATTTGCTCTCTGGTTAATGCCATTATGCTTGCTCCTTCACAGTACGTTTTTCGATGCGTTTTTCGAACTGTCCTAGAATCACTCTGTCGATATAAATTCCGGGGGTATGAATTTGGCTCGGTTCAATTTCGCCGGGCTCTACAATTTCTTCCACTTCAACGACGGTAATTTTTCCAGCCGTTGCAGCCATTGGATTAAAGTTCATGGCGGTGTGGCGATAAACACAATTGCCAAAACGGTCTGCTTTCCACGCTTTTACAATGGCAAAGTCTCCCGTAATACTCGGCTCTAAAATATATTCTCTATCACCAAACGTTTTTACCTCTTTGCCCTCAGCGACGGGTGTACCAACGCCTGTTGCGGTATAAAAAGCGGGGATCCCAGCTCCACCTGCGCGCATCTTTTCTGCAAGTGTCCCTTGTGGAGTTAATTCAACTTCCAATACACCGCTCAATAACTGCTGCTCAAACAAGGCGTTTTCTCCCACATAGGAAGCCACCATTTTGCGGATCTGCTTATCCTCAAGCAAAACCCCTAAACCAAACCCGTCTACTCCGCAGTTATTAGAAACCACGGTTAAGTCCTTTGTGCCCATATGGCGTATTTGGCTTATCAAACCTTCAGGGATCCCGCACAAACCAAAGCCCCCGGCAATCACGGTCATGCCATCGCAAAGTCCTGCCATTGCTTCTTCATAGCTTACGACTACCTTATCAAATCCAGCCATCATTCCTCCTATTGCACTGTCCAGCCGCCGTCCAGCACAATGGCTTGGCCAGTAATGTTGCGTGACTCATTTGCGAGTAAAAAATTGACAGCATGAGCAATCTCATCCAACCCTATAAACGCCTTTTTCGGCATTGGCGCCAACATAATATTGTTTATCACTTCATCTTCGCTGATCCCATGCTGTTTCGCTTGCGCGGTAATTTGCTGTTCTACCAGTGGGGTTTTTACATAAGCAGGGCAAATAGTGTTCACGGTGATATCGCAGTCCGCGGTTTCCAGCGCCAATACTTTGCCAAATCCCATCAACCCATGTTTTGCAGCGACATAAGCAGACTTATATTTAGAAGCGACTAAAGCATGGATAGAACCAATATTGACGATGCGACCAAAGCCGCTTTTGCGCATATGCGGCAATACCGCCTTACACAACATGGCGGGGCCTGTTAGCATCACGTCTTGCAGCAATTGCCATTTATCTTCTGGATAATGCTCTAGTGCTTCAACATGCTGCACGCCTGCGTTATTGATAAGCACATCAATGTTATCGTGCTGACGGACAAAGTCAGCGATGTCTTGCTTATTAGCGATATTGAGCGCAAACGCTTGTGCATTTCCTCCTTCACTGACGATAGACTCGACCACCGTCTGTGCTTGCGCTAAGTTCAAATCTACGAGCAATAAGCTGTAACCTTGTTTGCTCAGGGCCATCGCGATATAGCGACCAATACCACTTGCAGCCCCTGTGATCAACGCCGTCTTCATCGTCACTCCTTGATTATTTTGCTAAGAACTGAGCAATAGTGTCAGCCTGTGATTGAATTGAAAAAATACCGTCTAAATGCCCCCAGACGCCTTCTATCTCTGTGATCTGCACGTCTTTATTCTTGGCTTTAAGGGTTTCTGCTAACTTACGAATGGGCTCAGGCCTTAATAACAAGTCATTGCTTGCAGGCATCAGCAAAACCTTTGCTGTGATTTTATCGATAGCGCTATCAAAATTACCTTGCATGCCTGCGGTATATAGTTGCGAGGCGCGGACTAAGTACAAGATAGAATTCGCATCTTGCGTTTCAGCTCTCGCTCGTGCGCGCGTGGCTAGCGTTTGGCTGAGTTTAGGAAGCTGACGAATATCTTGTTTTGCTTTGGGATCAAGCACAATAAAGTCTGGAAAACTGGCGTTGTAAATAGCGGGGTGCATCGCGTCTTGAGTAATATTAAGCATCGTGGCCGTGAGTCCAGCAAGCGGCCTTTCCCCGTCGTAGTAGTCCCCGCCCTGCCAATTTGGATCAAGTCGGATAGGTAAAGCCCATTTCTCTAACGCAGCAACGGTCCAAGCATCCATCTTTGCCGCGCCAATCACATGAATTAAACGTGACACTTTTTCGGGATAGCGCACCGACCATTCTAATGCTTGGAAAGACCCCATAGACGCGCCCATCACCGCATGTAGTTTGTCGATACCTAAGCTATCCAGTAGTTGCTTTTGCACTTCAACAAAATCACCTATGGTCACCACGGGAAAATCCAAGCCGTAAGGTTTGCCCGTTTTCGGATTAATAGACGCCGGGCCCGTCGTGATCACATCTTTACTATGCCAGTTTGCATTGACCAAAGTATCTGCGCTTATCACAAAGTACTTGTTAGTATCTATCGCTTTACCCGGGCCGATAATGGCATCCCAGTAACCCGCCAATACGTCAGACTTTCGATACTTACCCGCAGCGTGAGATGTGCCAGAAAAGAAATGCGTGATCAAAATTGCATTGCTTTTGTCGGCATTTAATTTGCCATAGCTTTCCCAGCCTACCTTAACGTCAGGAATGCTGACTCCAGACTCCGTAGTAAAATGCGCGAGTGTAAATGCCCGCTTTTCAACCAGCATAGGTTTGTTTGTCTCACTGCCATAGACAATATTGCTGGCAACGAACAAGAGTAACAGGAAAATCCGCTTCATTGCTGTATCTCTCCGTTAAAATAAGATGAATAGGGTTAATGCGAGGGCAACGCCCACCAGCGGTACGACCGCAGTCAACGCAGCCATGGACCAGTATGCTCGTTGATGTGTTTCTTTACAGATGGCGCGAATGGTTGTGACCACATAACCGTTGTGCGGTAAGGTATCCAAAGCGCCTGAGCTAATAGCGACAACACGATGTAATTGTTCTGGATTGACACCCGCATCGATGTAGTGCGGTGCCACTAAAGGTAACGCAATGGCTTGCCCACCGGATGCCGAACCAGTTAAACCGGCTATCACACTTACCGCCACAGCGGCGCCAAGTAGCTCATTACCTGGCATTTGTGTCATCATATCGACCGCTAATTGAAATGCCTCGGTGTTTTTTGCCACCGCACCAAAACCCACTACCGCACTGGTATTACCGATAGCAACTAGCGCACCTGTTGTACCTAAGTTAATCGCGGCCCCCATGTTGTGAAAATGCTTAAAGTTAATCGCGACAATACTAAGTACACCACCAAGTAGAGCTACAATGAGTGCACTTTGCTGCAGCACATCATGAAGTGTAAAAGATAAAATCAACACCACGATTAAAGGCAGTACGCCAGTGATTGGATGAGGATAGTTACGTTCATGGATTTCAGGGTCGTCTTCTTTCGCCTCAAAGTGCTCTCCATTTGCCACCGCTTTGGCTATCATCTTTTTCAACCACCAATAGCCAGCAATAGCCATAAATGTGGCAACCACTAGACTGACTTCCCAAGCCGCATAAGGCGACGTACCTAAATATTTTATTGGGATCCAGTTTTGGATTTCAGGAGAGCCTGCCGAAGTCATGGTAAAGGTGACTGAGCCGAAGGCCAGAGTTGCGGGAATAAAGCGCCTTGGTAAATTGGCATCTTTAAATAAGCTAAGCGCCATAGGATAGACAGAAAAAGCGACAATAAAAACACTGACGCCGCCATACGTTAGTACCGCACAGGCAATCACCACTGCTAACACCGCATGTTTCATGCCTAACTTGTCGACAATATAGCGTGCCACGCTGTCGGCAGCACCACTATCTTCCATGAACTTACCGAACAAAGAGCCAAGCAAAAACATGAAAAACCAAGCACTCAAAAAGCCAGCAAAGCCATCCATATAAAGTGTAAGAAAGCTGCTTTCTACAGCTTCTGTGGGAAATAGCGCAACGCCACTCGTTAATGCGACCAATAAAGCGCACAGTGGAGCTGCGATAAACAAGTTTACGCCACGGAGAGTTAGCCAAATAAGCAGGCCAAGTCCTCCTGCCAGTCCAAGCATACTGAGCATAAGGGCTTCCTTTTATTGTTATTAATGCCCGTTATAAGTTGATGTGTTGGGCATGCTGTTGATGAATATCAGTGTGGCGTGCAGGCGCAATAAAAACCATAGTACTAAGGTTATAGAAGCCCTACACCCCGTGTTAATCCTAGCGTATCAAGGCATTAGTACTAAGGTACTAATAGAAAAACTTTACAACTCCCCTATGCTTTGGTGTGACAACAAGCACCCAAAATGACAATAATAGGGACCACAGGATGAACATTTACCAACCTAGATATTCAGCTATCGCGTTGGCTATTACACTCGCAACTCAAGTCAGCCCAGCGGCAGCAGAACAAGCAACACAATCAGAAGGCAAGCTAGAACGCATTGAAGTCACGGCGCGTAAGACGGTAGAAAACCTTCAAACCGTTCCAGTTGCAGTGACTTCTATCGGTGAAACCGATCTACTCGAAAATGGCATTTCGGTACTCTCTGAAGTCCAGCAGTTTTCACCCAATACCACGCTTCAAGCTAGCCGAGGCACTAACTCTACCCTCACTGCCTTTATTCGTGGTGTTGGGCAACAAGACCCATTATGGGGTTATGAACCCGGTGTCGGCATTTACGTCGATGACATTTATTTGGCAAGGCCGCAAGGGGCTGTACTCGACCTCCTTGATGTACAACAGATTGAAGTATTACGAGGACCGCAAGGAACGCTATACGGCAAAAACACCATTGGTGGCGCAATAAAATATGTCACTAAGGAAATGTCTGGCGATGCGACATTTAACGTGGAGGGAACGGTTGGTAGTTATAATCAACGCGATCTTAAGATCACAGGTCAACTGCCGCTCGTGGAAGACACGCTCTACTTAGGTTATGGCTTTGCTACTTTGAATCGAGATGGTTTTGGCGAGTTCAAGGTTTCAACACTACCCGGCCAAGACAAGGAAAACTACAATAAAGAAATTCAAGCTGCACGGTTAACCTTGGAATATCGTCCAAGCGATGATTTGTTCTTCCGTTTAGCATGGGATAAAACCGACGATGACTCCAACTCTAAAGGGGGTTATCGCTTGTTGCCGAGCTTACTGACTGACGCCCCCGTGCCCGACAGCGTATTTGATTCTTACACCAGTATGCCAACTTGGAATAAAGTCGAGCTTGAGGGATATAGTTTGACCGCTCGCTGGGATCTTTCTGACGCCACCACGATAAAATACATCGGTGCTAGCCGAGATAGTTACTCTCCGACCAATATCGACTTTGATAATACGCCATTACGGATCTTTGATGTACCCGCCATTTATGATGACGAGCAAACCACGCATGAGATACAGCTAAGCCATGCAGGTAACGGCTATAAATTTGTCTCAGGTCTATATTATTACGATGGCGAATCATGCGGTCAATTCCAAGCAATTTTGGAAGTGTTAGGACAAAGCTTGGGCGCTCCCGGTCTTACGCGAGAAGTCAGTGGTTGTAACAACTCAAATAGTAAAGCCGCGTATATTCAAGGCACCATTGATTTAGCAGAGCAGTGGTCGCTCACATTGGGCGCTCGTTACACTAAAGACAGCAAAGAAGCACAAGTCAGCAATGGTTTGGTCTTTGATGTCGTGTATCCCGAATCAAATTGGATCCCAAGTTATACACGCCCTGCAGGTGAGCTCGTACCGTCAGTGCTTGATGATGAAGAAGATTGGTCACGGTTTACACCAAGAGTGGGAGTGGAATATCAATACAACCGCGATATCATGTTCTTTGCCAGCTATGCTCAAGGATTTAAATCCGGCACCTTCAACCCCAGAGCTAGCACCGCAGAGCCTGCTGCAGACCCTGAAATCGTAGATTCACTCGAAATCGGTATGAAAAGCGAGTGGCACGACAATCTAAGAGCCAATATCACGCTATTCACATTAGATCACAAAGACCGCCAATATATTTCCGTATTGCCCGGTGCAACTTCTGCCGATCTAAACCAACGACTTGGCAACATCGGTAAGTCTACAGCAAATGGTATTGAAGCCGAGCTGAGCTATGTCGCCACAGAGGCGCTGAGTTTTGACGCCGCGATAGGATATATCGACAGCGACTTTGAAGAGGTACTCGATACTAACCCAGACACAGGCGCGACATTTGACAAATCAGACCGCTTTAGTATTTCTAACACCCCTGATTTAACTTTTAACCTTGGGGCGACATATAAACTCTACAGCGATATTGGCGATTGGGTATTCAATGCCAGCTACTACCATCGTGGTGATTATGTTTTATTTGAGGAAGATAGCCTACTGACGCAGGATAGCTATGGTTTAGTCAATCTGAGTATTAATTGGTATAGCACAGATGGCAATTGGCGTGTTGGTCTTCATGGGAAAAACCTGACCGATGAAGAATATATGATAGGAGGCTATCAGTTCGTGACACCAGACCCGAGCGATCCGAATAATGTGAGTAAGTACACGCCGGGGCTTGGTGGTGATAATACCTTGATAGGCTACTTTGGCGACCCAAGAACCGTTTCGCTTACCGTGGGTTATCGTTTTTAGCACCGAAAGCGAGGCTGCAAGGGAGCCTCGCTACCTCAATCACTTGATGTAGTTTTGGAAATACCCTATAACAACGGATATTAGGAGTTAGTTAAGGATGTCTCAGGTGCAAGCAATCATCGCTGATGACCACCCATTATTTCGCAGCGCACTCAAACAAGCCGCTGCACAAGCGATTGGTCATGACCCGATCAAAGAAGCCAGTACCTTAGACAGCTTATTCGAGATGTTGCTCGCGCATCCTGAAACAGAGCTAGTATTTTTGGACTTATCTATTCCTGGCGCGAAAGGTCTCGAAGGTCTTGCCCGGTTAAGAAATCAGTATCCAGACATATTAGTGATCATGGTTTCAGCCAACGAATCGGCAGCCGTTATTAGCCAATGCATTGCCCTCGGGGCAAGCGCTTATATTCCCAAGTCTTCCTCACTAGAGGTGATCAGTGATGCCATCAAGCTCGTTATTGAAGGAGAAACTTGGTTACCTGAAATCGTGGATATTGCGCCTGAAAATGACAGCGAACAAGCACAATTTGCACGTAATTTAGAAAAGCTAAC
This sequence comes from Pseudoalteromonas sp. BMB, assembly GCF_001709235.1. Lineage (NCBI taxonomy): Bacteria > Pseudomonadati > Pseudomonadota > Gammaproteobacteria > Alteromonadales > Pseudoalteromonadaceae > Pseudoalteromonas > Pseudoalteromonas sp. BMB. The sequence goes on from NZ_MBQA01000024.1 coordinate 101,288, forward strand.
TCCCCAGCAATATCGAGTATTAACCATGATTGCCGATGGCCTTTTGAACAAGCAGATTGCGTATGCAATGTCGATTCAAGAGACCACCATCAAACAGCATGTTTCAGCTATTTTAAAAAAGCTCAATGTGTATAACCGCACCCAAGCTGGGATCCTCTTTAATCAGCTGGCTACGGATGTACATCTCGACGATGAAGCGAATGCTTAAGCCCTAAAAGACTAGAGCAATCGCTTAATCATGCGCTTTAGAGCTGGTGTTTTAAGTGGTTTATAGAGTAATGGGATCCCTGCATCACTCACTCGCTCTCGGATGGCCTCGTCATGGTTAGCTGTGTTAATAATGATTGGCATATCATCAAGCTTAAGCGCTGCTATTACCTCAAGACCAGTGATTCCATGATCAAGCTGATAATCCGCGATCAGCATATCTGCCCGACTCGTTGCTTGCAGCGCGCTAAGCTCTGCTTCATCTCGCGCCACAGCTACTTGGCACCCCCAACTTAGTAATACTTGAGATAATGCATTTAGTGCGTTGGCATCATTATCTAGCAACCAAATAGACAGACCCGATAATTGCGAATCACCGCTGGGCTTGTCAGCGGTTACTTCGGTCTTTTGATCCGTCTGCATTCCAAAACTTGGCAGTGTTAAGGTAAATTGTGTGCCTTTATTAAGTTGTGAGCCAAGGGTGATGGGAATTTCCAACACTTCGCAAATTCGTTTGCTGATCGCAAGTCCAAGTCCTAACCCCTGCGCGAGCTCTTTACTGTGAAGCTGTTTGAACTCTTGAAATATGGCGTCCTGATCTTGCTTTGCAATACCCACTCCTGTGTCTTCAACAATGATAGAAACACTCTCCCCCTGGCATTCAGCGATAAGTCTTACCGTACCAGACTCAGTGTAACGGATAGCGTTACTCAGTAAGTTTCCCAATACCCTTTTTAGCAGTGCTTTATCGGTGTAGAGCATGACATCACAAACCCGCACCGCAAACGCTAATCCTTTGTCTTTCGCAACCGCCCCATATTCATTTTCCAATGGTTCCAGCAGTGACGACAATGCAAAGCGCGAGCGATTAACCTTAAACGCCCCAGCCTCTAACTTTGTGAGTTCAAGAATGCTCGACAACAGTTCTTCAGCACTTGCCAATGAACTTTTAATGCTTTGCGAAAGCTCAGCTAAGTCGGTCCCTTGGGCCTTTTCACTCATCAATGAGCAAAACAGGCTCGCTGCGTTAAATGGCTGTAACAGATCATGACTCGCTGCGGCGAAAAAACGGGTCTTACTCTCCGTTGCATGTTCCGCTTGGCGTTTCGCAGAAGATAAAGCACGGTTGGCGTCTATCAACTCTTTGGTCCTTGCCGCAACCGTTTCTTCTAGATTGACATTAACTTGCTCTAGTAAGGATTGTTGTTTTACAAACTCGGTGATATCTGTATAGGTCGTTACAAATCCACCTCCAGGCAATGGGTTACCTTGCATTTCAAACACTCGACCATCGTGATGCTCGCGGCGGTAGCGATACGCATTGCCTCGTCGTAAATGTGATAGACGCTTCTCTACTTGCTGCTCGACATCAGCATCACCAAACAGTCCGCGCTGCGCATTGTAACGAATAAGCTCAGCCACAGGACGCCCAATAAACAGCGCATTGTCTGGATAATTAAACATTTCTGCGTAGCGCTGGTTCCAAGCGACCAATTGCAGTTGGCTATCTACTACACTTATCCCCTGACTGACGTTCTCTATCGTCGACTGCAGTAAGTCGCGATTAAAACGTAGCACCTGTGACGCTTCATCGACAAATTCTGCAACTTGCTCTAAAGGTTGGCGTTTTTCATCTTTGGCGACATCTAAAATCAGTTTCGCAGATGCCCCTCCGACGAGCGTCGACATCTCCCGCTCGATCATATTTTCAACTTGCAATGGCGCTGGCAGTTTCCAGTTTGCAGGCTCTTTAGGAAAATGAAGCTCTACAAGCTGCTGCGCACGCGCTTGCTCGCTAAAGCGCTGCAGTAATGTTGCCAAGTCTTGGTAACTCAACACCGTGTTAGCGGACTGTGCAGATTTGGACGGCATTACAAATTTATTGCTTTGTAAGCGCTCAGCAAGACGTGCAGATGAAATAAACGGCACCAGCAAATAAACCAACAAATTTGCACTTAAAGAGATCAGGACGGACTGGCTAGTACTGTCTAACCCCAGACCCAAAAAGTCTAAAGGTGCTAACCATGTGATATTCAAAGGTCCCGCGCTCAACCAGTGACTTTCGAAGTTAAAGCCACTAATGAGGCTCGGTAACAACAGTGTGTAAAACCAAATAGCAAACCCCGTCACAATCCCCAATTGCGCGCCTAAGCATGAAGCCCCACGCCACCATAAACCAACCACCATCGCGGGCGCAAACTGCGCAACCAAGGCAAATGACATGAGCCCCATATTGGCCAACGTGTTGCCCTCAGCCAGCACGCGATGACTGGCGTAACTCAATAATAAAATGCCAACAATGACCATCCGTCGAGCATTGAGCAGATTAAACTTAGATAAGCCCCGATGGCTCGAATTTAACTGCGAGCGGCGCAACAAAAATTGATTGATAAAGTCATTGGTGATCATAATAGATAGCACGATGGCTGAGACTATCACCATGCTCGTCGCCGCAGAGAACCCTCCTAAAAAGGCTATCAAAGCGACTACAGGCGCATCAGATCCCAGTGGTAAGGCAAGCACAAACGTATCGTAGCCAACATCTTGACCATTAAAATACACCAGCCCGGCATAGGCGATCGGCAAAATAAATAAATTAATCAGCAACAAATAAACGGGAAATAACCAGCGTGCGGTCTTAAATTGGTTTTGTTCATCATATTCAATAAAAGAGGTATGAAACTGCCTCGGCAAACACAGCGTTGCCAATGCCCCTAAAAGAACATGGACTAAATAAACATAGGTTGGGCTAGCGGTTGCCTCTATTTGCTTGGTAATTCCCTGCTGTTCCGCCTGGTTAAGTAAGTGAGAGGGTGACTCAAAGAGCACAAAACAGACATAAACACCAACGGCAATAAACGCCAGCAACTTAACTAATGACTCAAAGGCGATGGCAGTCATCAACCCTGGGTTATGCTCACTCGGTCTCAGCCTACGTGTGCCAAATAAAATTGCGAATAGAGCTAACAGCAAGGTGATATAAAAAGTACTATCCTGCCAAAACGCGACACTCACCCGCTGGGTGTCACTTGTTAGCATACCGATACTGGCGCTGGTAGCATTAAGCTGAAGGGCAATATAGGGCACGACCGCAATAACAGAGATCAGAGAAATGAGTCCAGACAAACTAGAAGAATTACCGTAACGCGTGGCAATAAAGTCCGCCATGGAAGTGAGCTGCTGCTGGCGGCATATTTCAGCAATTCGTGTGTAGACTTGCCAACCAAATATAAACAGTAAAATCGTGCCAACATAAGTTGGAGCAAGCCACCAGCCATTATTTGCAGCTTGCGCGGTAGTACCAAAAAACGCCCAAGAGGTGCAATACACCCCAAGTGACAAGGCATAGGTAACTTGCTTGGCACGATAAGACCTAAATTTAGTACTCGCCCTATCTGCGCCCCATGCAATGGTAAATAAAAGCGCTAAATACAGCAGCGCAATAAGACTGATTAGCCCGATAGAAAACATAACAGTGATGATTTTTTATTGTTTGCTCTAGCATAACGGCTGTACAGTAAAAAGACAGCACACTTTAGTGCTACAGCGTATCACCACTTATAACCTAAAACTGCTCACCGACTTATCTAGTGCGCGGGACAACGACAACAGCGATAACGCTTCATCTGACGCTCGCTCGGCTCCGGTTGCTGTCTCCTGCGCGGTTTCGCTGATTTCTGTCACACTTTGCGAAAGTTGCTGTGTAACTGTGTTTTGCTCCTCAGAAGCACTGGCTATTTGCAGGTTCATATCTTTAATCGTACTCACAGAGGAAGAAATCGCTTGTAACACTTCATCCGTTTTCGCTGATTTGTCTGCTGTATCTTTCGCGTCTTTCACGTTATCTCGCATCATGCCAACGGAGCGCTTCGCTTCATTTTGCAACTTAGAGATCATCTCCTGAATTTCGTCCGTGCTCTTTTGGGTGCGACTCGCAAGGCTTCTCACCTCATCTGCCACTACGGCAAAGCCACGCCCTTGTTCACCAGCCCTTGCGGCTTCAATTGCTGCGTTGAGCGCCAACAGATTAGTTTGCTCCGCTATACCCCTAATAACATCCAAAATAGAACCTACCGACTCTGTTTCTTGTTCAAGATTCTCAATGGTTTTGCTAACATTTTCTATTTTACCAACTAGACCTTCCATTGCTTGCTGTGTTGCAACGACAACTTGAACACCTGAATTAGATTGAGAATCCGCATCGGTCGCGGCATCCGCTGCGAGTTGAGCACTTTGGGTTATCTCAGCAATCGTAGCAGCCATTTCATTCATCGAAACAGCACTATGACTGAGTTGCTCCATTTGGTTGTCCGCCCCTTGTTTAGACTGGGAGGTGATAGCACTAAGTGTTTCCGACGAGGAAGATAGTGCATGTGTAGAGCTTTGGATTTCTGCAATGATGGCTTTTAGTTTGTCAGCCATATCACGCATTGCCAAATAAATACCGCTGACCGATTCCCCCCTGTCAAACTGTATTGTGAGGTCGCCACTGGCTATCCTTGATGCCACTTCCGCGATTTCTTTTGGCTCCCCACCAATAGGGGTCTTGATTAGTCGTGTGATATACCAACTTAAAAAGCAGCCTAACAAAATCACCACAACAGATACTGCAATAATAATTGTTACTGTCTTCCTACTCTCACTTTGAGCTATGGGACCTAATTCATCCTGCCTTTCCTTGATCGATTCTTTCACACGTGCCAAATGCTCTGCGATATTTTGACCATTAATATTTAGTACTTCGGTAATCAGTCGATTTCTCTCTGTGATAATATCTTGTACTTCTCTCACTCCATCTAAGTAGCGTTCTCCTGATTGTTCTATATCAAACAGTAAATTTTTTGCATTTTCATTCATAAACCTAGACTTAGACTGAGTTAGAAACATCTTCTCTTGCTTTAGTTCATCCATGGCTCTGTTGTAGTCATCTAACTGGTTACTCACTAAGAATTTCGTTACGAAAAGTCTCCCTAGCAGCAGCTTTTCCTGCATATGTGTAGCAGCCGCAAGTCCTTCAAAGTCACTCATATCAATGCTAGATTCTATTAATTGCGAAATATTCTTGCGCATTTGAGGGCCTATTTTATCCAGCCCGTCATGAACCACAGTATTTCTACGACCATAAAGTGCCATAATCTCCCTAAAAGCAGTTTCATATGTAACCAAAGCTGTTTCACTTTTTCCAATAAGCTGCTTGCTTTCTTTTTGATTAAGGGCCTCCTTGGCTTCTGCTAATGCATCATGTAAAAGCTTCACTTTCTGTTCAAATTGTTCAATATCGTCTTTTGATTGCTGCTTCAAATAATTCAGCACATTGATCCTAAGTGAGAGCAAGTTCGCTTCCAATGTACTTGCTAGATTGCTCGCTCTTGCCAAAGAGCGATACTCAACAAAATTACTATAACCGCCATTCAATCCAATATAAGCGACGCTAGAGAGTGCAACCATAAGTACAATCATTACTCCAAATGAAGTAGATAATTGTTGGCTTAACCTTAACTTAGAAAGCATAAAAGCACCTGACATTGTATTTATAGATAAGCCCATCAGCATTCACAGATGCCAAAACTATTAGCTTGTGTTTAATACAATAATCATTGTCGTGTTTTTTGATTTAGTAAAGAAATGTACCGATTAAAAATCGAACAAAGTAAAGTAACGACCTTTAATGCTCCATATTTATGATTGGCTTGTTGAATAAGGAGCGGCGTATTACGTCCAGCACTGCGATAAAGCTATCTACTCTGGAACAAATAAGTATATAGAGGTAATAACCAACCATCTTCGTTGCGCTCAAACATACATCCAGAAACGCAAAAGCCCCAGCAGATGCCGGGGCTTTATAAAAGTCTAATTTAGTTAAAAACTAAAATTAAGCTTTCTTAGGACGTTCAATCACGTCAACTAGCGTCCAAGATTTTTTCTTAGAGATTGGCGCACATTCGCGAATAGTCACGACGTCACCTGTGAGTAGCTGTGTTGTTTTCATCGTGTGCGTGCAACTTAGTTGTACGCTTGATGAACTTACCGTAGATCGGGTGTTTAACCTGACGCTCGATAGCAACAACGATTGACTTGTCCATTTTGTCGCTAACTACACGACCTTGTACAGTACGGATCTTATCGCTCATTATGCACCTGCCTTCTGGTTGATAACCGTTTTCACACGCGCAATATTGCGACGTACTTTCTTAAGCTCGTGAGTTTGAGCTAGCTGACCAGTGCTCGCTTGCATGCGCAGGTTGAACTGCTCACGAAGAAGCTCTAGAAGTTCAGCATTTAGCTCTTCTACGCTTTTGTCTTTAAGTTCGCTAGCTTTCATTACATTACCGTCCGAGTTACAAATGTTGTTTTGAAAGGTAATTTACGAGCAGCTAGGTCGAATGCTTCGCGAGCAAGCTCTTCTGAAACACCTTCCATCTCGTAAAGTACTTTACCAGGCTGAATTTCAGCAACCCAGTATTCAACAGAACCTTTACCTTTACCCATACGAACTTCAAGCGGTTTCTCTGTAATTGGCTTATCTGGGAATACACGGATCCAGATTTTACCTTGACGCTTGACGTGACGTGTCATAGCACGACGAGCTGCTTCGATTTGACGAGCAGTCATACGGCCACGGCCAGTCGCTTTCAAGCCGAAAGAACCGAAGCTAACTTTGTTACCGCTGGTAGCCAGACCACGGTTGCGGCCTTTGTGTACCTTACGGAATTTTGTACGTTTTGGCTGTAACATTAGTCGCTACCTCTTACTTAGCACTTTTTTTAGCTTTCTTCGGCGCACGTTTAGCTGGCTTCTCTTGCTCTTGAACTAGTGGAAGACCACCAATTACTTCGCCTTTGAAGATCCAAACCTTAACACCGATGATACCGTAAGTGGTCAAAGCTTCTGAAGTTGCGTAGTCGATATCAGCACGTAGAGTGTGTAGAGGTACACGACCTTCACGGTACCACTCAGAACGTGCGATTTCAGCACCGCCTAGACGGCCGCTTACTTCAACTTTGATACCCTTAGCACCTAGGCGCATTGCGTTTTGTACTGCGCGCTTCATAGCACGACGGAACATAACACGACGCTCTAGCTGAGAAGAGATACCGTCAGCAACTAACTGTGCATCTAGCTCTGGCTTACGTACTTCTGCGATGTTGATTTGCGCAGGTACACCAGCAAGCTTAGTTACAGCTTGGCGAAGCTTTTCAACATCTTCACCTTTTTTACCGATAACAACACCAGGACGAGCTGTGTGAATTGTTACACGGATTGATTTAGCTGGACGCTCGATAACGATCTTAGCTACAGAAGCACTTTTCAATTCCTTAGTAAGGTATTGACGTACTTTGTGATCGCCAAAAAGCTGTTCAGAGAAATCTTTTGTATTCGCGTACCAAGTAGATACCCAAGGCTTTGAGATACCTAGGCGAATACCAGTAGGATGAACTTTTTGTCCCATTACTTATATCTCCTAGCTATCCGATACCACAACAGTGATGTGGCTTGTACGCTTAAGGATGCGGTCTGCGCGTCCTTTAGCACGTGGCATAATACGTTTCATTGTAGGACCTTCGTCTACAAATACTTTAGCCACTTTAAGCTCATCAATGTCAGCACCTTCGTTGTGCTCCGCGTTCGCGATAGCAGACTCAAGTACTTTCTTAACTAATACAGCCGCTTTCTTCGGGCTGTACGCCAGGATTTCTAGCGCGCGATCAACCGGAAGTCCACGGATCTGATCTGCCACTAGACGTGCTTTCTGCGCCGAACCAGAGGCGAATTTGTGTTTAGCTAATGCTTCCATCATACCCTCCGATTAACGCTTCTTAGCTTTCTTATCCGCAGCGTGACCGCGGTAAGTACGTGTAGGTGCAAATTCACCCAGTTTGTGACCGATCATTTCGTCTGTGATGAACACAGGAACGTGCTGACGACCATTATGGACAGCGATGGTCAATCCGATCATGTTAGGTATGATCATTGAACGACGGCTCCAAGTTTTAATTGGCTTCTTGTCACCGCTTTCCAACGCTTTCTCTACCTTCTTCAGCAAGTGTAGGTCAATAAATGGACCTTTCTTGAGAGAACGTGGCATGGCAATTCCTCAACTATTATTTAGTACGACGACGTACGATAAACTTATCAGTACGCTTGTTCTTACGAGTCTTGTAACCTTTAGTAGGTACGCCCCATGGAGATACAGGGTGACGACCACCAGAAGTACGACCTTCACCACCACCGTGTGGGTGGTCAATCGGGTTCATGGCAACACCACGAACTGTAGGACGGATACCACGCCAACGATTTGCACCAGCTTTACCTAGTGAACGTAGCATGTGTTCTGCGTTACCTACTTCGCCAAGAGTCGCACGACAATCAGACTCAACCTTACGAACTTCGCCAGAGCGAAGACGTAGTGTTACGTATTGACCTTCACGAGCAAGGATCTGTACGTAAGCACCAGCAGAACGTGCAATTTGTGCACCTTTGCCAGGTTTAAGTTCAACGTTGTGTACAGTAGAACCTACAGGGATATTACGCATAGGTAGTGTGTTACCAACCTTGATTGGTGCATCAACACCAGATTGGATTGCATCACCTGCTTTAAGACCCTTAGGTGCAATAATGTAACGACGCTCACCGTCTGCATATAATACAAGAGCGATGTTTGCGCTACGGTTTGGATCGTACTCTAGACGCTCAACTTTAGCTGGAATGCCATCTTTTGTGCGTGTAAAGTCGATTACACGGTAGTGTTGCTTATGACCACCACCGATGTGACGAACCGTGATACGACCGTTGTTGTTACGACCACCTGATTTAGAGTTTTTCTCTAATAGCGGAGCGTAAGGCTTACCCTTGTGTAGATCAGGGTTAACCACTTTAACGACGTGACGACGACCCGCAGAAGTTGGTTTACACTTTTGAAGTGCCATAATTCTAACTCCCCTTATTACTCGGCGCCGCCGACAAAGTCTAGCTCGCTACCTTCTTTAAGAGTAACGTATGCTTTTTTCCAATCGCTACGACGGCCAAAACGCATACCAGTACGCTTTGTCTTACCCTTAACATTTAGAGTGCGAACACCAGTTACTTCTACTTCGAAAAGCTTTTCTACAGCTGCTTTAACTTCAGCTTTAGTTGCATCTTTAGCTACTTTGAAAACGATAGTGTTGTTTTCTTCAGCAGATACAGTGCTCTTCTCAGAGATGTGTGGAGCAAGGATTACTTTTAAAAGACGTTCTTCACGGATCATGCTAGCGCCTCCTCAAGTTGCTTAACAGCAGCAGCAGTAATCAGAACCTTATCGAAAGCGATTAGGCTTACTGGGTCGATGCCAGCTACGTCACGCGTGTCAACCTTGTACAGGTTACGTGCAGAAAGGAATAGATTCTCATCTACTTCTTCAGTCACGATTAGTACGTCTTTAAGCTCAAGTTCTTTAAGCTTAGCTACTAGTTCTTTAGTCTTTGGTGCTTCTAGACCAAAGTTTTCAACAACTACTAGACGATCTTGACGAACAAGCTCAGAAAGAATGCTCTTGATCGCACCGCGATACATTTTACGGTTAACTTTTTGGCTGTGATCTTGCGGCTTAGCTGCAAAGCTCACACCACCGCTGCGCCAGATTGGGCTGCGGATTGTACCAGCACGTGCACGGCCAGTACCTTTTTGGCGGAATGGTTTCTTACCACCACCGCGTACTTCAGAACGTGTCAATTGAGCACGAGTACCTTGGCGAGCACCTGCTGCATAAGCAACAACTACTTGGTGTACCAATGCTTCGTTAAACTCACGTCCAAAAGTAGCTTCGGAAACTTCAAGCGCGCCAGCGCCTTTAATTGCTAATTCCATCACTAAATCTCCAGGACTTATGCTTTAACAGCTGGTTTAACGATAACGTCACCGCCGATAGCGCCAGGTACTGCACCTTTAACTAAAAGCAAGTTACGCTCTGCGTCAACACGTACTAGTTCAAGGTTCTGTGTCGTTGAACGAACATTACCCATTTGACCGGCCATTTTCTTACCTTTGAAAACTTTACCAGGAGACTGGTTTTGACCGATTGAACCAGGAGCACGGTGAGATAGAGAGTTACCGTGAGTTGCGTCTTGCATGCTGAAGTTCCAGCGCTTAACACCACCTTGGAAACCTTTACCTTTTGAAGTACCAGTAACGTCTACTTTTTTCACTTCAGTGAAAAGTTCAACAGTTAGCTCTGAACCTACTTCAAATTCACCTTCACCGCCGTTAAGACGGAATTCCCACAGGCCGCGACCCGCTTCAACGCCAGCTTTAGCGAAGTGACCCGCTGCTGGTTTGTTTACACGGCTTGCTTTTTTCTCGCCTGCAGTAACTTGAAGCGCGTTATAACCGTCAGTTGCGTCAGATTTGATCTGCGTAACACGGTTAGGAGTCGCTTCGATAACTGTCACAGGGATAGATACACCATCTTCAGTGAAGATACGTGTCATACCCACTTTACGACCGACTAGACCTAATGCCATTTTCCTAAAACCTCTCTAATCTTCCGATTAACCCAGGCTGATTTGAACATCAACACCAGCAGCAAGGTCTAGGCGCATTAGAGCGTCTACAGTCTTGTCAGTTGGTTCTACGATGTCGATCAGACGTTTGTGGGTGCGGATTTCATACTGATCACGCGCGTCTTTGTTTACGTGCGGAGAGATCAATACTGTGAAACGTTCTTTGCGCGTAGGTAGTGGGATTGGACCACGAACCTGTGCACCAGTGCGCTTCGCTGTTTCCACGATTTCCGCCGTTGATTGGTCAATCAAACGGTGGTCAAAAGCTTTTAGGCGAATACGAATGCGTTGATTTGACATTCTTAAACCTCAAAATAAAAAGAGCATTTAAAAAGAGCATAAAAAAACGACCGAGACTAACTCAATTATTCCTGAGAAGTCGGTTGTAAATTTATTTCTACCGTTGAACTCACAATTGGAGTTCCTGTTCATAGGGCCTGAAATCCAGACCTTTCATTTACTTTCCTAGACGCTATGGTCAAGAAAGTCTGCATATTATAGTGATATTGGTGATAAATGCAACAACTAATACAAAGTAATTTTATCGCTCGGATCCGTAGGCGCTGTCGCGCAGATAAAGCACATTGAACATACATAATATTTCACTCACACAAAGCACATAGAACAAAATTCACTCTACTCAAGCGTTCGCTTCTGTTAGTCTTCCATAGTGAAATATTGCGACAAGAAAACATGGATGACGCCTTTGTAAATGGTCAGTCCAGTTAAATCTTGGTATTCTATGGCTAATGATAATTGTTCGGTATTCCCATGCAGATTTTTTCTTATTTGCTTACAACCATCGCTCGCTGTAGCAACTGGCTTTTTGTTAAAAGTAAAGTATTGCCAGAGCATCCCATCGAGGATTACGAGCTAGATCCCAGCATTCCCACATTTTATGTAGCGAGACTCGACTCGGTATCAGACATGGTCGCGCTAGACGTTATGTGTAAAAAGCTTGGTTTACCAAGGCCGTCTCAAAAAGCGCGAATTGGCAATAAAGAGCTCAATCGTTTTGTTGGGATCCAGACTCCGCCAAGTGTCTTTGGTAATAGTCATAAACCAAGTGATGCACTTGAACATAGCAAAGCGATTTTTGAAGCGCTAAAAGATGATGACAATACCGATGCGCAGGTTATTCCGGTCACCATATTGTGGGGTCGTAATCCAGGCAAAGAAAAGCCTGGTGTGGGAACCTTATTATCCAACTCATTAACACCGAGCTGGCTACGCAAATGCTTTGTGATCTTGTTTTCAGGCAGGGATAACTTTGTTCGATTTTCCCGCCCGATTGAACTCAACCAATTGTTAAACGATAAAGCAGACGTTGAGGAGCTGCCACATAAGCTGCTGCGCGTTGCACGTGTGCATTTCCGTCGTCAAAAATTGGCTGCTACCGGCCCCAAACTGCCATCACGTGAGCAGCTATTTAATTCTATCTTAGCATCGCAAAGCATTAAAAAGGCCATTACAGACGAAGCAAAGGCAAAAGGTCTAAGTCAGGAAGAAGCAAGGTTACAAGCACTTAGATTATTAGACGAAATAGCCGCGAACTATTCAGACGCCATGGTACGTGTAGCTGACCGGGCCCTCACTTGGCTGTGGAACAAGCTTTATAATGGTATTGAAGTTAATAACTCAGACAAAGTACAAGCACTTGCGGACAAAGGACACGAGATAATTTACGTGCCATGTCATCGTAGCCATATGGATTACTTGCTTCTAACTTATGTGATTTACCATCAGGGTTTAGTACCACCGCATATCGCAGCTGGCGTTAATCTCAACTTTTTCCCTGCGGGACCGATTTTCCGTCGTAGTGGTGCCTTCTTTATTCGCCGTTCTTTTTCGGGTAACAAACTCTATTCCGCGGTATTCAAGGAATATTTAAGTCAGTTATTTATCAAAGGGTATTCCGTTAAGTTTTATACCGAAGGCGGCCGTAGTCGTACCGGTCGTCTACTACCACCAAAAACGGGGATGCTGGCAATGACACTGCAATCTATGTTGCGTGGTATAGACAGACCTATCTCACTAGTGCCCGTTTATCTCGGCTACGAACATGTTATGGAGATCAACACCTACCTCAAAGAGCTGGCTGGCAACAGTAAGAAAAATGAGTCTATCTTTGGTATTTTTAAGGCGATTAAGAACCTTAAAAACTATGGTAGAGGGTATTTAAATTTTGGCGATCCGATATCAGTCAACCAATTTTTAAATGAGCATCAACCAGATTGGCGTGATTCTATCCACCCCACCGAAACTCAAAAGCCAGCTTGGCTGAACAAGCAAGTTGCCGATCTCGCTGATGTCATCATGACTGAGATAAATAACTCAGCAGCACTGAACTCAGTTAATTTGCTTGCGACAATTTTGCTGAGTAACGAGCAATTTGCATTGCCTAAATCACAACTGCTACAACAGCTCGATTTGTATCTTGGACTACACAGACATGCACCTTATCACGACAATGCGACGGTGCCAGATTCGAGCTCTGAGGGCTTACTCGATCATGCACTTAAGCTTGATAAGTTCGATATTATTGAAGACAGTTTCGGCAGCATCATTAGTGTTAAGGAAAAAGAACGCGCTCTGCTTAACTATTACCGTAACAATATTCTGCACCTGTTTGCCGTACCAAGCTTAATCGCTCAGCAGCTCTTCAATCGCTACAGCTTGACTGTTGATGAGTGTCGTAATGAAGTAGCGCTGTTGTATCCCTTGTTTGCAAAAGAGTGGTTCTTAACAGACCTTAAGACAGGATATATAGAGTCTATTTTTGAATACTTTGCGGCTAAGGGTCTAATCACCTTTGATGGTCACCTAGCCTCGGTTAACAAAGATGGTAGCGCGTTGGCACAATTAGAAATGCTAGGTAAAGTGATCCACTTAACGCTTGAACGCTATGCAATCACGATTAACCTGGTTAAGCGTCATCAAGGATTAAGTCGTAGCGAGCTTGAAAAAGAAAGTGCACTTCTTGCCGACCGACTAGGAACTTTGCATGGTATCAAAAGCCCAGAGTTTTTTGACAAAAAAGTGCTCAGTGCATTTGTCACTAGTCTAAAAGAGCAAGGCTTTATAGAACAAGATGAAGCCGCGGGCATTCGCGGCACAGAATCACTGCATACTTTAGAGCAGTACTTAAAAGCCCTGCTACCTGCTCGAATACATCAGTCTATTCAGCATATCGTCTAATATCATAAGGCCCCAGTTTAGGGGGCCTACTTATGGTGCATAGCAAAGCTTAAGTTAGACGATTATCTACTACTTGCTTTGTAACAACAGCAATAACACATAGTGCTGCCGCTATATCTACAGAGATTATTTGGTGTGGCCAAACTAAAGCGATACCTAAAAGCGCTGACACCATCCTGATAGGTTTATTGAGCTTCGCCTCCGCATAGCCATATATCGCTGCTGCCAAAGCGTACATCCCCACAAGCGCGGTGAAAAAAACCTGCATGATCTCGAAATTACTCCCCCCGATAAACGGCGTATAAGCAAACAGTAAGGGAACGATGTATAGCGCTTTGGCCGTTTTCCATGCTTCTATTCCTGTTGCCATCGGCGGTGTTTTGGCAATTCCCGCGGCGGTAAAAGCGACCAAGCATACCGGCGGTGTCACATTGCTATCTTGCGATAACCAAAAAATAATCATATGGGCAGAAAGTAGCATCATGGCCAAATGCGTGGCATCAAATTGGCTACTGCGAATAATATCAATAGCCTCTGGCGGCAAGCTTGCCAAAATAGTAAACACTTGAGCCGCTGTAATATTTGGCTGGTTGTATATCTCTCCTAGCGCTGGTGCCATCATACTCATCATCATCGTCGCAGTGTCATTGAGTTGACCATTTACTATGATCTCTACCAGTGCTGACTGGCTGATCAAGCCATACAAAGCAGGTGCAGAAAGCGTTGCCAACACAATATATGATGCCGTAACAGGCAGTCCCATACCGATAATTAGCGAGGCCAATGCAATCAATACCAACAACAGTATCAAGCTTGCTCCCGCCCATTCATTTATCATTAGAGAAAAAGTAACCCCTAAGGAGCTGATCGAAATACAATTCACCAGCATGCCAATGGCCACCAATAATATTGCTGTCTTAGCGCTGTTTTCAGTTGCATTTGCAAGCGCAGCCAAAACCTTTGACCACTTCATCGGCGAATGTGAAAACAAAGAAAATAGACACACACTGAGCGTCGCAATACTGACTGCATAAGTTGGCGTAAAGCCATAAATCATCAATGTTACGAGCAACACGATAGGTAATAAATGATGCCAACCGGACTTCAGCTCTTGCCAAGCACTCAATTGCTCTGATTCTAATGCTGGCTGGATATTCAAACGCTTAGCTTGAATACGTACAAAGATGGCGATAGATGCGAAATAAAGCAGAGCGGGAACAAAGGCCGCCGCAATTATCGTAAGATAAGGAATTTGAGTATAAGAGGCCATCACAAATACACCGGCCCCCATAATCGGCGGGATCAGCTGACCTCCCGTCGATGCTCCGGCTTCAACTGCTGCCGCAAACTTTGCAGGAAAGCCTGCTTTCTTCATTAATGGAATGGTGATCACCCCAGTCGCCGCTGTATTCGCGATAGCAGAGCCTGATACTGAGCCCATCATACCCGAGCTCACGACAGCAACAAGTCCTTGTCCGCCAACCATACGACCAACAAGCGCATTGGCAAAGCGAATGATAAAATCCCCTGTTCCTGCTTGGACTAGAAATGCGCCAAACAGGATAAACATAAAGACAAACGTCCAAGAAATTTTAGCAATAGGTCCAAACAAGCCGTCATCAAAGTAATTGCGAAACAAAATAGTTTCTGCGCTTAAACCCGCAAAATGAAACACGCCATCGATATACTGTCCCAAAAACAGTACATAACTCATCGCCAGTAGGATCATCATCGGGATAAACCAGCCCATACAGCGCCGGACCAACTCAAGCGCGAGGAGTACAGCGGTGGAAGATGCTATCCAGTCAGCCGTAGCAAATTCATAATTACGCGCAGCCAACGCATCACTGTACAGAACAAGATAGCCACAGCTCACGATTAAACCGATAAACAGCCCGATATCAATAACGCCAGAAAGCACTGCCAATTTGCCAACTCTAAGTGGCAAGGTGAGTAAGATAATGCTACCAAATAACATGAAATGGATGGCTGAAATATAATTATCCGGCCAAGTGGCGACCAAGTTAAAATAGAGGTGCAACAAACTCGTGAATATCGCTAAATAAAAAGCGATCCGCTCACGAGTTGGTGCTGCTAATGTGCTTTGCTCATTGCTACTATTACTCATTGATAGATACTATCCCGTTTTACTTAGTTGGCGGCGTTACTGCAGATGAGCAGGTACGGCAATACCTATTTCTTTATAATACTTCAGCGCGCCGGGATGTAGCTTAGCAGGCAGTCCCATGAGTGCCTTTTCTATCGCCATGGCTTTAGTCGCTTTATGGATGGTTTGAAGAAAGACTAAATTTTCATAAATTGCCTTGGTGAGTAGATATACATCTTCCTCACTCATGTCTTTATGCGCAGCAAGAAAGTTTGGCTGCGCAATCGTTTTGATTGCGTTAGTTTGGCCGGGGTAAGTGTTAGCTGGGATCTCGAAGCGTGACCATAACTCTACCTCAGCGTTGACTTTATTTAGCTGCTCATCAGTAAAATCCAGCACCGTAATACCATTGGCATCGGCTGCATAAGCACTTGTAATAGCGCTGACAGGTACGCCTGCTGGAATATTCATTCCCGCAATCTGACCATTTTGTAGGGCGCTAGAAGAGCCCGCGTAACCTTTATGCACCAAAGTGAATTTGTCACTATCAACGCCCAGTGCAGCCATGATGTGCTTCCCAGAACCTTCCGTTCCAGAGTTACGCTTACCAATACCAAACCCTTGTGAATATAGGTTTTTCAAATCTGAGACGTTGCCTGTTTTGGCATACTTCTTAGCAATGACAAAGTGCTCTACGTTTTGCCACAGCATAGTCACAGAACGCAGATAATCTTGTTTGCCAACGGGTGCCATTGCCCCCGTCCCCTGCGTCGCCCACGCACCGTAAAGACCCTGTAGAATAGCCAGCTCAGCTTCTTTATTACGCATGAGTTTGAGGTTATCACCAGAACCGGCAGAGGTAATGGCCGACACACTCATACCGTGCTGCGGCGTGACTTTTAGCTTAGTTAGTGTCGCAATCGCGACACCTACTGGGTAAAAAGTGCCACCAGATGAGGCTGTCGCCAAAATATAGGATCTGTCCTTATCTACATTGGCAAAGCTTGCAAAAGTACATAGTGACATTGTGATACTGAGCACAGCAGAAATTGTTCGAGCCAAAAGACCTAACATCTTTACACTCCCTAATTTTAGGTTTTATATGGGCTTATTGTGCACACCTTTACGTAATTAACCAAATTTTTACGTGACTGGTGGCAGGATATCAGCATATAGAATAGAAAGATTAAATGGTGAGAATATGGATTTTAAGCTGTCGAAAGCAAATATAAGAACATTATCGGATTGTTCGTTATAACCATCACAACGACAAAAATGAGGCTTTTATTGAAGAATGATCCCCTTTCCTTTGTCGCGATATAAAATCGCTGCTACAGGGTATTAAAAAAGGCCGCTAAAGCGACCTTTTTATGTGTGTTACGACAATCTACAGATTACTCTTCGATTGTTGCTACAACACCAGCACCTACTGTACGGCCAC